>NZ_FZMO01000042.1 GCF_900197875.1 Frankia canadensis | reverse complement strand
GGGCCGCCGCCGGCGTCGAACCGTCGGGGGACGCCTCGCTGGGTGATCCCCCTCGCCGTCGTGCTCGTGGTGGCCATCGGCGCCGGGTCCGCAGGCCTGGTCCTGCTGCGCCGCTCCGACGACGGTCCGGCAGGCGCCGTGCGCTCCTACCTCACCGACGTGCGCTCCGCCCAGTACGACGCCGCCTACGGCCGGCTCTGCGGCTCGGTGCGCAACGGCCGGTCCGCGGCCGAGTTCGGGGTCATCATGCGGGCGTTCGACGGCATCCGCGGGGGAGTCGCCGCCTTCGCCGTGCGCGGCGTGCAGACCCGCCATCCCAGCGCGGCCCAGACGGTCCGCGACGTGCAGGTCGACGTGCAGCGCAGCCGCGGCTCGACGAGCCGGGAGTCCTACGAGGTCGGCAAGGAGAACGGCGACTACTGTCTGCTCACCCCGGGCGCACCGTTCACCTCCGACGCGTCCGGCGACGGCGGCACCGATCCACGCTCCGGACCCTTCGACCGCCAGCCGGGCTCCGGCGGGCCCGGTGGCTCGGGCGGTTCCGGTGGTTCGGGTGGCTCGGGTGGTGGTTCGGGTGGTTCGAGCGGCGGTCTGACCGACGACCCGCCGGCCCGCGCCGCCTGACCGCGGGTCACCAGCGGGCCGGCGAATCACTGATCAGGGGCGGCGTTCCGCGGAACGCGCCGGCCACGCCCACTGCGCCTCGGATTCAAACATGACAGCGAGGTTCCTCGCCGAGGCGAGCCGCCCCGGCGAGGAACCCCAGTGGATCATCGTGCGGGCCGTCAGACCGCGGCGGCGGGAACGGCCTCCCCGCGGGCGGCGGAGCCGGGCTCGACCTCGCCGACACCAGTCGCGTCCTCGACCGCGGTGCCCGCCGCGAGGCCGCCGCCGCGGGGGATGCTCAGCGCCGCCAGCAGCGCCATCCCGACGGCGATCACGCCCAGCCACAGCGCGGGCCGGGTGCCGTCGATGAAGGAGGCCGGCGACGCGTAGCCGCCGCGGGCCGAGAAGACCGACGAGAGCACCGCGATGCCCAGCACGCCGCCGAGCTCACGCAGGGCGTTGTTGGCGCCGGAGGCAACCCCCTGGAACCGGGTGGGTACGACGCCCAGCGCGACGGTCGCGATCGGCACGAAGAACAGTGCCATGCCGACACCGGAGACGGCGAACGGTCCGATCAGCGAGGTGTAGGACATGTGCGCGGAGAGCACCGTGGCCATCCAGGCCAGCCCGGTCGCGTTGAGGATCAGCCCGGCGACCAGCAGCGGTCGGCCACCGATGCGGTCCGACACCGGACCGGCGAGCGGCGCGATGAGCAGCGGCATCGCTGTCCACGGCAGGGTGCGCACGCCGGCCTGCAGCGGCGAGTAGCCGTAGACGTTCTGCAGTGCCTGGGCCAGCAGGAAGATCGAGCCGAACATGCCCAGCGAGAACAGCATCGCGGTGGCGTTCACCGCGGAGAAGCCGCGGATGCGGAACAGGCTCATCGGCAGCATCGGCGCCCCACCACGCCGGGCGACCCGCAGCTCCCAGGCGACGAAGGCGGCCACGCCGAGCGCGCCGAGCACCAGCGCGGAGAGCACCGGGCCGCTCGTCCAGCCGTGGCTCTCGCCGCGGACCAGACCGAAGGTGATCCCGAACAGGCCAGCGCTGACCAGGGCGGCCCCGGTCAGGTCGAGACGGGACGAGCTGGCCCGCGACTCGGCCAGCGCCCGTAGCCCGATCGGCAGCGCGACGAGCCCGATGGGCACGTTCACCCAGAAGATCCACTGCCAGCTGGCGCCCTCGGTGACGGCGCCGCCGATCAGCGGTCCGACCGCCACCGCGAGCCCGGTCATGGCGCCCCAGATGCCGAGCGCGGCGCCGCGGCGGTTCTCGGGGACCGCCGCGGCGAGCAGCGTCAGTGTCAGCGGCAGCACGAACGCGGCGCCGACGCCCTGCACGGCGCGGGCGGCGATGAGCGCGCCGATCGACGGGGCGAGCGCCGCCCCGGCACTGCCCACGGTGAACACGGCGAGGCCGGCCAGGAACACCCGGCGACGGCCGAGCCGGTCACCGAGCGCGGCGCCGGTGAGCAGCAGAACCGCGAAGGGCAGCGTGTAGGCGTTCACCGTCCACTCCAGCCCCTCCAGGCCGGCACCGAGGTCCGCCCTGATCTTCGGCAGGGCCGTGGTGACCACCAGGTTGTCCAGGGACACCATGAACGCGGCCAGGGATGTCACGACGAGGGTCCACACGGTGTTCGGGCGTCGGGTCATGACCGGTACTCCTTCCATCTCGATGTGAGTACTCACTACCTCCAGGAGGTAGTGAGCGATCACTAGCTTCTGGGATTGCTGTCGTCGCGCCGGCCCCGGGGGCTGTGACAGCCCGTCCGGAGCCGGTCAGTCAGGTAGGGGTGGTGGCGAGGATCAGCCGGGGGAGGTCGCGCCGGCCGTCGTGTCCGGCGGTGAGCAGATCGCCTGCGCCCACTGCTCGTCCAAGGACGCGAGGTCCATCGACGCGGCGACGTTGATCAGCATGCCGTGTGCGAAGAAGGTGCGGACGTCCTCGGTCGGCAGGCCGGTGACGCGCTGGATCGTGGTCCACAGCCCACGGAACCCGTCGCGCGCCGTGACCCGCACGTCCGGGTCGTAGCAGCCGGCGTAGGCGTGCATCTGGGTGAGCAGGTAGGTGGGGTCCGCGAGCAGCTCGCCGTAGGCGAGCTTCATCGCCTCCAGCGCGTCCGCGCCGGTGAGCTCGCCGACCGCCCGCTCGAACTGGGCGGCGGTCCGCCGGAACGTGTCCGTCACGACCGCCAGGTACAGGGCCTTCTTGGTGGGGAACAGCCGGAACAGGTAGGGCTGGGAGATGCCGGCCCGCGCCGCGATGGCCTCCGTGGAGGTGCCGGTCAGGCCACCGTGGGCGAACTCCTCGATCGCGGCGGCGAGCACGCTCGCCCTCCGCTGCTCGGCGCTCATCCGCGTGCCGCCGGCTGTCCTCGTCGCCATGCCCGTAAGGTAGTGGCCACTCACTAACTCTGTCAATCCCTCTCGCCATCGCCGCGCCGCGCTCGTGGGCTGAGTGTGCCCCTGTCATAGGCGAGGGTGCGGTTCACCCGGACAGTCAGGGCGTGCGCCCGCGGCGGCGTCGGACGATCGCGACGCCGACGGCAGCGAGAAGCGCGACGCCGGCGACCAGACCGCCGATCGTGGTGATACGTCGGGTGGTGCCCGTCACGTGCGCCGCGACGGGCGCCGCGCTCCCGGCGGTGTGCGGGAAGGTGACGGCTGCCGCGGATGTGTAGTTGTCGGAAACGGCCAGTGGATGCGGGAGCGGGACACCGGAGCGGGACGATCGGTCGGGCAGTTCCGAAACCGCGGTCAGGGTCGTGGTTTTCGGAATGGCTGGTGAACGGGTGAGGAGCGTTGACCTCCTCGGTTGAGCGGCGAGCCGGCGCCGGGCGCCTCAGCGGGCCGAGGTCTCGGTGTGGATGCGGCGGGAGTCGAGGCCGGCGGCGCGCAGCGCGCGCGTGACGGCGGTGACCATGCCGCGCGGCCCGCAGACGTAGACGTCGTGGTCGACGAGATGGGGGACGAGCGCGACCAGCCGGCGTGGACTCAGCGGATCGACGTCGGTGCCGGTGCCGGGCGGTGACGCTCCGGTCAGGTAGTGCACGGTCGCGCCGCGTCGCAGGGCGAGCTCGTCGATCTCCTCGCGGAAGATCACCTGGTCGGCGCGTTCTGTGCGGTACAGGAGTGTGAGCTCATCCTGGGCGGCCTCGAGGCCCTCCAACAGGGCGCGCAGGGGGGCGATACCCATCCCGCCGGCGATCAGCAGGACGCGCCGTCGGGTCCGCGCCCGCGCGGTAAGCGCGCCGTAGGGACCGGAGGCCAGCAGCCAGCGGCCCGGTTCCAGACGCGCCATGGCATTGCTGTAGTCGCCGACCGCCTTGACGGTGAAACGCAGACGGTCACCGCTTGGGGCCGCGGACAGCGAGAACGGGTGCGAATGCCGCCACATCGGCCCGCGCAGGGCCCGCAGGCGGAAGTACTGCCCTGGCTGGGCACCCACCGCGCCCAGCGCGTGCCCGGACACCAGAATCGAGACGACGTCGGGTGACTCCCGTTCGACGGCCTCCACGGTAAGTTGGTGACGCAGCGTCAGCCAGGCCGGCGTGAGGATGCGATACCAGCAGACGGCGGCCAGGGCCACGAGGTGTAGACCCGTCCACAGCACGCGAGCCGGCGTCGTGGTGAGGTCGGCCCCGAGCAGCTCGTGGGCGAAGCTGACCGCGATCGCCGGGTAGACGACCAGGTGCAGCAGATGCCACCAGCCGTAGGGCATCGCCCGGCGCACGACGGGAATCGAGCTGATCCCCGCGACCAGCAGCAGCGCCAGGCCGATCATTGCCAGCCAGACATACGGCAGGCCGAACGTCACGCCGACCAGTGCCGAGGCGAACGACGTCCCCACCGACGCGCCGTTTGCCGCGATCGCGAGCGCCGCGTGCGCGGTCGTCAGCGTCAGGAAGGCCAGCCCGCAGCCGAGGTGGATCGTCCGGATGCGATGGACCGGCACCGCGTGCTCGACCCAGGGCAGTCGAGCCGCCAGCAGGACCTGCGCGGCACTGAGATACCCGGCGACGAGCCCACACAGGCGTGCGCCCGCGTCGTACCGGCCCGCCGAGCCGGGCAGCGCGTGCTGGGTGAGCTGGTGTACTCCCCAGCCGGCGACGAGCAGCGCGCCGCCGACCAGGAGCCCGACCAGCACCCGGTCGCTGTCGCGTGTGGGGTCGGCGGTGACCAGGCCCGGCCGCGCCGCGTGCGGCGGAAACGGGGCCGGGTTCGTCGACATTGCGTCACGCTAACCCGGCCACCTGTGTCGTCCCGGGCCAGGGGGACGTATCGCCCGGCCGGTCGCGCCGAGCCTCCACGGAAGGGTGCGCCCGGGCGTCAGGCCGGCAGGGTGGCGACGCCGGGCGGGGCGAAACGCTCGCCCGTGACGGCCTCGCTGACGCCGATGCGGTCCAGGTACGGCGTGATGCCGCCCAGGTGGAACGGCCAGCCGGCGCCGAGGATCATGCACAGGTCGATGTCGGCCGCCTCGGCGACGATCTTTTCCGCGAGCATGAGATGGATCTCCTCGGCGAGTGCGCGCAGCGCGGCCGCCCGCACGTCCGCCGCGCTCGGGGCCGCGGCGGTCGGCGGTCCGTCCAGGGCCGAGGGGGAGGCGCTCGGGTTCGGGGACGAGCCGGCCGGGGCCGTGGCGGCGGAGGGGGCGCGCAGGGCTGCCGCGGCGACGGGATCGACGACGCGCTCGCCGGCCGGACCGGTCTGGTAGACGCCGCGGCGGCCGGCCTCGACGAGGCGGGCAAGGCTCGTCGGCGCCCGGAAGCGGTCCGGGAAGGCGGCGTGCAGGGTCGCGGCGACGTGCAGCGCCACCGGCGGGCCGACCAGTTCCAGCAGGACCAGCGGGGTCATCGGCAGGCCGAGCGGGTCGAGGGCGTGGTCGACCTCGTCGAGGGGGGTGCCGAGCTCGGCGGCCGCGAGCACCTCGCCGAGGAAGCGGGTGAGCAGCCGGTTCACGATGAAGGCCGGGGCGTCCGCGACCAGCACCGCGTTCTTCTTCAGGCTCTTCGCGACGGCCAGCGTGGTCGCCACCGTCGCGTCGTCGGTGTGCGCCGCGCGGACCACCTCGACGAGCGGCAGGACGGCCACCGGGTTGAAGAAGTGCAGGCCGGCGACCCGCTCGGGATGCTCGAGGCCGGCGGCCATGTCGGTCACCGACAGCGCGGAGGTGTTCGTGAGCAGGACCGTCGTCGGCGCGACGATCGCCTCCAGCTCGGCGAACACTGCCTGCTTCACCGCCAGATCCTCGAAGACGGCCTCGATGACCAGATCGGCGTCGGCGAAGGCGTCCTTGGTCAGCGAGCCGGTGACGTTCGCCCTGTACCGGTTCGCCTGGTCGGGGGAGATCCGGTGGCGCAGCAGCAGGGTGTCGATCTCGCGGTGGACGGACGCGACCCCGGCGTCGAGCCGCTCGGCGTCGATGTCGGTGAGCACGACCGGAACCTCGAGCCGGTGGGCGAACACGAACGCGAGCTGCGCGGCCATGAGCCCGGCCCCGACCACCCCGACCTTGGTGACCGGGCGGGCCAGTGACGGATCCGGCCCGCCGACCGGACGCCGCGCCCGCTTCTGGACCAGATCGAAGGCGTACAGGCTCGCGGCCAGCTCGCCGGTGACGGCCAGGTCCGCGAGCGCCTGCGTCTCGGCGGCGAAGCCACGCTCCCGGTCGGCCGTCTCGGCGAACGCGATCAGGTCCAGGGCCCGGTAGGCGGCCGGCGCGGCGCCGTGCAGCTTCGCGTCGGCGAGGGCCCGGCCGCGCTCGACCGCGGCCGCCCACGCCGCCCCGCGCTCCACCGGCGCGCGCCCGGCCGCCGGGTCCACCTCGGCGCGCAGCACCCGCCCGACCCAGACCAGCGCCTCCTCCAGGAAGTCGGCCGGATCGAGCAGCACGTCGCCGAGGCCGAGCTCGAACGCCTTCGGGCCGCGCAGGGTGCGGTTCTGGCTGAGCGCGTTGTCGAGGATCACCGTGACGGCGCGGTCGGCGCCGATCAGGTTCGGCAGCAGCTGGGTGCCGCCCCAGGCCGGAACCAGCCCGAGGAACACCTCGGGGAAGGCGAGCGCGGGAATGCCGGCGGACAGCGCCCGGTAGTCACAGTGCAGCGCCAGCTCCAGACCGCCGCCGAGCGCCGCGCCGTTTACCAGGGCGAACGTGGGCACCCGGCGATCGCCGAGCCGGCCGGAGCCCAGCCGGGCGAACGCCTCGTGGCCGAGCCGGCCGAGCGCCTCCAGCGCCGGGCGCAACCGGTCAACCTCGGTGATCGACGTCCGGAAGGCCAGGTCCGCCCCGACGGCGAAGATGAACGGCTTGCCCGTGACGGCGATCGCGGCGACGGGCGGGTCGTGCATCTCGATCTCGTCCGCGGCGGCGAGCAGGCCGCGCAGCCCGGCGGGGCCGAACGTGCTGGGCCGGGTGTGGTCGTGGCCGTTGTCGAGCGTGACCAGCGCGACCGGCCCGGCCACCCCGGGCAGGGCCACGTAGCGGACGTGGGCCGCGGTGACGACCTCGTCCGGGAAGTCGAGGCTGTCCGAGGCGTACGAGGTGCTCGGGCTGACGTCGTCGCTCATGCCGCGTCTCCTGCCGCCGGGTGGTGGGGGTTCGCCCAGATCGTCGTCGCGCCCATGCCGAGGCCCACGCACATCGCGGTCATCCCGTAGCGGACCTCGGGATGCTCGGCGAACTGGCGGGCCAGCTGCGTCATCAGCCGCACCCCGCTGGACGCCAGCGGATGGCCGAGCGCGATCGCCCCGCCGTACGGGTTGACCCGCGGATCGTCATCGGCGATCCCGAAGTGGTCGAGGAAGGCGAGCACCTGCACGGCGAACGCCTCGTTCAGCTCGAACAGCCCGATGTCGTCGATGGCGAGGCCCGTGCGGGCCAGCGCCTTCTCGGTGGACGGGATGGGGCCGACGCCCATCACCTCCGGGTCGACCCCGGCGAAGGCGTAGCCGACCAGCGTCATCTTCGCCGTCAGGCCGAGTTCGGCGGCCACGTCGGCGGCGGCGAGCAGGCAGCCGGTCGCGCCGTCGTTGATACCCGCGGCGTTGCCGGCGGTGACCCGGCCGTGCGGGCGGAACGGGGTGCGCAGCCCGGCGAGCGCGTCCAGCGTCGTCGTCGGGCGGGGCGGCTCGTCGGCGGTGACGAGATCCCAGCCGCTGTCCGCGTGGCGGGCGGCCATCGGCACCAGGTCCGGCTGGATCTGGCCGTTCGCGTACGCCTTCGCGACCTTCTCCTGCGACGCGAGGGCGAACGCGTCCGCCCGCGCCCGGGTGATCGCCGGGAACCGGTCATGTAGGTTCTCCGCCGTCGAGCCCATGACCAGCGCGGACGGGTCGACGAGGCGCTCGGCGATGAACCGTGGGTTGATGTCGGCGCCCTCGCCCATCGGATGGCGGCCCATGTGCTCGACCCCGCCGGCGACGGCCACGTCGTAGGCGCCGACGGCGATCGACGACGCCGTCGTGGTCACCGCGGTGACGGCGCCGGCGCACATCCGGTCGATCGCGTAGCCGGGCACCGAGCGGGGCAGACCGGCGAGGATGCCGGCGGTGCGCCCGATGGTCAGGCCCTGGTCGCCGATCTGGGTGGTGGCCGCGACGGCGACCTCGTCGACGCGGTCCGGGGGCAGCGACGGGTTGCGCCGCAGCAGCTCTCGGATCACGCGGACGATCAGGTCGTCGGCCCGCGTCTCGACATAGACACCCTTGGCCTTGCCGAACGGCGTGCGCACGCCGTCGACGAAGACCACGTCGCGGAGCTGGCCGCGGGCTGAACCGAACACGGTGGCCTCCCCACCGGCGACATCCGGCCGCCGGCACGCTCGCCAGGGACCGACCGGCCACCGCCGGGACCGGCGCGCGGGCCGGGGCGGTCGGTCGACACCGGCGCGGACATCGCCGGCACGCGCTAGCCTACGGCAGGAGTTACCGGCGGGTAGGTCACACGCCTGTTATGCGCCGGTGTCGCGAGATGCCGGCTCGGTTCCCGCGGGCCCGCCGGTTGACGACGACGCCGCCGGCCCGGCGCTGCCGCGCTCACCCGCGCCGACGGCGCCTCGGCTGGCCCGGCTGCCGCCGCGCCCGCCCCGCCCGCCGCGGGAGCGGGTCCGTTCCCCGGCAGCGCCGACGCCCGTCCCGCCGACGGCCGCGCCTCCCGTGTCGGCGCCTCCCATGTGGGCACCGCCCGCCGCGCCGGCACCGCCCGCCTCGTCCGTGCCGGCGCTGCCTGCCCCGCCTGCCCTGCCCTGCCCTGCGTCGGACCTGCGGGCGCCGCCGGGCCGCTTCGGCGCGCGGTTGACCGGTCGTGCCGGTCGCTCCCCGGCCGGGTCGGGCGGCGGATCGACCAGCGCGACCAGCAGCGCCGGGGCGGTCAGGTCCCGCTGCCACGCGCGGGCACCGCCGGCGTCGAGCGCGTCGCGCAGGCCCTGCTCCGTCAGCGGGGACGGCGGGGACCAGGCGAGTCGCCGGGACAGCGCCGGTTCGAGCAGGTTCTCCACGGGCATGGTGCGCGCGGTCGCGACGGCGGACAGGCCGGCTCGTACCCGGGTCAGCCGGGCCGCGGCCACCGGGTCCCGCTCGGCCCAGCGGTTCGGCGGGGGCAGCCCGTCGCCGCTGGGGCCGGCGGGGGCGGGCAGTTCGTCGTCGGGCAGGGCGGCGGCGGCGCGCAGCGCGTCCAGCCAGGTGTTCGCGGTCCGGCGGATGCGCGGCCCGGAGAAGACCGGCAGCCGGATCAGCGCGGCGGCGTCGGTGGGGGCGTGCAGGACCGCGTCCATGATCGCGCTGTCGGGCAGGACACGGCCGGGGGCGACGTCGCGGGCCTGCGCCAGCCGGTCGCGGGCGGACCACATGGCCCGCACGGCGGCGAGCTGGCGGCGGGTGCGGGCGCGGTGGATGCCGCTGGTGCGCCGCCAGGGCTCGGCCCGCGGCTCGCGGGGCGGCGCCGCCACGATCGCGGCGAACTCCTGCCGGGCGAACTCGATCTTGTCCTGTTCGATGAGCTCGGCCTCGAGCGCGTCGCGCAGCTCGACCAGCAGCTCCACGTCGAGCGCCGCGTAGCGCAGCCAGGGCTCGGGTAGCGGCCGGGTCGACCAGTCGGCGGCCGAGTGGCCCTTCTCCAGCCCGTAGCCGAGCACCCGTTCGACCATCATGCCGAGGCCGACGCGCTCGTAGCCGAGCAGCCGGCCGGCGAGCTCGGTGTCGAACAGCCGGCTCGGGCGCAGGCCGAGCTCGCCCAGGCAGGGCAGATCCTGGTTGGCGGCGTGCAGCACCCACTCGACGTCGCCCACCGCCGTCTGGACGACCTCGAGGCCCCCCAGCGCGACCGGATCGAGCA
The DNA here is from genome assembly GCF_900197875.1 of Frankia canadensis. GTDB lineage: Bacteria > Actinomycetota > Actinomycetes > Frankiales > Frankiaceae > Frankia > Frankia canadensis. The sequence goes on along the minus strand of NZ_FZMO01000042.1, from coordinate 8,672 downwards.
GCAGCGACCCGCTGCCGCGGCGGCGGATCTGCACGAGGTAGGCCCGCTGGCTGTAGCGGTAGCCCGACGCCCGCTCGGCGTCGAAGGCGACCGGGCCGGTGCCGGCGGCGAGCCGCTCGGCGGCCGCGGCGAGCTCGCCGGGATCGACGATGACGGGAGGAACGCCGTCCACAGGGGTGAGCAGCGGAATGGGCTCGCGGGCGCCGGTGCTGGGCTCTCCCTCCACCGCTGCGCTCACACCCCCGCTGACCTGCTGTGTTGATTCTGGAACCGACGACGTCACGATCGGCGATCGTACGTCTGAATGCTCGCGGAGGCAGCAGCGCTGTTCAGCGAATCGCGATAATTATACGCATAGTGAATCTGCCACCTGGTACGGTGGCCGGATCGTTCGCGAGGGTGACGTTCCCCGGGCCGGACATGCGGCCGGTGGCGGGACGGACACGGCGACGGCGCCGCCACGGGCGTCGGTTCGGCGGCCGCCCGCTGGCCTCCCGCGCCCGCTGGCCTCCCGCGCCCGCTGGCCTCCCGCGCCCGCTGGCCTCCCGCGTTCGCGGGGGGCGAGGGCCGGCACCGCGCAACGGGAACCCCGGCGCCCGCTCAGGCCCGGCGCTGGGTGAGCGGCACGACCCCGGACAGTGCCGGCGGCAGGCCGGCCATCGCGGCGAGCAGGTCGGCGAAGGCGAGTAGATGGGCGTTGGCCGCCGCCGGGCTCGATGCCGATCGGGACGGGTCGGCCACCGGCCGCGGCGCGTCGGCGGCGGGAGCGAGGTCGGCCTCCGCCCAGTCGGGCGACCAGGAGCAGCGCAGTTCCACGTCGAAGGTGTCGCCCTCGGGTCGCAGGACGCCGAAGCGGCGCGAGGACGTGGTCGTCACCGTCCCGCCGAGGGCGCGGACCTGGGCCCCGTGGGAGTCGAGCGCCTCGCGCAGCCACGACCAGGCGACGTCGGTGAGCAGCGGGTCGGTGGCGATCTCCGGGTCGACGCTCGCCCGGGCATAGCAGACGATCCGGACGCTGCCCTGCCAGGCGGGCTGCCCGTCCGGATCCATGAGGACGATCAGCCGACCGGCCGCGGCGTCAGCGGCGTCGCCGGTGAGCCCGCCGGACAGGGCGAACGCGAACGGCGCGAGCCTGTTCGGTGCGGCCACCTCGTGCACGGTGATCTCGGGGCGCAGCCGGGTGATCCCCGCCCGCAGGGCGTCGGTCACCATACGGAAGAGCTGCGGGCTAGCCTCGAACGACTGCGCGGCCCCCATGACGGCAACGTTAGGGCGTCGACCTTGATCGCGCTGCGTGGACGCCGGAGCGTGCGCCTTCGACCCCGTTGCGTGCGGTCGGCTGCCGAGGGTGCGGTGCGTGCCCCGATGCCCCGTCGCCTCCCGCAGGACGGGAACCTCCCGCGGGGCGGGCAGTCTCGGCGCCGCGGCGGGCTCGCCGAACTCCCCGCCGTGACCGGCGGGAGGGTCGTAGTCGGGCCTCGGGGCGGGGCTGCGCAGGCTCACGCCGGGATCCGGGCGGCGGCCCGGTCACGCCCGCGGTGCTCCCGGCACGCGACCGGCTCCCGCGACGACCGGGCCCGCCCCGCGCCGCGAGCGGCCGGGACCGGGCCGACCAGCACCGCGGCGCCGCACTCGACGCAGGCCCACTCCGGGCAGTCGGCGCCGTGCCCGTCCGCGCAGGGCGGCTGCGCGAAGGGTTGCTCGACGCCGCAGACCGCGCAGTCGAGAACGATGTGATCGTCGAGGCTCAGCCGGACCGATTCCACTCGAGCACCACTCCCCGCGCACCGCGCACGTCGGCCTGTGTTGCGTGTCTCGCCGGACGCGGCCGGCACACCGCGCAACCACGCACCGCGGCGGCGGGCCGAAGAGGGAACGCGGACAACGCGCACCCTCTACCCTCATTCCGACCGGACTGACGGTGCCACGGGACGGACAGATGTCCGCGCATTCCCTCCGGCGTGTCGCGTGAGCCCGTCTCGATCGGGTGTGCGGGGGTCCTCCCCGCTTGGGTGACTCGGGGGATTCTCGGTGAGTCGCAGCTTGTCACCGATGTGTCCGCTTTTGGTCCACCGTGTGCTTTTCATGACGACAATGCGGTCGAATTACGGTCACATCATGGCTGGATCGAGGCCGCGTCCCGGTCCTGACGGGGGAGCGGCGTACCGGGGGTACCCGACCCCGGTGCGCCGGGGCCGGATGTCGGGGCGGCGCGCAGCCAGCGGCGCTCGACGACGAACGGCGCGACCGGCAGCACCGCGGCGGCCAGCGCCAGCACCGTGCGCCGTCGAGGCCACCGTTCGACGAAGGCCAGGTAGCCCACGAGCGCGCAGTAGGCGAGGAACAGCACCCCGTGGATCGGCCCGAGGATCTTCACCCCCTGCGGATGGTCCGCGCCGTACTTGACGGCGGTGGCGATGAGCAGAAGGAGGAACGACGTCGCCTCCGCGAGCGAGACGACGCGGGCCGCGGTGCGGATCCGTGCGTCGCCCTGTGGGGCCTGGTCGGTCATCGGTGCCCTCTCCCTCGTCGGTGTCATCCGGTGTCATCCGGTGTCGTGCCGTCCGTCCCGGCCGGCCCGGGTGCGCCCGCCGGCTACCGGGGTGGACAGCGGCCTTCGTCACATCCCGCGACCGATGGGTCGTCCGGTCCCGCCGGCGGTGGCCTGATGATCGCGGATGGCCGAACCCGCTGGGACCAGCCGGTTTCTTCTACTGCAAGTAGAAGATAGCTGATGCCCGCGGGCCGAATCGATCCCCGCCGGGACGGCGCCGGCGCCGTCCCGCGCCCACTCGGTCGATCGACGTGACCCCGGTCGCACCCGCAGTGGTGCGACAGACATGCAACGATCGAGGCATGTCTGTCGTCCACATCGACGCTGGAACCGGTCCCGCGCCGGCCGGCGCCGCCCAGGTCCACCCGGATGCCGTCGAGCTCGGGGCGGGTGCTGTCCGGCCGGCCGTGGGCGACGGGCCGCGGCGGCCCGGCCTCGCCGCCACCGCCCCGTACCTGCGTGCCTGCCGGCGCGAGCGGCCCGACACCACACCCGCGTGGTTCATGCGCCAGGCCGGCCGGGTGCTGCCCGAGTACCGGCGGCTGCGCGAGAGCGTGCCGATGCTCGACTCCTGCCAGGACCCGGCGCTGATCACCGAGATCACCCTGCAGCCGGTCCGCCGCTTCCGCCCGGACGCCGCGATCTTCTTCTCCGACATCGTCGTGCCGCTGCTGGCGATCGGCGTCGACGTCGACATCGTCGCCGGCGTCGGCCCGGTCGTCGCGAACCCGGTGCGCGACGAGGCCGGTCTCGCCGCCCTGCGCCCGCTGGAGCCGGACGACGTGCCCTACGTGTCCGACGCCGTGCGGGCGCTGCTCGGCGAGCTCGGCACCATCCCGCTGATCGGCTTCGCCGGTGCGCCGTTCACCCTCGCCAGCTACCTCGTCGAGGGCGGGCCGAGCCGCAACCACCTGCGCACGAAGGCGCTCATGTACGGCGCGCCGGACCTCTGGCACGAGCTGCTCGACCGGCTGGCCACGATCACCGCCGCGTTCCTGCGCGTCCAGGTGGACGCCGGCGTCGACGCGATCCAGCTGTTCGACTCCTGGGCCGGCGCCCTGAGCGAGGACGACTACCGTCGTTACGTCGCCCCGCACAGCGCCCGGGTGCTCGCCGCGTTCGAGGGCGAGGTGCCGCGCGTCCACTTCGGGGTGAACACCGGCGAGCTGCTCGATGTCATGGGGGAGGTCGGCGCGGACGTCGTCGGCGTCGACTGGCGGGTCCCGCTGGACGAGGCCGCGCGCCGGGTCGGGCCCGCCCGCGCGGTGCAGGGCAACCTCGACCCGGCGGCGGTGTTCGCCCCCGAGGAGGTCCTCGACGCCAAGGTCCACGACGTGCTGGCCCGCGGCGCCAAGGCGGCGGGGCACGTGTTCAACCTCGGGCACGGGGTGCTGCCGGAGACGGATCCCGGCGTGCTCGCGCACATCGTCGACGTCGTCCACGCGGGCTGACGTCGACGTCCACGTGGGGGTCCGTCCACGTGGGTTGAGCCGGCGCGGGAGCGGCCGTGCCCGGGCCGGCCCCGCCCGCGCGGAGCACGTCCCGGCCGCACCCGCGCCCGTCACCGCCCGCCGGTGCGGATGCCGGCGGGGATATCGGCGAGGATGGTGAATCCTGGGTGACACGCGGTGCGCGTCGGCAAAGGGCGGTGCGCGTCGGGAAAGGGCGGCAGGAAGCTCATCGTGAAGGGCGGCAGGAACGTGCGGGTTGTCATCGTGGGTGCGGGGGTCGCCGGGCTCGCCGCGGCGCACGCCCTGGCCGGACAGGCCGAGGTGACCGTCCTGGAGGCGTCGCCGCGGGTCGGCGGCAAGCTGCGTACCACCCCGCTGGAAGGCATGGACGTCGAGGAGGGCGCCGAGTCGTTCCTCGCCCGGGTCCCGGACGGGCTGCGCCTGGCCCGCCAGATCGGCCTCGGCCACGACATCGTGCATCCGGCGACCACGTCGGCGTCGCTGTGGATCCGCGGACGGCTGCGGCCGATCCCGCCGAACACTCTGCTCGGGGTGCCCACCGACGTACTCGGTCTGGTCCGCTCCGGAGTGCTCTCGCCGTGGGGCCTGGTGCGTGCCGCGGCCGACCTGGCACTGCCGCGCAGCCGCTTCCCGCAGGACCCCACCGTCGGCGCCTACGTCGGCGCCCGGGTCGGCCGCGAGGTCGTCGACCTGCTGGTCGACCCGTTGCTCGGGGGCGTCTACGCGGGCCGCGCCGACGCGCTGTCGCTGCGCACCACCGTGCCGCAGCTCGTCCCGATCCTCACCGAGGACCGGTCGCTGCTGCTCGGCGCGCACCGGGTGCGGGCTCGCACCGGCCCGGCCAGCAGCGGGCCGCCGGCACCGGTGTTCGCCAGCCTGCGCGGCGGCCTGGGGACGTTCGTCACCCGCCTGGCCGAGCGCGGCGGCGCCGACGTGCGCACCGACGTCCCGGTGCGAGCCGTGGAACGGGCCGCGGAGGGCTGGCGGGTGGTCTGCGGCCGCGGCGCCGACGGGCGGACCGCCGAGCCGCTGCTCGCCGACGCGGTGATCCTCGCGGTGCCCGCCGGCGTGGCGCGCACCCTGCTCAGCCCGCTCGCCCCGCACGCCGCGGCCCCCCTCGCCGGCGTGCCCTACGCGTCCGTCGGCCTGGTCACGCTGGTCTACCGGGACGTCACGCCGCCGGCGGGCAGCGGATTCCTGGTGCCGGCGCGGGCGGGCACCTCGGTGAAGGCGGCGACCTACCTGACCACCAAGTGGCCGCACGTCGGCGCCGAGCGGCTCACCGTCGTGCGGGCCAGCATCGGCCGCGCGGGCGCCGAGCACGAGCTGCGCCGCGGCGACACCGAGCTCGCCGGTGTGGCCGCGGCGGAGATCGCCCAGATCGCGGGCCTCACGGCCCGCCCGATCGCCACCCGGGTCAGCCGGTGGGACGGCGGCCTGCCGCAGTACCTGCCGGGCCACCTGAGCCGGATGGCCACGGTCCGCCGGGCGCTGCCCGCGGGCCTCGCACTCGCCGGCGCCGGGTACGACGGCGTCGGCATCCCGGCCTGCATCCGATCGGGGGAGGCGGCCGCCGCGTCGGTGCTGCGCGCCGCCCGGCCGGCCGCCCAGGGCAGCGCCGCCGATCCGGATCCGGTGGGCCCGGGAGTCTGAGAACAGGTCCCGGCCGGCCCGCGCGGGGCCGGCCGGACGAGAAGGAGACGGGTATGCCGGAGTCCACGAAATCCGCGAACGAGCTCAACGCCGAGCTGCTCTACACCGGCTGGTCGGTCTTTGCCGCCGACCGCCCGCTGCCGGCGGATCGGACCCCCCTGGTCGACGAGGTGAACGCGCTGCTCGACGGCGCGCTGGCCAAGGACGTCTACACCCGCGGCGTCTACGAGATCTCGGGCTACCGCGCCGACGCCGACCTGATGGTCTGGTGGACCAGCCCCGACCCGGACCTGCTGCAGGAGACCTACCAGCGGTTCCGCCAGACGGCGCTCGGTGGCCACCTGCGGCCGGTGTGGTCGGCGGTCGGGCTGCACCGTCCGGCCGAGTTCAACCGCAACCACATCCCGGCCTTCGTCCGCCGGGAGGACCCGCGCGGGTACATCTGCGTCTACCCGTTCAACCGGTCGCTGGAGTGGTACCTGCTGCCGGATTACGAGCGGCGCGGAATGCTCGCCGAGCACGGCATCATGGGTCGCGAGTACGAGGACGTGCGGGCCAACACTGTGGCCTCGTTCGGGCTGGGCGACTACGAGTGGCTGCTCGCCTTCGAGGCCGACGAGCTGCACCGGATCGTCGACTGCATCCGCCACCTGCGCGCGAGCGCGGCGCGCCGGCACACCAGGCTGGAGACGCCGTTCTACTCGGGTGCCCGCAAGTCCGTCGCCGACATCGTCGCCGCTCTGCCCTGACCCCCGGGGCCCTGACCCCGGGGCCCTGACCCCGGGGCCCTGACTCCGAGGTCCTGACCCCGGGCGTTGACGCCAGCAGTCGGCGCCTGCCTGGGCGCCCCCACCCGTCCGGCAGGCGCCGACCGTTCCGTATCCGTGCCGACCGGCGCTCGTGACGCGGACCCGGTCGCACGGATGTCCCCCATCGGCGTCCACACGGGCCGGACGGCCGACGGCTGTCCGACCGGAGCCGAAGAGCCATGACGCACAGTAGCAGGTCGGGCGCCGATTGTGTACGCAGCGTGTCGTCGGCGGGTGTCTGTCCGGCATATCAGCAGGCACTATCAGACGCGCGAAATGCGCTACGTCCGGTTACCAGAAATCGACGCTGACTCTGCTACGTTGAGTCGCCACAAACGGATGACTGACGCCGCCGCAACAGCCGGCGGTCCCGGTATCGCCGAGTACCCGCTCCGCCGGGCCGCTGGTAGATCGGCTAGGGAGAGCCGGTAACGTTGGCCCGTGACCATGGAGGGCCGGCCGCGCCGGTACCCGGCGGTCGGGTTCGCGCCGATGTCTGGTGGCGTGCACCAATGGGTTCCGGACGACGCGCGAGCGGCCGGCCCGCCGTCCACGGTGGCTCACAGTCAGTGGCGGGGGAAGATCGCTGGAGGTCCGGTCGATGCGTCACCGAGAGTTGAGCTCGACGCCGTCCGAACGAGCCGCGGCTCGACACGGCGGAACCGGTCCCGCCCGGCGATTCACTGTGTTGCGGCGACCGCGGCGCGCCGGGCGATCAGCGCAGTACCCCACAGCCATCGACACGCGCGCACCGGCGCAGCACGGACCAACCGTCCGGCCCGCCCGGTCCGGGCGAACCTCGTGACGCGGGCCAGCATCACACGGCGGACAACCAGCGCCGCCGGGACGCCGCGGCCCTTCGCCACGCACGCTCCGGCAGGGGGTCGCGCGTGACCGAGATCATCTCGGGGAACCGAAGGACGACCGGCGACGGCGGCTCGACCTTCGCGCCCCGCTCACGCGGCGGCCAGGCACCACCCGTGCCGTACCCGCCCGGGCCCGGACGGGGGAGCGACAGCCCCTACGGCCGGCACGCCGCCCCGCCGCCGCCCTGGAACGGGGGGGGCGGCCGGCACAGCGCCGCCCGGATGGGCGCGGGCGCCGACGACCCGGTGGCCTACCGCGCGCAGGTGACCTGGGAGCGTCGCTACGTGCGGCTGCTGGTCCTGTTCGACGCGGGGGCCTGCGTGCTCGCCGCGGCGCTGGCGTTCTTCGTCCGCTTCGGCAACCTCGTCGACTTCGAGACCGAGCCGGTGTCGATCAAGCCGTACATCCTGATGACGGTGCTGCTGCCGCTGGCCTGGGTGCTGGCGATGTCGCTGAACCGGGCGTACGAGAGCCGGTTCCTCGGCGGCGGCTCGGAGGAGTTCCGGCGCGTCGTCAACGCCGCCGCCCGGCTCACCGCCGCGCTTGCCATCCTGTCCTACGCGACCAAGGCCGAGATCGCCCGAAGCTACGTGCTGATCGCCTTCCCGGCGGCGATGCTGCTGTCGGTGGCGGGCCGGGTCGTCGGGCGCGGCATCCTGCACCGGATGCGCCGGGCTGGGCGCTGCCTGCACCGGGTGCTCGTCGTCGGCGCCGGCGAGTCCGCCGCCACCCTCGTCCGGCTCGCCCAGCGTGACCCGACCTCCGGCTGGGCCGTCGTCGGCGTGGTGCTGGACCGCTCACCCGGCCGCCACAGCCACGACCGGCCAGAACGCAGCGGCTTCGACCTGCTCGGCGTGCCGATCGTGGGCACCTTCGAGACCCTGCACACCGCGATCACCGCGACCCACGCCACCACCGTCGCGATCTGCCCGCAGATGGACGGCGAGACCCTGCGCCGGGTGCTGTGGACGCTCGAGGGCAGCGACGTCGACGTGCTGGTCTCCTCGGCGCTGACGGACGTCACCGGTCCGCGGATCTCGATCCGCCCGGTGGCCGGGCTGCCGCTGCTGCACATCGAGGAGCCGGAACTGACCGGCACCCGCCGGGTGATGAAGGGCGTGTTCGACCGGTTTGTCGCCGGCGTGGTCATCCTGCTGGCCTCGCCCGTGCTGCTGGGCCTGGGGATCGCCGTGCGGCTGACCAGCCGCGGGCCGGCGCTGTTCAAGCAGACCAGGGTCGGGCGGGGCGGCAGCCATTTCACGATGTTCAAGTTCCGGTCGATGTACGTCGACGCGGAGGAACGGAAGAAGGAGCTGG
>NZ_FZMO01000080.1 GCF_900197875.1 Frankia canadensis | reverse complement strand
GCAACACAAACCCCAAGGTCAGCGGGCTACCCCTGCGCACCCGTGAATGGACACCCGGCGGAGTACCTGGAAGCGAGGGTTCTTCGCGACGGGCTAGCAAGACCCGGGGACCCCAGCGCGGCACATCTCGGTGAGGCGGAGACGCTTGCGATTGTGATTCGCCGAAACCTGCAGGGGATTTTTCTTACTGATGATCGTGGAGCGGCTCGGCTCGCTGCGCACAACAAGATCCCCGTCGTGACGACCTGGCATCTTCTCAAGCTTGCCGGCAGGAAGCCGCTGGTCGACGCCAACGCTCTCTGGGGCTATACCGAGACTCTTCGCGGACAGAACCGCGGCACGCCACCCGGCGTGTTCGACCGCCCCTCCTTTGACCGGTGGCTTACGTCGTAGGTCGTGTTCCTGCCGGGCCGGTTGCACCATTGCTGTCCCCAGCGCCTTCCGGCAGCTCGTCGTCAGGCCTCTGATCGCCAATACGGTGCACTACAGCCTCCTTCGCCGCTCCGGCAGAGCTTCAGCGACCATTTTCGGCGGTAGCCGACGGTCGTAACCGTCGTACTGCTCATCCCCCGGATACAAGATCGTTCATCGCGGCAGCCGCGAGATCGGAGGCGCTGTTCCTCTCAGCCCAGACCACGACCCCGAGGCCGTCCGCGCGGTTCACGTGGCCGCCGGACGGGTATCCGCGCGGGTCGCCCGGCTTACGGTGACCTCACCTTCCGTGCCCCGCAGCCGCGTCCGCCCGGTCGCCGCTGCGGGCGTGCCGCCCCGTCGTTGTTGCTTCTTTGTGAGGTATGCCAGCCCCCAGGCGGCCTGACCGCGAGCTCGCTGGTCGAGCCAGGACTCGGACAACGGGCGCATGGCGGGATCTTCCGACAGTGCGACGGTCTGCACCAGCGTGCTGAGCGCCGCATCGGCGTCCGTAGCCGAACACCTTCCCGAGAGAGTCGGCGGCAGCGAACCGGAGCACCTGTCGACCGGTAAGGAGTATGGCACGGGGAGTATGGTCGATTGTATGGCGACGAAGAAGGTCACGGTGACGATCCCTGAGGATCTCCTGGATGAGATTCGCGTAGAGGCGGCAGAGCGGGGACTGTCGGCATACGTCGCCGATGCGCTGCGCTTCAAGCGTGACCGGGATCGGCTCCTCGAACTGGTCGACTGGCTGCAGGAGGAGCACGGCCCTGTCACCGAGCACGAGCGTGCGGCAGCACTCGACGAGCTGGCGGAACTCGACGCCGAACACGAGCGGCGCCGCGCCTCCGGGCCGAGCAACGCCGGAGAGGCGGCGTGAGGAAACAGGCCGGCGGGCGCGGGCAGCGGCCCCTCCGCGTCTTCGTACTGGACTGTGAAGCGTTGTCACTCGCGGTGCGCGGCGATCGTAAGATGATCGCCCGGCTCGACGTCGCGGCGCGAGGGGAGGCCGAGGTGGTGACCTCTCCGATGACGCTGGTCGAGGCGCACGACGGCAGAACCACCGAACAGCGGTGGGACTGGGTGCTGTCCCGGCTCCAGGTCGTCGACATCGGGAAGGACGAGGCCCGCCAGGCGCGTCGCCTCCTGGCCGACGCCTCGTTGCACGGCCACAAGCACGCGATAGACGCCGTCCTCGCCGTCATCGCGCGGCAGCAGAAGGGGCAGATCGCCGTCTTCACGTCGGACGTCGGCGACCTGGAGAGGCTGGTGCCGGACACGATCGTCGTCAAGAGGGTCTGATAGGTCCGAGATGGACCTGGTGCATGCCGTGTCCGCCCATGCCCGGCCGCTACGACCGGATCGTCTCCGTGGTATCTGTGCCGTTCATCCCGCCGAGCTGGCCGGCCGCCCTGCGTCCCGGGGGCCGGCTGGTCACCACGACCAGCGGCACGCACATTGTCGGGACCGCGGCGAACATCCCGCGCGGCTTCGTGCGCATGGTCGAGTTCGAGGATCTGGACGTGCGAGACGGCGAGCACGTTGGGCCCGGCCGCTGTCCGGTCCTGCACGTCGCGGAGGCGTTGGAGCTCTCGTCCCTGTTCACGCTCGCCGCTTCCGGCGTCCGCCAGGGCGGACAGCGCCGCCTGTGGGACTCCGCGATGACTGGCTCTGCCGCGGCTTCGCGGTCCGTCGCTGTCAACCTTCGGCCTGCGTGGCGGCCTCTGGGGGGTGAGGAGGGTTTATGGATGATGAGGGGTACGAGGATTTCCAGGCCTACTTCGCCGACCGGCTGCCCGGTCTGCTGCGGCTCGCCTACCTGCTGACCGCGGACGCGGCCGAGGCCGAGGACCTGGCGCAGACGGCGTTGGCCCGCACCTTTGTCGCCTGGCGGCGGGTCCGCGTGTGCGACTCCCCGGACGCCTACGTGCGGCGCATTCTCGTCAACGCGCATCGTCGGCGCTTCCGCGGGCGCCGGGTCAGCGAGACGTTGGTGCCTTCCGTACCGGAGCAGCCCGCCGCGGCCAGCGGACGTGGATTCGCGGCAGTGGAGGACCGAGCGGGCCTCGCCGCGGCGCTGGCGCTGCTGCCGCGTCGGCAGCGGGCGGTCGTGGTGCTGCGCTACTGCGAGGACCTGCCGGAGGCGCGGGTCGCGCAGATCGTGGGCTGTTCGGTCGGCTCGGTGAAGACCCATGCGTCCCGCGGTCTGGCGAGGCTGCGGGCCGATCCGTTGCTGCGGCTGGAGGCGGGCGTGCGTCCCGTTGAGGTGGGGGGACAGGCCGCGTCGGAGATCGATCACGCGGTGCCGCTCGGCTGCCGGTCTGCGCAGGAGCCGGAGGTCGAAAGGGACGAGATCAGGAGGGGACTGGCGTGATCACAGACGATGAGCTGGCGGCGGGTCTTCGTGGCCGTGCGGCGGCGATCACCGTGCAGCCGCCGGAGGATCTGTGGGCCGGCGTGCGGGCGCGGGTGCCCGGTGAGCGCCGGCGGCGGTTTGCGCGCCGGGCCGTCCCCGCGGTGACGCTGGCCGTGGTCGCGGCGAGTATCGCGACCGGTCTGACGCTGACCAGCGCGTCGCAGGACGCGGTTGTCACTCCGGCTGTGATCAGGCCGAGCCCGCCGGCTGAGCGACTGCATCCGATCACCTTCACTCCGGCGGAGTCGTCCCGACTGGATCTCGAATGCGCGCAGTCGGCCGAGGGGCCGGCTGACCCGGCGCGGGTGCGGCCGTTGGGCCTCACGGTGTGGGCGGCGGTCCGGGACAGGTACGGAGCGACCGTCATCTTCACGAACGGACTGGGGTTCAGCGACTGTGACGTGCCGGCCGACACCTCCGGCCGGCTCAAGATCGACGATGCTTACACCTTCTCGTTCAGCGCGCCGTCGGAGCGTTCGACCGGGCTTGGGGACGGGTCCACGTCCGATCTCCAGTTCGTCGACCGCGGCAGTCACGAGATCGGAGGCGCTGTTCCCGTCAGCCCAGACCGCGACCTTGACACCGTCCGTACTGACCACGTCGCCGCCGGAGTGGTGTCCGCGCGGGTCGCCCGGCTCACGGTGACCTCACCCTCCGGAGAGGTCACCGAGGTTCCCATCCAGAACGGACGTTTCGTCCTGAGATCCGTGCAGATCGATGGCGCCGAGCCTGGCCCGAAGCCGGGTGACGAGGGCTTCGGGCAGTTCAGGCGAGAAGATCAGGCGCTGATGGCAAGGTGGCGCCAGGAGCATCTTCCACTGATTCTGGCCTACGACCGTGATGGAAAGGTTCTCGCGAGAGAGCAAGGGGGCTGAGGCGGAGCCGGCGCCGGGTGGAGGCGGATGGTGAGGAGGGTGAGGTCGTCCTTGTCGACGGCGCCGACGGTGCGCTGGGCGGCGAGGTGGGTGCGCAGGTCGTCGCGTGGGGTGCGGATGACCTGACGTAACCCGTCGGGTTCGCGGGCCAGGGTCAGCAGCCAGCGGGCGACGGCGTCCGTGGCGAGCAGCAGGGTGTCTCCCGCGGCGAGCGGGCCCGACGACCGTTGCACCGTCGTGGCGTCCATGGCGGCGGCGAGCAGGTCGGGCTGGCCGGGGAGCAGGCTCGGGGTGTCGGAGAACTGATCCGGGTCGGTCAGCGGGAAGGACGTGACCTCGCCGGCGGACGCGACCTTCAGCAGGCAGCAGTCGCCGACGGCGATCGCCTGCCAGCTCGCGCCGCCCTGCGCGTCGCCATGCTCGTCGAACACCAGCTGAAGGCCGAGGAAGGTGGCATAGGCGCTGGTCACCGCGCCGGGACCCTCGTCTAGCCAGCTGGGCCCGACCGCCGCGGGCAGGGTTGCCGCGTGCTGTGTGGCCACGGCGAGGAACCAGTCCCGTAGGTCGGCGTCGCTGGCCTGGCCCGGGGGCGGTTCGCGGATGTAGGCGCGGACGAGTGCCTGTGCCCAGAGGTGGACGTCGCGGCCGGCGGAGGCGCCATCGGCGACGGCGAAACGGCCGGTGCGCTCGCTCAGGGCCGCGCCGTCCTCGATCGGGTCGATCGGGTTCTTCGGCAGCCGCAGGACCCGCGCGCTGCACCGCGGCGGTGTCTGGGGCTGGGCCCGGCCCGGCGCGTCGTCGGCGGTCACCGGCGGTCGTCGGTCAGGCTGGTGCCGACCCGCAGGGCCAGCACCAGGTCGTCGGGGGCCGCGTTCGCGACGAAGCCGCGGGAGCCGGCGGACAGGCTGACGTTGGAGTTGTACTCCGCCCGCTTGCGCATCTCCACCGGTATCTCGCTGGAGGTGTCGAACAGCAGGCGGGTGAAGTCGTCGTCCGCGGGCAGCGCCGCGGGGCTGGCCGGGAAGCGCACCGGGGCGGACAGGCCGTCGGAGAGGCTCACGTTGAACAGCAGGAGGCTTCCGTCCCGGGTGTGCAGCGAGCGCAGCCGGTCGGCCCAGGTGCGCACCTCATCGCCGTCGCCGTCCGTCGCCATCCCGTCCGTGATGTTGATGATGATCGGCGGGTGGGACCGCTGATGTCCCGAGACCCAGCCGTTGGCGAGCCTTCCGGCCTGGTTGAGGGCCTGGCACATCGGGGTCTGACCGGACGCGAAGGGTTCCACCCAGACGGGTCTGGACCGTCCGTCCCGTTCCTCGTGGCGCAGCACCGACCCGAACAGCTCGGGGATCGACGCCAGCCACTGGCCGGCCAGTGGGCCGCCGAGCAGCGAGCGCACCTCCTTCCCGCAGTAGCCGAGGACGGCCAGGTCGTAGTAGGCCCGCGGAGTCGGCTCGGTGTGTACCTTCCGGCACCGCCGCAGGATCATCGCGATGGTGTCGTTGACGATGTCGGCCAGCAGCTCGGCGCGGGACAGGTTGGAGTGGCCCCCGACAGGCAGGTTCATCGAGTCGGACTGGTCCAACAGGAAGATCACGCAACCCGGGGTGGACCGGTCGATCGACTGGGAGTAAGGCACGGACCGGATCTCCTAGGGACGTGACGCGACAGGCGGGACGGTGCTGTCGGGATCGATCACGAGGTCGGGCCAGGGTTCGCCGGGCTCGATCGTCCACTCGTGGTCGCAGTGGTCGCAGTAGTAGTCGGCGATGATCGCCTGGTCGGTGCCGCAGCGCGGACAGATCGGGTCGTCCAGCAGCCGCCAGCCACGATCCGGCGGGGCAGACGGCCGCGGCCGGGGTGGTCCGGCGGTCCCTGTCGCGGCGTCGTCCTCGCGCTGAGGGAGCCACGGCTGCTCCCGGATGTTCCCGTCACCCGGATCACTGGTCGTGCGGTCGGGTCGCACGTGCTCTCGCTCCCGGTCAGCGGGCGCGGTGGACGCGGTGGACGCGGTGGGCGAGGTGGGCGAGGTGGGCGCTTCGGCGACGGTGGACGTCCGGTGGATGGCCGGCTGGCCGGGCGGGCTCGCCTGACCGGTCTGGCGTTGCCGCTGCCGCTGCGGCGGGGTGGCGCCGGAGGGCGGCGAGGCGGGGTCGGAGGGCGGCGAGGCGGCGTCGGCGATGGTGAGGACGAGGCGGGTCAGTGGGATCAGGACGACGCCCAGGACGTACAGCGCGAGCCAGCCGAGCGCGTGCGCCGCGGGCGCCGAGTGCCCGCCGGTCAGCAGTCCGATCACCGCGACGGCCAGACCGACCCCGGCGACGACCGCGGCGAGGGCCCTGCGCGGGCGCGTCCACCCGGCGAGGGCTGGCCAACGCTGGGACGGAGGTACCGGGGGTGGCGAGGTGTGCACAGGGCCGTCCTCGGGGTCGTGGAAGGTCACCGGACGGCCCTCACGGGCCCAGCACCGTCAGGAACCCGACGAGGGCCCCGATGAAGACCACGACGAACACCGCGGCCGCGAGGACAAGCACGCGCGGCATGTTCGACGAGGCGCCGCCGCCGTCGACCGTCCCGCCGTCCTCGTCTGTCCGGCTGTCCGCGGCGGTCCTGCCGTACTCGTGCAGGGTGGTGGCGCCGTCCGTCTCGCTGGGCGCGAACCAGACGGCATCGGGGTCCGGCCGGGGCGCCTCGGGATCGACCCACCAGTGGTTCACGTCGTCGTGCTCGGTGGTCCGGGTGAGCGAGGCCGGCCGCACGAGCCCCTCCGTCCGGGCGTGACGATGCCGGTCCAGCAGGCTGGCCAGATCCTGGCCGGAGTCGGCCGGGCCGTGGCACAGCTCCCGCAGCAGCGGCACGAGTTGGCGGACCGCCGGGTCGGGGCTGCTGCTGAGGCGGTCCCACAACGGGGTCCGATCCGGATGGGCGAGATCTTCGTCGGTGAAGACCAGGTTCTCGCCGTTGTGGTACCGCTCCCACAGGTCCGGGTCGGCGGCGAGCGCGACCAGGGAGAGGTAGATGACGAGGGCGGAGAACGTGTCGACTGTCCGGCCCCAGTCGCCGCGCTGGCGCCGAGGATGCTGGTAGTGCCGGTGGCCGGTCTCGTCCGGCGGCAGGTGGGCGACGGCCGGCAGCCAGACGCCGTCCAGGTCGACCGCCTTCAGCCGGCCGTCCCCGGTGACGAAGATGTTGTTCTGCTGCAGGTCGCCGTGCGCCACGTCGGCCGCGCCGAGCACGGCGACGAATCCGGCCCAGTCCCGGGCCAGTCCGCGCAGCCCGGCCGGATTCTTCCCGAGCACCTGTTCCACCTCGCCGGCCAGCGACCGGCCTTCCACCCGTTCCATGACGATCACCGGCCACCAGGTGCCGTCGATCTCGACGCCCTCGTCGATCCACTCCGCCTCGGCGACGGCCAGGGCCAGCGGCGCGGAGGCGGCCCGGCGGGCAGCCAGCTTCTCGTAGCGGCGGGCGGCTCCGATGCCCAGGTCGCGGGTAGGGCAGCGCAGCGCGACGCCCCGCGGGCCGCGGCGACCGAAGAAGACGACCGCCGACGCACCGAGCGCGTGCAGCAGCGGCCCGGACCCGGCCTGCTCCGTGCCCGGCCGGCCTGACACGACCGAACTCTCGAGATCAAAGGTGATGCCGCTCAGTCGCGGATGCTGGTACGAGCCACGGGCGACCGCCGCCTCGAACCGCCCGTCATCGGGCCAGCTACGCACACCACTCACCACTGTCTCCGGCGGAACGGCGGGCGCCGGCTTCACCTGAATGGGGGAGAACGCGGGAACTGCCGCGACCGCCGAGCTCAGGAAAAACATCACAGGCCATCTCGGCCGCGCGAAGGACGGCCGCCGGAAGTACGCGCGCCCACTCATTCGCGCAGGTCGGAGCTGGTCCGCAACAGCCAAGGAGGGGAGCGATCAATCCCATTGCGAAGAACTGTAGTGGAGTGTCGGCGAGTGCGTCCACCGATCGATCTGGATGAGCCTTCGGGAGGGCATTGGAGGTCATCCGGTCCGCCCGCGGCCAGACCGGGCCGTGCCATCCGATCGGATGGCGTGTCTATGATGGCGCTGGCGGCTGAATCGACTCCCAGGGGGATCAGGATCGATGACTCGGGTTGTTTCGACTGACACGGCGCGTGACGCGATCGGGCGTATGCAGCAGATCATCAACTCCGGGCTCAGCCAGGAGATCAAGAATCTGGAACACGAGGGCCAGCTGCTGAGCGACCCGAACAACTGGGACGGCGGCCTCGCGGTGCAGTTCCGTACCGATATCTGGCCGCAGACCAAGACGGCGCTCGACAATGCGGTCACCCAGCTCGGCCTGCTGCAGCAGAAGGTCAGCCAGATCAACACCGACATCATGACCGCAGGCGGCAGCTGAGCGACGCGCCCGGCGGCGGCTCGGGACCATGAGGCCGCCGGGCTGCGGGAGCTACGGGGCTACAGGGCCCTGGGTCGGCGGGCTCAGGGAGCGTTTGGGGTTCCTAGGTGTAGACCGGGAGGCAGCCTGTCGCCGTGAAGGTGGGCGGCTGTGGCACGGCGAAAGGCCCGGGCTCGGGGCCGTAGTCCTCGTGGGAACCCAGGATCGTGTCCTCGACGCGATGAAAGAAGCTTCGGTGCTGCTTTTTCTCGGTGACATGGTCGGCGTATCGGACTCTCGCCTCCTCCGTCATCGCCTGGCTCCACAGGGTGGCCAGGTTACGGGCGTCCGCCCGCATCGCGGCGCTGAGACTCGTGTCACTTCCCTGTTCGGCGGTCACGCTGCCGCGGAACTCCGTGGCATAACGGCCCTGCCAGTGGCGCAGGGCCGTGGTCGCCGCCGCGTCGCGCTTTCCGCGGAAGGTGTCGACGTTTTCCGCCAGACCCCACAGCTGTCTGGCCACCTCAAGCGCACCATCGAAGTCGAAGACCACATGCTGGCCGCCGTGAACACCCATCCTGCGCCTTCCCCGGGAATCAACGCACCGTCCGGTGCATTGTAGGGGTCCCGGCGACGCGATGGGCGCGGACGATCGTCGAACAATATTCGGAGCAAGGGGGTCTCGGCCGCCAGCGGGAGCAGGACTGGGCCCGCGAGGGCTGGGGAGAGGGGTAAACCATCGTGGCCACCAGCTCCGCGGACCCCGAGGACCTGGGCACATACGTCACGGACGCCACCGCGGCCCGCACGGCCCTGTCGACGGCGGCCACCGCTGTACAGGCCTACTACAACGCGGTGGTCCCTCTGTTCGGCGCCCAGTACACCCTTTCCTATCCGGACCTGTGGGCGAAACTAAGTACACATCTGACGGACGCCGAGGAGCAGGACCGTTTCGTCGGCACGGTGAAGGACGCGTTCCTCGCCGCCGACCGGGGTTCGGCGGGCACGGCCCCCGGCACGGTCACGGTCGACGACAGCCGCATCGCTGCCGGACTGAAAGCGGCAGGCATCGGCCCGCTGGCCACGACCTCCCTGACTCTCGATGCTCCACACTTCCTCGGCCACCCGCCGGACAGCGGCTTCGCGGACGACCCGGTGTGCACGGCGAACGGCAACTTCGTCGAGGAGGAGCTCGACCTTCCGCTGCCCGGCCGGGCAGAGCCGGCCAGTTGGCGGCGAACCTACAACTCCCGCGCGCACGACTGTCTCGGCGCGCACGGACGGGGCTGGTCGAGCTGGGCTGACACCGCGCTGGACCTCGGTGCCGGCGACGAGCGGATCGAGTGGCGCGGCCCGGACGGCGCGCGCTCCCTGCTGGCGCGACCCACCGCGCAGGCGCCGACCCGCCTGCCGCTGCCCGGCGCAGTCCTGCAGGCGGACGGTGCTGGCTTCCGTCTCACCCGCGGCGCCGCGGAGACCTGGTGGTACGACGCGGCGGGCCAGCCGGTGCGGGTGCTTGTCGACCGGTCGGAGCTGCTGCTCACCTGGTCCGGCACCCGACTTGTCCGGCTGTCGCATCCCCGCTCGGGCCGGTTCCTCGAGCTCGTCTGGGACGACGCGCGCGCCCTGATCACGACGGTGCGGGCCAGCGACGGCCGGCAGGTGCACTACACCTACGACGAGTACGCCCAGCTGGTCGCCGTCGACGGCGGTCCGCAGGTCGCCCGCCGCTACCGCCACGCCGCCGAGGAGGGCACCGGCCCGCTGGCGGAAGTCGTGGACGCCGATGGCGTGGTGCTGGCGCGTAACACCTACGACGAGGCCGGCCGGGTCCTGACCCAGGTCACCCCCGAGGGCCGTCTCGTCGAGTTCTCCTACCGCGAGGGCCACCGCACCCTGGTCACCGACGCGGCGGGCGGGGCCATCAACGAGTACCGCCACGACTCCGCCGGCCGGGTCATCTGCCTGGTGGACGACGCGGACCGCCTTTTCCACCGGGTGTTCGACGACGCCGGGCGGCTGCGCGGCATCGAGGAACGATCCGGCGCCCGCTGGACGATGGACTACGACGACGAGGGGAACCTCGTCCACCGCGCCGGCCCGTGCGGCATCACCGAGCGCTGGACCTGGGACACCCTCGGCCGTCTGACCAGCTACACCGACCCGCGCGGCCACCTCACCCGATGGATCTACGCCGGCGAGGCCCACACCCCGGTGGAGATCGTCGACGCGGCGGGCGCGCTGACCCGGATCACCGTCAACGACGACGACCTGCCGACCTGCGTCGTCGATCCGGACGGCGTCACGACCAGGTTCCGCTGGGACGACGACGGCCAGCTCATCGACAGGCGGATCGCCGGCGGCGGACGGACCAGGCTGCGCTACGACGCGGCCGGCCGACTTACCGCGATCATCGGACCGGCGGGCCAGACCCGGGAGTGGGAGTGCGACGACGCCGGGCGGGTGGTGCGCGAGCATGGCCCGGACGGGGCAGGCAGCGAGTTCCACTACACCTCCGCCGGCCGTCCCGACGGCTACGTCGACCCCGCCGGCGGGCGGTGGGGTTCGGTGTATGGCCCGCACGGGCGGGTCGAGCAGGTCACCGATCCGTTGGGCTCGACGCTCGGGTTCGAGTACGACCTGTTCGGCAACACCGCGCTGATCGTCGCCCCCGACGGCCAGAAGTTCCACTTCGACCACGACGGCCTCGGCCGTCTGGTCGCCCTGAGCGACCCCGCTGGTGCGACGTTCCGCCGCGGCTACGACCCGGATGGCCGCCCGACCGTCGAGACCGACGCCGAGGGCCACGAGTGGCGGGTCGAGTACGACGAGGCCGGCCGGGTGGTGCGCCGGACCAGCCCCGACGGGCGGGTGTGGCAGTGCGCGTACGACCCGGCCGGCGCCGTCATCGCCGAAACGGACCCCGCCGGCGCCGTCACCCGCTACGAGCACGACCCGCGCGGACGGGTGGTGGCCGTCACCGACCCGCTGGGCGGCCGACGCACCCTCGAATGGACACCCGGCGGACGCCTTGCCGCCGTCACCACCCCACTCGGCCGCCGCGAGACCTACGGCTACGACCGTGCCGGCCGCTGGGTGCTGACCACCTCCCCGTCCGGGGCGCGCACCCTCTACCGCCGTGACGCGGCGGGCCGGCTGATCGCGCTCGTCACCCCCGCCGGCCGCGAGACGACCTGGGAGTACGACGCCCACGGCCGCGTCATCGCCGTGACCCGCCCCGGCGAAGGCCGCACGACCATCGACCACAACCCACTCGGCCTGCCCGTCACAGTCACCGACGGCACCGGCGCCTCCCGCCATTACACCTACGACGCCCGCGGCGCCCTGACCAGCGCCACCGACCCCCTCGGCGCCGTCACCCGCTACGAACACAACGCCCGCGGCCAGCTCACCGCCTGGACCGACCCCCTCGGCGGCCGCCACGAACTGCGCCACGACGAGGTCGGCCGCCAGATCGCCACCACCGACTCCCTCGGCCGGACCACGACCGTCACCCGGGCGAGTGACGGCGCGATCAGGAGCTGGCGCGGGGCGGACGGCCTCGGCCGACGGTGGTGGTGGGACGCGGCCGGCCGCCTGGTGGGCGAAGGCCTGCTCGACGATGCCGAGCCCCGGGTCCGCTTCGAGCATGACACCGCCGGCCGCCTGGTCAGGGCCACAGCGCCAGCCGGTGCGACGGGACCCGATCGCACCGTCTCCCTGGACTACGACGCGGCCGGTCGGTTGCTCGCCCGCACCACCGCGGCCGGTCGGCTCGAATGGGAGTACGACGCGGACGACCAGTGCATCCGGCTGGGCCAGCCGGGCGCGCCGCCGGTCCGCCACGCCTACGACGACGACGGCTACCTGCGCTCCGTCGAACATCCGGCGCTCGGCGTGCGACGGATCGACCGGGACGCCGACGGACGGATCACCGTTCCGGGCCGAACTGTGGAACGGGACGCCGCGGGTCGGGTGACGCGGGTCGTCGATGGCGGCCGTGAGATGCGCTTCGGCTACGACGCGGCCGGCCAGCTGATCACCGCCGAGGGGCCATGGGGGACCCAGACTCTGACCTGGGATCTGGGCGGACGGCTAGTCGCCGAGGACCGCGGCGATCCGGCAGGCGTCATCCGCTCCTCCTACGACGCCGCCGGCCAGCTGGTCGAACGCCGTCTCGGGACCGCTGGAGCAGCCGGAGTAACCCGCTACCGGCACGACGCGGGCGGCCGGCGGGTGGCGGAGGATGGCCCGTCGGGGGTGACCCGGTACGGTTGGAATGACCTGGGCCGACTCGCCGAGGTCAGCCACACCCCGCCGGGCGCCGACAGCAGTGCGTCGAGTGCGTCGCAGGAGCGGACGACCCGCCTGGTCACCGACGCCCTCGGCGAGCTGCTGCATATCGGCAACGCTCCAGTCCGCTGGGACCCGGTGACCTGGCCGGGGCAGGTCCAAGGTGTCGGCGGCACGACCTACGTCCGCGCCGAGTCAGCCATCGGCGTGATCAGCTCCGTGCCGCCGGGCGCCCGGGCGGAGCGACCGAGGGACGGTGGCGGGACCGGGCGCTGGCACGACACCGACTGGCAGGGTTCGCTCAGCAGCCATGACCCGTGGGGGCAGCCGTTCCCCACAGGCGATGCTGTGCAGGCCGCTCGCGGGTCGGCCGGTCCACGAGGGACTTCTGGGACTTTCGGGGCCTCGGGGGTTTCCGGCCCACCCGAGGCCCTGGTCGGTCTCGGTTACCGCGGGGAACTTGCCGTCGACGGCCTGCTCTGGCAGCGCGCACGCGTCCTCGACCCACAGACGCGTTCCTTCCTGTCTCCGGACCCGCTTGAGCACGTGCCCGGTATGCCAGGCGCGGCGAACCCGTTTCACGAGGCGTGGAACAACCCGATCGACATGCTCGACCCGACTGGGATGCGCCCTCTGAGCGACGGCGCCTACGAAGATTATCGGGCGCAGTCCCACAGGAACATGTTCGGCAAGGCCTGGCACAACATCCAGAAAGACCCGTGGGGAAGCCTCGGCGCCGCCGCTGTCATAGGCGTCGGGGTCGGCCTCATGTTCGTGCCCGGCGGCCAAGCGGTCGGCGCCGGAATCCTTATCGGTGCTGGTACTTCCGCTGGCCTCGGTCTTGTCACTGGCAACTTCGATCCCAGGGCCGTCGCTCTTTCCGGTATCGCCGGGGCTGTCGGCGGCAGCGCCGGCGCCGCCACGGGAAGACTTGTCACAGGGGAGGGATATCTGGTCGCGGCGGGATCGGGCGCGATCTCCGGGGCTGCCGGGGATGCCGCCGCACAGCAGATCACCCACCCCGGGCATCTTGATCTCGGCGAGCTCGCGTTCGGCACGGCGACCGGTGGGCTGGGTGGTGCGGGTAGTCGCATGCTGTTCCGGCCGACTCTCAAGCCGGCCGACGTGCGGTTCAGCCAGGGGTCGGTTGGCAAGCGAGTCCCGCAATACGTGGCCAGCATGCGGGAGAATGGCTGGGCTGGCGACCGGATCGACGTGGTGCGGATGCCTGACGGCGGGCTGACGAGCGTCGACAACCGGCGGGTGCTTGCGGCAAAGATGACGGACACCCGGATCCAGGCAAACATCCACCGGTACAATGATCCGATACCATCTGATGCCGCCGGCCGGTTTCAAAACGCGAAGAAGATCGCGCCCGAGACATGGGGGGAGGCGGTGGAGAATCGCCTGCGGGGGCAGAAAGCGGGATATCGCCGGGCGTATCCAATGGGATCGTCCATAACTGGCTGGAACGGAGGGTGGGATGAGTAACCTTATATCTGTTGTTGATCTTCCTCGGGGCTTCACCTATCCGCCGGAGTTTCTCCGTGTGGTGGAACTTGGTCTGACCAACATCGAACCCTGGTGGATCATGGACGGGGAGGCACTTTTCCGTCGACACATCGGCCTGCGTAGCCGCTACCCCGATGATTGCTTTGTTCCGTTTGCGGAACGGCAGGACAACGATGACGTCGCCTGCTGGGATCTGGACTCCGGTGGTATCACTGTCGTACACGACTTCGCCAGCCCTGGATATCATCGCGAAAACGAGTTCGCCAGCTTCAACGCCTGGTTTCGGCAGGCAGTTGAAGATTTTATCGAATGGGGTGAATAGCCGTTTCGGCGGTCAGTCACGGTTGATGTCCGGCGGCAGAATAAATCGGGACGGTAGATCCCCCGCGGCAAGCTCTGGCACCGCAATGGGGCGACGTGAAATTCTGGGCATGGTTTCGGCGGGCCATCGAGGATCTGATCGCGTTTGACGCGTGGAAGTGGATCAGTCAGGGGCGGTCATGCGGTGATGGTCAGGGCGCGGGTGGTCGCCGTGGGTGGCGGTACGCGGGACTGGCCGGTGGAGGTCGGGGCGGACGCGGCCGTGCGGGAGCTGGGATTTCGGCAGTTCGGGGCGTCCGGCGAGTTCGGGCTGGTGTTGGACGGGGAGCCGTTCGGGCCTGAGGTGCCGGTGGCGATGTGCGGGATCGTCGACGGAGTTGAGGTGGCTCCGGCCGTACCTGTGGACGGGTACCGGTCCGGGTTTGGCGGCGGGCTCACCGCGTCGAGCCTGTACGTCTGGCAGGACGACGCCGCTGATGCGTGGTGGGAGCCCACGGCCGCGCCTTTAGGCGGTGATTTCGCGGCGGCCGCGTCGGATTCAATGTCGGATTCGGATGCGGACTGGTGGACGCCGGCGCCAACATCCCGCAACAAAAGGTCCGAGCCGCTGCTCGGGTCGCTGGCGGGGGCTCCCGCGGGTGGCCTGGACGACGGCGCCGGCGCCGGCCGCCGCGAACAGCGCGGCGGCCGTCTTCAGTTCGACCATGACCCGGGGGTCCTTCCCGTCGTGGTGG
>NZ_FZMO01000147.1 GCF_900197875.1 Frankia canadensis | reverse complement strand
CGGGTGGGTGGCCGCGGACGGATTGGGGTGGACGGTGACCATGAGGTCTCCTCCTCGACGATGGTCGTGGTGCGTCCCGGGCCGCGGTGCGCGATGCCCGGGACGGTTCAGCCGCCGCGGTTGCCGGGGGTGAGCACCCGCGCGGCCAGCGCCGGACGCAGCAGTGCGGTGGGTGGATCGACAAGGTTCACCACCCGCATCAGGGCGCGGGCGACCACGGGGTCGCCGTGCGCGCGCTGCTGAGCCCGGGCCGCGTATCCCCCGGTGATGCGTCCCCGCAGTCGGCGACGGCCGACCACCTGCGAGTAGCGCAGGTCGGCGGAGGTCGCCATGTCCCAGGCGACGTCCACGACGGGCGCGACCGCCTGGTAGAAGCGGCGCGGGAGCCCGGGCAGGCCGTCCGCGAGGGACGCGCGCAGCACCAGCGCCTGCTGGGCGGCCACTGTCATGCCCTGGGCGTAGAGCGGGTTGAAGCTGCACAGCGCGTCACCGAGGACGACGAGGCCCTCCGGCGGCTGGCGCAGCGCCTCGAAGTGACGCCGCACCGACTCCCGGAACCGGAACGGGACGGCGTCGGTGAGCGGCTTGGCCGTGCTGATGAGGTCGTGGACGTCCGGGACGGGCAGCGCGTGGGCGAACTCGAGGAAGCCGGCGTCATCGGTCGGCGGGTGCTGGCCGAGCAGGCCGGCGAGCGTCACGATCCAGCGCGAGTCCTCGGTGCGGGCCACGCCGGCGCCGACCAGTCCCGGCGCGGTGGCGACGATGACGCTGTTCTCGCCGTCGAGGTGCTCGGGGCGGCGCTCGTAGAGCCGGGACGAGTAGCCGAGGTCGACGGTGACCCGCGAGCTGGGCGCAAGCTGCTGGCCGGCGGCGACGAGCCAGTCCTGGCTGCGGGAGTTGCGTCCGCTGGCGTCGACGACGAGCTCGGCGGGCAGCACGGTGGTGTCGTCGGAGCCGTCCCGGCCGCCGCGCAGGCGCACGCCGGCGACGCGGACGGACGGGCCCGAGCCGACGGTGGCGAGGCCCGCGACCGCGGTGCGCGGGAGCACGCGCACACCGGGCAGCCAGGAGGTGCGCGCCAGCAGGACGCGTTCGAGCAGCGGACGGCTCGCGAGCACGGAGGTCAGCCCGGTCGACGTCGGATGGAGGCGCCGGCCGTACATGTAGTAGCGGCCGCCGACGAGTACCTCGCTGGTCGGCGCGCCGGCGGCGACCAGTTCGTCGACGATGCCGGGGTGCAGCTCCTCGACGATCTGCCGCCCCCGGTCCATCAGCGCATGCAGATGGCGGGCCTGCGGCACGCCACGGCGATCGCCGAACCCGCTCGCGGCCGGGTCGGTCAGGCCGGCGAAACCGTCGGCGTCGCGGCCGGCGGAGCCCAGCGGGCCGGTGGAGCCGTGCGAGCCGGTGGCGGCGGAAAGGCCGGTGGCGGCGGAAAGGCCGGGCAGATCGTCGCGGTCGATGATGGTGACCTGGGCGAACGTCTCGGTCAGGACGCGGGCGGCGAGCAGGCCGGCGACACCCGCGCCGAGCACGACGGCGTGCCCCGCGTCCCCGGACACCGGTCCGAGCGCGGAGATCGGTGTGTCGGCGGACGCGGGCCTGGACGCGGACGGGCGGGCGGAGGCGGCGCCTGGCCGGGGGTCAGAGGTCAAGGGTCAGCCGCTCCGAGCGCGCCCGCGACACACAGATCATCATCGTGGCGTTGCTGGCCCGTTCGTCGTCGGTGAGCACCGAGTCCCGGTGGTCGACCTCGCCGGCGAGCACGGGCGTCTCGCAGCTCGCGCAGGTGCCCTCCCGGCAGGAGGACGGCACGTCGAGCCCGGCGCGGTCGAGCGCGTCGAGCAGGGACTGCCCCGCCCTGACCTTGACGAGTCGGCCGGAGCCGGCGAGCAGCACCTCGAAGGCGCGCTGCTCGGCGTCCTCGTCCTGCGGTCGGGGGCGGAAGCGCTCGAGGTGCAGGCTGCCGACGCCGCGGGCGGCGAACGCCTTCTCGGCGGCGTCGAGCAGGCCCTCGGGGCCGCAGCAGTACAGCCGGGATTCCGTGTCGAGTTCGTCGACGACCTGCGCCACGGGCAGCAGCCCGTGGGTGTCCTCGGGCAGGATGTGGACCCGGTCCGGATGGTCGGCGAGTTCCGGCAGGAAGGCCATCCGCGCCCGGGCCCGACCGCCGTAGTAGAGCCGCCAGTCGGCACCGCGGCGGGCGAGCTCGCGGATCATCGGCAGGAACGGGGTGAGGCCGATGCCGCCGGCCAGCAGCCGGTAGGAAGCCCCGTCAACCAGCGGAAAATTGTTTCTCGGCTGGCCGACGGCTATTTCCGTGCCGGCTACGACCCGTTCATGGATGTACCGGGACCCGCCTCGCCCGTTTTCCTCGCGAAGTACCGCGATTCGCCAGGAACCCAGATCGTCCGGGTCCCCGCACAAGGAGTACTGACGGATCTCTCCGTCGGGCAGTCGAATATCGATGTGGGCGCCGGGTTCCCACCGCTCAAGTGCTTCTCCCCGCGGGTCCGTCAGCGCGATGACCAGCACGTCCTCAGCGGCCAGAGTCGCCTCGTCCACCCGCAGGACCGTCCAGCGAGATGCGGAAGTCACTCGCAAACCGTCTCATGCCACCCGCGTTCACAACCTCGATCAATCCAACGGCAATCACCCCATCGAAAACACCGATGGCCGGCGACCGACACGTCGGGTGGTCGCAACAATGGCTCGGCACACCGCGCAATTTCACCGTGCGCCGGGACCGCCGCGGCCGCACCGGAATGACTTCGGTGAAGCCCATGGACACGGCGCGCCGACGGACCTTGGGAGCACACCCGTGAGCGAGACCCTCCTCGAACCGGGCGAGGCGCACCTGCCGACCCCACCCGCCCCGGCCGGCGGCACCGCGCTGGAGGTGGCGGCGCGCACGGCGCGGTTCGTGCGGGAGACGGTGATCCCCGTCGAGCGGGAGATCATCGTCGACCGGCGGCCGGTGACCGACGAGCTGCGCCTGGAGCTGAACGCCGCCGCCCGCGCCGCCGGCGTGTTCGGGCCGCTCTCCCCGGTCGAGTACGGCGGGCTCGGGCTCGACTTCCGCGGGCAGGCCCACGTGCTCGGCGCCGCCGGCGAGAGCCTCGTCGGACCGCTGGCGCTGCACTGCTGGGCGCCCGACGACGGCAACATCCACCTGCTCGACGACGCGTGCACCACCGAGCAGCGGGAGCGCTATCTCGCCCCGCTGGCCAGCGGCGAGATCCGCTCGGCGATCGCGATGACCGAGCCCGCGCCGGGCACCGGCTCCGACCCCGGCATGCTGCGCACCACCGCCACCCGGGTGGGCGGCGACTGGTCGATCAGCGGCGCGAAGCACCTGACCACCGGCGCGGACGGCGCGGGGTTCACGATCGCGGTGGCCCGCACCGACGTCGGCCCGACGATGTTCCTGGTGGACGGTGACAACCCGGGCATGCGGGTGGTGCGCCGGATGCCGACCCTGGACTTCTCCAGTGCCCCGGGCGGGCACTGCGAGGTCGTGTTCGACGACTGCCGGGTCCCGGGCTCCACCGTGCTCGGCGAGGTCGGTCTCGGCCTGGAGTACGCCAGTGCCCGGCTCGCCCCGTCCCGGCTGACGTTCTGCATGAACTGGCTGGGCCTGGCGAACCGCGCGCACACCCTGTCGGCGACCTACATCACCGAACGGCACGCGTTCGGTGTCCCGATCGCCGAGCACGGACTGGCCCAGGGGCTCGTCGCCGACAACGAGATCGACATCGCGGCGGCGCGGGCGCTCGTCCACGCCACCGCCGCGACCCTCGACGAGCTCGGCGCCACCAGCTCGGCGGCCCGCCACGGCGCGTCCATCGCGAAGACGTTCGTCTCCGAGGCGGTGTGGCGGGTGCTCGACCGCTCGGTGCAGCTGTTCGGCGGGCTCGGCGTCTGCGAGGACTACCTCGTCGCCCGGTTCCTCGTCGAGGCACGCGCCTTCCGCATCTACGAGGGGCCGTCCGAGGTGCTGCGGGCCTCGGTGGCCCGGCGCGTGTTCCGCCGCGTCGGCCGCCGCGCCTGACCACCCGTTCCACGTCCGACCACCCGTTGGTCGGACCCATCCGCTGGTCGGACCTATCCGCTGGTCGGACCCATCCGTTGGTCGGACCCATCGGTTGGTCGGACCCATCCCTTGGGAGAACACGGTGAGCAACCCGTCAGTCCTGGCTCCGAACGCGTCCGCGTTCGCCGCCTTCGCCCGGCCGGGCGCGGCCATCCCGGACTTCGAGCACATCCGGCGCCTGGCCAACCAGGTGGTGCCGTTCGGCGCGTTCGTCGGCGTCGAGGTGACCGAGGTCGACGCGGAGCACGCCGTGGTGGAGATCCCCGACCGCGCCGAGCTGACCAACCAGATGGGCACGGTGCACGCCGGCGCCCAGTTCCTCGCCGCCGACATCGCCGGGGCCTGTGCGTTCGTCGGCGCGACGGCCGCGCGGATCGGGGAGGTGGCCTGGCTCGTCGTGCGCGACAGCTGGTCGTCGTTCCGCCGGCCGGGCCGCGGCCTGGTGCGCGCGGTCGCCACCGTGGAGGAGCGGGGCGTGCGCCAGGTGCTCGCCGCCACCCCGGGCCAGCGGGTCGAGCTCGACGGCAAGGCGCAACTGTGGGACGCCTCCGGCGGGCAGATCGCCACCTTCCGCTTCGCCTACGTCGCCGAGATGGTCGCCGCCACCGCGACCCCCGCGCCATGACCGAGACGACACCCACGCCCAGCCCTATCGCGGCGGACGCGACGGCAGCGGCTGGAGCGGCGCCGGCCGGGACAGCCCCTGGAGGCGGCAAGGGCCGGGACGGTGGCGAGTTCGCCGCGCTGGAGTCGATCACCGTGCCGAGCGAGGGCGGTGTCTCGTTCGTGCTGCGGGTGCTGCCGGCCGATGACCCGGCGGCGCCGGTGGTGTTGATCCTGCCAGCGATGGCGCTCAAGGCGAAGTTCTACCTGCCGATCGCGAAGGCACTGCGTGCCGCCGGGCTGTCCGTGGTGACGACCGACCTGCGCGCGCAGGGCGAGGCACGCCCGGGGCTACACGACCAGCCGACGTTCGGCTATCGCGAGCTCATCGAGGTCGACCTGCCCCGGGTGCTGGCCGCGGTGGCGTCCCGCTTCCCGGGTGTGCGACCCCATCTGTTCTGCCACAGCCTGGGCGGTCAGGTCGGTCTGCTGCACGCCGCCGCCGCGGCCGGCGAGGCCCGCGCCACCGCCGGCCGGGACGGCGATGGCGGCGGCCAGGTCGCCGGTGTCTGCGTGATCGGGACGGGGACCGTCTACTGGAAGGCGTTCGGGTGGCGGCGCTGGGCGGAGGCGCTGTACTCGATCCAGACGATCGGCCTGGTCGCACGGGTGCGCGGGTACTGGCCGGGCGGCATGCTCATCGGCGGTGCGATGCCGGGGCGGGTGATGACCGACTGGGCGCGGCATTCCCGCACGAGCCGCTACCGACCCCGTGGCACCACCCGCGACTACGACCGGCTGCTCGCCGAGCTCGACATTCCGGTGCTGGCCATCTCGCTGGACGAGGACCGGCTGGGGCCGAAGTCGAACGTGGACTTCCTGTGCGGCCGGATGCCGAACGCGCGGCTGGATCGCTGGCACATCACCGCCGCCAGCGGCGTCGCCCACCGCGACCATTTCGCCTGGGTGAAGGACGCCGCCGTCATCGGCCCGGCGGTGGCCGCCTGGATCCGTGAACGCCGGGTGCCCGGCACGGGCCCGGCATAGCGCACGGCGGCGGCGCCCGACGCTGCCGCGACGATGTCCTTTCGTGTCATTCAAAACTCCAATGAGGGGCGGTCACGGACGTTTTAGCCGTGATCCGTTCACCGCAAATACACCGAGCCATGCTGAACTTCAGCTGCTCGTCGACACCGAAATACTCGGCACGTACACGGTTCGGGCGCGGAAGTTCATCGATGACGGGATCTCGCGCTGGAAGCGCCCGGGACGTCAGGGGGAGTCAGTGAGTCGTATCACGGTCCGGAACGTCACCCGTCGCTATGGTGACACGGCGGCCGTCGACGGCGTCAGCCTTGACATCGCCGACGGCGACTTCCTCGTGCTGCTCGGGCCCAGTGGCTGCGGAAAGTCGACGCTGCTGCGCACCATCGCCGGTCTGATCGCCCCCAGCGAGGGCCGCATCCTCGTCGATGACCGGGACGTCACCGACACGCCGGCCCGCGGCCGTGACCTGGCGATGGTGTTCCAGAGCTACGCGCTCTACCCGCATCTGACGGTGGCCCGCAACATCGGCTTCCCGCTGCGGGCGCGGCGCCGCCCGCGCGCCGAGATCCGCGCCCGGGTCGCCGAGGTGGCGCAGATCCTGGACCTGTCGGCCCTGCTCGACCGGCGGCCGCGGGAGCTGTCCGGCGGTCAGCGCCAGCGGGTCGCGCTCGGGCGCGCGCTGGTCCGCGACCCCGGCGCGTTCCTCATGGACGAGCCCCTGTCGAACCTCGACGCCCAGCTGCGCACCGCCACCCGCACCGAGATCACCGACCTGCACCGCCGGCTCGGGCGCACCTTCGTCTACGTCACCCACGACCAGGTCGAGGCGATGACGATGGCGACGTCGGTGGCCGTGCTCAACCGGGGCCGCCTCGAGCAGGTCGGGACGCCGGCCGAGGTGTACGACGTGCCGGCCTCGGCGTTCGTCGCCGGATTCCTCGGCTCGCCGCCGATGAACCTGATCCCCGCCGACATCGCCAGCCGGGACGGCCGGCTGCACGCCGTCGCCGCGGGCGTCGACGCGCCGCTGGGCATCGAGGTGCCCCGCACCGCCGACGGCGGCACCGACCCGTCCGCGGGCCGCGCGGTGCTGCTCGGTGTCCGCCCCGAGCACCTGACGGCCACCATCGGCCCGGACGCGGCGGCGGGGCAGAACGGCTCGGCCGGACAGAACGGCTCGGCGGGACCGGACGCGGCGGCCGCGGCGCTGCGCGGCACGGTGCGCACCGTCGAGAACCTCGGCAGCGAGGAGATCGCGCACGTCGTCGTCGGCGACGGCGAGGTCCGGGTGCGAGTACGCCGCCCCGCCGGGCTCACCGCCGGCGACACCGTCGCCCTGCACGTGCGCCCCGAGCACACCCACCTGTTCGACCGCGAGTCGGGGCGCCGCCTCGTCTGGCGGCCGGACCAGCACACCTCGATTCCCGCCGCCCGGGTGCCCGTCACCACCTGACCCGACGCGCGGCGGGACCGGCCAGGCGCTCCCTGGCATCCCAGGCACACCCGGCACCCAGGCACCCAGGCACCCAGGCACCACACGCACACCGTCACACCGTTCGTCTCCACGTCTCGTTTCGCCACGCCGCCCCACCTTTCACGCCGCCGAGGAGCGACCCGTGAGAAGACCGTTCACCCGCCGATCACTGTCACTGGTGACGCTGGCGGCCGCGACCGCCGTGTCCGTCCTGGCCGCCTGTGGCTCCCCCGGCGGGGACGAGCAGACCAGCGCCTCCACCCGGGTTCCCGAGCTCGGCAAGGACCAGAAGGTCTCGATCGTCTTTGAGAGCTACAACTTCGGCCAGGCCGGCGCCTGGACGAACACGTTCAACGACCTGATCGGCAAGTTCGAGAAGGCGCACCCGAACATCTCCGTCACGGCGCAGAAGCCGAAGGGCTCGAGCCCCAACCCGGCGACCGACACGATCTCGAGCATCCAGAGCCAGATCGCCGCCGGCTCCCCGCCGGACGTCGCCCAGGTCGGCTTCAGCGACCTCGACTTCACCATCCACTCGCTCGGCGCGAAGCCGCTGGATGACCTGTTCGGCAAGGACGCCGTCCAGAAGAACTTCGACGGCGCGAAGTACCCGTACGCGCCCACCGCGCGGACCCTCGCCGACTGGGACGGCAAGACCTACGGCGTCCCGTTCGTCTTCTCCACCCCGGTGCTCTACTACAACGCCTCGCTGTTCACCAAGGCGGGCCTCGACCCGTCGAAGCCGCCGACGACCTGGGCGGATGCCGAGACGGCCGCCAAGACGATCGTCGAGAAGACCGGCAGCAAGGGCCTCTACCTCGACTGCCTCACCAAGACCGCCAAGGACTGGTGCTTCCAGAGCCTGGTCCGCTCCAACGGCGGCCGGGTCATCTCCTCGGACCGCACCACGCTCACCTACGACCAGGCCCCGGCCGTGCAGGTGGTCCAGGACGCGCAGCGCTACGTCAAGGAGGGCCTGACCCCGGTCCTCAGCCAGAA
This sequence comes from Frankia canadensis, assembly GCF_900197875.1. GTDB lineage: Bacteria > Actinomycetota > Actinomycetes > Frankiales > Frankiaceae > Frankia > Frankia canadensis. Next base: position 1,521 of record NZ_FZMO01000147.1, on the reverse strand, counting down.
GCAGGCCTACGAGAGCTTCGCTCGCGGTGAGATCGGCATGTTCCTGGAGACCAGCTCCATCCAGGCGACGTTCGTCAAGGGTGCCAAGGGCGGCAACTGGGACCTGCGCGCCGCCCGGATGCCGAGCTACGGCTCGAAGCCCGCGATCGCCACGAACTCCGGCGCGTCCCTGTTCGTCCTGTCCAAGGACCCCGCCAAGCAGCGGGCCGGCTGGGAGCTCATCAAGTTCCTGACCAGCGAGGACGCCTACACCGAGATCTCCAGCAAGATCGGTTATCTGCCGCTGCGGACCGGTCTCGTCGACGACCCGGCCTACCTGCAGGCCTGGGCCAAGGCGAACCCGCTGATCGTTCCGAACATCGCCCAGCTCGACAAGATGGAGCCGTGGGTGTCCATCCCCGGCAACAGCTACCTGCAGGTCCGCGACGGGATGATGGACGCCGTCGAACGGTCCGTCTATCAGGGCGCTGACCCGCAGTCCACCCTCACAGCGGCCCTGAAGCAGGGGGCCGCCCTCATGCCGAAGGCCTGATTCCCGATGACGACGACCGGACCGGCCGAGTTGACCCTGATCCAGGTGAGTGACACTCACCTCGTCCCTCGCGGCCAGTTGGTGCATGACCGGATCGATACCTTTGCCCTGCTGGAGACGGTCGCCGCCGCGGTGGCCGCCTCATCCGGTCCGGTCGCCGGGATCCTGCTCACCGGGGATCTCGCCAACGACGGCGCACCCGAGGCCTACCACCGGCTGCGCTCCGTGATCGAACCGCTGGCCGAGCGGCTCGGCGCCCCCGTCGTGTACGCGATGGGCAACCACGACGAGCGCGCGCCCTTCCGCGCCGAGCTGCTCGGCGGCGCCCCCTGCGCCTCGGCACCCGGCGCGAGCACGGGGACGGGCTCGGGCGCCGGCTCGCCTGCGGCCAGCACCGGGCTTCCCGAGGACCCCTGCGACCTGGTCCATGACATCAACGGCCTGCGGATCGTCGTGCTCGACTCGACGACGCCGGGCCGGCACGACGGCTGGCTCACCGACGCCCAGCTCGGCTGGCTGGCGGAGGTGCTCGACACGCCGGCACCGCGCGGCACCCTGCTCGTCGTCCACCACCCGCCGCTGCCCTCCCCCGTCCCGACCGCCCACCTGCTGCGCCTCGCCTCGGCGCAGCGCCTCGCCAAGGTGATCGACGGTTCGGACGTGCGGATGGTGCTGTCCGGGCACTCCCACCACGCCGGCGCGGGCTCCATCGCCGGCATCCCGGTGTGGATCTGCCCGGCCCTCGCCTACCAGGTCGACGGCCTGCCGCCGGCCGGGCGGCACCGCGGCCTGACCACCGGCGGGTTCAGCCGCATCGACCTGATCGACGGCCAGTTCGTCGCGACGGCCGTGCCGCTGGAGGACTGCGGCGAGCTGTACAACCGGGACGCGGCCGAGTGGATGGAGTTCATCCGCAGCGTCACCCCGACGACGAACCCGGCGGCCTGAGCCGTGTTCGTCGAGGTCGCTCCCCCCAGCCTGCCCGCCCC
>NZ_FZMO01000020.1 GCF_900197875.1 Frankia canadensis | reverse complement strand
GGGGTGGGTACGTCCTGACGAAGGCGGCCGGGAGGGTCGCGAGCTCCCCCGCGGCTCGGCGCCGCACGTGCCGAATGTCGAACACATGTTCGGTATGATGGTTGGCGCGGGTTGGCGTTCGGCTGGTGGCGGGACGCCGGCGTCGGCGGCGCTGTCGTGCTGGCTCGATGGTGGTCGGTCGCCTCGCGCCTGGCGTATATGTGGCATTTGGTCGATATGCGGAGCGCGGGCGCGGTGGTCGAAGGTTGGTGGGCCGCGCTGGGGGGTGTTACGGGCGAGCGCGCGGGGGGTTGGCTGGCGGACCAGGTGCCCACGCTGCTCGGAGTGAGGCTCGCCGCTCCCTGGCTGCTACCCCCTGGGGGTAGTTGTTGACCATACGGGGGAGGGGTATTGTCCGCAGTGTCGGATGTCGAGTCCGACCCGAATGACCGTGGCTGACGAGATGAGGACCGTGATGACCACGACCGCCTACACCGTGACGGGCATGACCTGCGGGCACTGCGCCCAGTCGGTGACCGAGGAGCTGGAGAGGCTGCCGGAGGTGTCGAGCGTGACGGTCGACCTGGCGGGCAACCGGGTCACGGTGGTGAGCGGGCGCCCGATCGAGGACGGCGAGGTGCGCGCGGCCGTGACCGAGGCGGGGTACGAGCTCGTCGGGCGCATCTGAGGCGTACGGCGGGCGCCGCGAGGGCCGACCGCCGGGATCAGAAGGGCAAGGAGGGATCATGGCAGCCGCCCAGTCAGCCGAGCCAGCCCGGGTCGAGCTCGCGATCGGCGGGATGACCTGCTCGTCCTGTGCGGCGCGGGTGGAGCGCAAGCTCAACCGCCTCGACGGCGTCTGCGCGACGGTGAACTATGCCACCGAGAAGGCCACCGTCACCCTCAATGCCCCGGGCTCGGAGGCGGCCCCGCCGGTGACGGTGGACGATCTGATCAGGACCGTGCACGCGGCCGGGTACACCGCGTCCCGCCGTGCCGGATCGCCTCCTGCGGGCGCGGCACCGGAGGAGAACGAGAAGCCGGCCGCCGCGGCCGACAGCGCCGAGGACCACCGGGCCGACCTCGACGGCTCCGAGGAGCACGGCGCTGATCTGCGGGCGATGCGCCGCCGGCTCGTCGTGTCGGCGGTGCTGGCCGTGCCCGTGATCCTGCTGGCGATGGTGCCGGGCTGGCAGTTCGACTACTGGCAGTGGGTGAGCCTGGGCCTGACGATCCCGGTGGTCGCCTGGGGTGGCTGGCCGTTCCATGCCGCCGCCGCGCGCGGCGCGCGGCACGGCGCGGCGACGATGGACACGCTTGTCTCCCTCGGCACGCTCGCCGCCTTCGGCTGGTCGCTCTACGCGCTGTTCCTCGGCGGGGCCGGCGAGCCGGGGCTGCGCCACTCCTTCTCCCTGACCGGTGGCCTCACGGACGTCGGCACCGGCACCGGCACCGGCACCGGCACCGGCGGCGGTGGCGGAATGAGCGGCATGACCATGGGCGGCGGTGAGCCGGCCAGCGGTGGTGGCGCCGCCGAGATCTACCTGGAGGTCGCCGCCGGAGTGACGGTGTTCCTGCTCACCGGGCGGTATCTGGAGCTGCGGGCGCGGCGGCGCTCGGGCGCCGCGCTGCGGGCGTTGCTGCACCTGGGCGCGAGCGAGGTCACGGTGCGCCGGCCGGCCGGTGCCGTCGACGGGGCGAACGGTGCCGGCGGTGCCGGCGGTGCCGAGACCCGGATCGCGCCGACGGTCGAGGTGCGGGTCCCGATCGACGAGCTGCGCATCGGCGACGAGTTCGTCGTCCGGCCGGGCGAGAGGATCGCCACCGACGGGATCGTGCTCGACGGGATCTCCGCGGTGGACGCGAGCATGGTCACGGGCGAGTCGGTGCCGGTCGAGGTCGGTCCCGGCGACGCGGTCATCGGCGCGACCGTCAACGCCGGCGGGCGGCTCGTCGTGCGGGCCACCCGGGTCGGCGCCGACACCCAGCTGGCCCGGATCGCCCAGCTCGTCGAACAGGCGCAGAGCGGCAAGGCGCGGGTGCAGCGGCTGGCCGACCGGATCTCCGCGGTCTTCGTTCCCGTGGTCATGGTCGCGGCGCTGCTCACCCTGGGCGGATGGCTGCTGAGCGGGCGGCCGGCGACGGACGCCTTCACCGCGGCGGTGGCGGTGCTGATCATCGCCTGCCCGTGCGCCCTGGGACTGGCCACGCCGACGGCGCTGCTCGTCGGCACCGGGCGTGGCGCACAGCTCGGCATCCTCATCCGAGGGCCGGAGATCCTGGAGTCGACCCGCCGGGTCCAGACCGTGCTGCTCGACAAGACCGGCACGGTGACCACTGGGCGGATGCGGGTCGCCGCCGTGCGCCCGGCGCCGGGGGAGAGCGCCGACGAGGTGCTGCGGATCGCCGGCGCGGCGGAGGACGCCAGCGAACATCCCATCGGGCGGGCGATCGCGCAGGCCGCGCAGGCCGCGCAGGCCGCGCAGGCCGCGCAGGCCGCACGGGTCGCCGGGTCGCCGCTGCCGCCGGTGGCGGACTTCGCCGGCGACGCCGGGCTCGGTGTGCGTGGCACCGTCGAGGGTCGCGCGGTGCTCGTCGGCCGCGAGCGGCTGTTCGCCGACCTGCCCGGCCCGCTCGTCGAGGCCCTCGCCGCCGAGCGTGCGCTGGGGCGCACCGCCGTCGTGGTCGGCTGGGACGGCACCGCGCGCGGCCTGGTCAGCGTCGCCGACACGGTTCGCCCCACCGCCGCCGCCGCGGTCGCCGACCTGCGTCGGCTGGGGCTGCACCCGATGCTGCTCACCGGTGACTCCGCCGCCGTCGCCCGGGCGGTGGCCGCCGAGGTCGGTATCGCCCCCGACGACGTGATCGCCGAGGTGCTGCCCGAGGACAAGGTCGCGACCGTCCGCCGGCTGCAGGGCGAGGGCAGGGCCGTGGCGATGATCGGCGACGGGGTCAACGACGCCGCCGCGCTCGCCCAGGCCGATCTGGGCCTGGCGATGGGCGGGGGAACCGACGCCGCGATCGAGGCCTCCGACCTCACCCTGGTCAACGCCGATCCGCGCCTCGCCGCCGACGCCATCCGGCTGTCCCGGGCCACCCTGCGCACGATCCGCGGGAACCTGTTCTGGGCCTTCGCCTACAACCTCGCGGCCCTGCCGCTGGCGGCCGCCGGGTTGCTCAACCCGATGATCGCGGGTGCGGCGATGGCGTTCAGCTCGGTGTTCGTGGTGACGAACAGCCTGCGGCTGCGCCGGTTCGGCGCCACGGTGTCAGCGGCCTCGCCGCTGCCGGCGACGCTGGCGGCCAGCCGGCCGGCGGTCCTCACCCGGAGCCCCTGAGCCGCCAGCCGCTGAGCCGAGTCTGCCGGTCCACGGGGGTGAACCAGTCGTGAACGGTCGTCGGCCGGCCGCACCGCGGGCCGGCCGACAACCGGGGGCTCAGGCCGCGGGCGGCTCCAACCGGGGGAACACCGGCGTCGGCGCCGCGACGCGGGGGCCGCTGTCGCCGCACTGCGCGGCGATCCGGGGCGCCGCATCCGGCAGGAAAGGCGCCAGGTGCGTCGCCAGCTCCCGACAGGTGGCGACCAGCTCCGCGAGGACGGCGTCGAGGGCCGCCAGGTCCGCGCCTTCCTTGCGCTCCCCCTTGGCGAGCTCCCACGGGCGGGCCGCCTCGACGTAGCGGTTGCCCTCGTCGCCGATCGACGTGATCACCTCGGCGGCGCGGCGGAAGTCGAACGCGATGAACGCCGCGTCGATCGCCTCCGTCGCCCGGTCACGCACGGCCCGCAGCGCCGCGGCCCCGGGGTTGTCCGCCGCGACCGGCGGGATCACCCCGTCCCGGTAGCGCCCGACCATCGACACCGTCCGGTTGACCAGGTTGCCGATGTTGTTCGCGAGATCCTCGTTCGCCCGGGTGAGCAGCCGCTCGTCGGTGTAGTCGGTGTCGCCGTTGCGGGCGACGTCGCGCAGCATCCACCAGCGCAGCGCGTCCGAGTTGAACGCGGCGACGATGTCCGCCGGATCCTGCGCGTTGCCCGCCGACTTGGAGATCTTCATGCCGTCCGCGGTCAGGTACTCGTGCACGAAGATGGTGTCGGGCAGCCGCACCCCGGCCGAGAGCAGCATCGCCGGCCAGTACACGGCGTGGAAGCGGATGATGCCCTTGCCGATGACGTGCACGCGCTCGTCGGCGTCGTTCCACCAGTACTGGAACGTCTCGTCGTCCGTGCCGTAGCCGGGCGCGGTGATGTAGTTGCCCAGCGCGTCGAACCAGACATAGATGACCTGGTCGGGGTCGCCGGGAACCGGGATGCCCCAGCCGCGCGCCCGGCTCATGCTCCGCGACGCGCTGAAGTCCTCCAGGCCCGCCTCGATGAACGAGAGCACCTCCCGCTTGCGGGTCGCGGGCTCGATGCGCAGCCGATCCGTCGAGATCAGCTCGTGCAGCTGCTCCTGGTAGCGGCTGAGCCGGAAGAACCAGTTGCTCTCCTCGACCAGCTCGGGAACGGTGCCATGCTCCGGACAGCGGCCGCCCACGAGCTCGTCCTCGGTGTAGAAGAGCTCGCAGCCGACGCAGTACAGGCCGGCGTAGCTCTTGCGGTAGAAGTCGCCGCGCTCGGCGCAGGCGTTCCACAGCTTCTCCACCCCCGGACGGTGCCGGGGGTCGGTGCTGGTCTTGATGAAGTCGTCGAAGGAGAGAGCCAGCGGCTCGCGCAGCGAGACGAACCGGGCGGCCACCCGCTCGACGTACTCCGCCGGCGTGATCCCCTCCGCCTCGGCGCCCTGGACGTTCTTCAGCGCGTTGTCGTCGGTGCCGGTCTGGAAGCGGACCTCGTCACCCCGCGCCCGCAGGTGCCGGGCGTAGGCGTCCGTCTCGACGAGCTCCAGCGCGTGCCCCACGTGCGGCTTGCCGTTGACATACGGGATGGCCGTCATGACGGCGTAGCGACCCATCGGCTTCGGATCCTTCCGCCCCGGCCGTCGCCCCGCCCGCGAGGCTCCGTCGGGGCCTCATCGGTGGTCTTGTCAGGACGCGCGGAAAAGGCCGGATGGCATGCGCATCATCATCCGGCGGCTCGCCGCATCGGCGGTGACCCGTGTCGTCGACACAGGAGGATCCTACGCGTGCCCGCGTCCCGCGGCCTGATCACCCTGGCGCGGGCCGTCGCGACAGGCCCGCACGCCCGGTCGGTAACGGGCGCTTGACCTGAAGTCGACATCAGGTTGCAGGCTGGCGAGCGGGCCCGCCGAGAGGTCCATCGGCGTCATCGAGACGAGGAGAACGGCGATGGACGGCTCCGTGACCGGTCCGGCCCGGCTGGATCGGCGGGTGCGGCTGACGCTGGGTGTGCTGGTGCTCGGCGGGCTCATGGTCGTGCTCGACGTGACCGTCACCAACGTGGCGATCCGGAGCCTGTCGCGGGACCTGCACGCGCCGCTTTCGGTGATCCAGTGGGTGACTACCGCGTACACCCTCGCGCTGGCGGTCGTCGTGCCCGTCGGGGCGTGGCTGGTCGGGCGGCTCGGCGCGCGGCGCGTCTACGTCCTCGCCCTGGCGCTGTTCGGGCTCGGGTCGCTGCTGGCGGGGCTGGCCTGGGACATCGGATCGCTCATCGCGTTCCGGGCACTGCAGGGCCTCGGCGGTGGGCTCGTCAACCCGGTCGCGATGACGATCACGCTGCGAGCGGCGCCGCCGCGGCTGCGCGGGCGGGCGATGGGCGCGCTGGGGCTGCCGGTGCTGGTCGGGCCGCTGGCGGGGCCGACGCTGGGGGGCTGGCTCGTCGAGTCCTCCTGGCGGTGGATCTTCCTGATCAACGTGCCGGTCGCGCTGGTGGCGGTGCCGCTGGCCTGGCGGCTGCTGCCGGGGGACGCTCCGGCCGCGGCCGGGCCGGCGGGGCGCGGGCGGCTGGACGTCGCCGGGCTCCTGATGATCGGGCCGGGGCTGGCGGCGTTCGTGTACGGGCTGTCGGAGAGCGGCCGGATCGGCACGTTGGCCGCCGCGTCCGTGCTGGTCCCGGCCCTGGTCGGGCTCGCCCTGTGCGCGGCGTTCGTGCTGCGCGCGCTGCGCGACGACCGCGCCGGAGACGGCGGTGCCCGCGACGGCGGTGGTGCGGAGGAGCGGGCCGGCGGGGGAGTCGGCCGGCCACTGGTGCGGGTGCGGTTGCTGGGGCAGCGGGCGGTCGCGACCGGGACGGCGACGCTCGCCCTGTTCGTCGCCGCCTACTTCGGCTCGATGTTCATCCTGCCGCTGTACTGGCAGCTCGCGCGCGGGCTGAGCCCGGCGGCGACCGGGATGCTCGCCATCCCGCAGGCGCTGACGACGGGGATCTCGCTGCAGGTGGCGAGCAGGCTGGTGGACCGGGTGCCGCCGGGCCGGGTCGTCGGGTTCGGGATCGTGGTGGCGGCCGGCGGCATGCTGACCACCCTGCTCCTGCTCGACGCGCACACGCCGTACTGGCAGCTGCTCACCTCGATGGCCGTGACCGGCGTCGGCACCGGCTCGACGATCATGCCGACGATCACGACGGCGCTGCGTCACCTGCCCGACGAGGACACGCCGTCTGGCAGCACGCTGCTCACGATCGCCAACCAGGTGGCCGTCTCCGTCGGCACAGCGCTCACCTCGGTGCTGCTCGCCACCACCCTGTCGAGCCACGCCGGCCTCGACACCGGCGCCGATCTGCCCGAGACCGTCAGCCCCGCGATCGTCGACGGCGTGGTCACGGCGTTCCGCCACACGCTTGTGCTGCCGGTGTCGCTGATGGCGGCGGCGGGCGTGGTCGCCCTGCTCCTGCTGCCCAGGTCACACCAGCGCGGCGAAGCCCCGGCCGCCGCCGGCGAGCCGGCCCCCACCGTGCGGTGAGGGCCGGCCTGCCGGGGACGCGGGATACCGTGGCTCAGAGCGACCGCTGGTAGGAGGAACGCGCCTGCCGCGAGGCTCGCGGCGAGGACGGCGAGCGCCGCCAGAGCCCCGAGCCGCCAGCCGGCGGCCACCCAGTCGGGATCGGCGGACAGCGCCTCCCGGATCGTCGACGGTGCGTTGGGGTGTCGGGCCCTCGTCGGCCTGGTGCCTGCTGAGTGCCGGTCTCCCGGTCGGGTGCGCCAACACCCGCCCGGGAGACCGGTGCGGTCACGTCATCTCGGGTCCTCCGGTCGGTGTGGATCGCTCGGGCTTCGGGTCGCCGGCGGGCAGCTCCCGGCGCCCGGCCGGGGGTGCCCGCCGGGCACGTGAGCGCCCATCTCCCGGAGCAGGATGGCGCGCATCCCGGCCCACCGCCCGCGGGCGAGCTCGCGCTGGACCGCCGTGACGGCGTCGCGGCTCGCCTCGGGATCGTCCGGGTCGGCGTGGAAGAGCTCCCACAGCTCGATGCCGTCGAGGGTCCGGGCGCTGATCTCGGCGAGCAGCCGCTCGACGTAGTCGAGTTCCGCCTGCCGCAGCGCCGCCTGGTACTCGTGCTCCAGCGCGAACAGCCGGGGCAGCCCCTCACGCTCGGCCAGCGTCCGGGCCGCGTGACCTGCCTCGACCTCCGCCGTGAGCCGCAGCCGGCGGTCGGCCAGCAGCCGGACGGCGTCGCCCGGGGCCAGCACAGGCAGTAGTGACAGCGCCGCGTCGAAGCGGGTGTACTCCTTCGCCGGCGTGCCGACGAGCTCGGCCATCCAGTCGTACAGCTCGACGCGGCCGGGCTCGGTGAGCTCGTAGATGGTCCGCTCGGGGCGCCGGCCGTCGCGCACGGTGCGCGCCGCCACGATGAACCCGGCGCGGACCAGCGCCTCCACCACGGTGTAGAGCGAGCCGTAGTTGAGCTTGATGCTCTCTTCCTTGTGCCGTTCACGCAGCGTGGAGGACATCTCGTAGGGATGCATCGGCCGCTCGTTGAGCAGGGCGAGGACAGCCAGCGCGAGCGGGTTCGACACCTTGCGACGCCCCACGGCCCACCGCCTTCCGGCTGCGTCGGCGAGGCCGGCCTATTCGGACCCCAATTACTCGCAGCCGAGTATCCGGAGAGAAGTGTGTGGCGTCAAGGCGTGATCGCGAGGATTCTCCGGGCTGGCCGGGTACACCTGGACGGGGAGACACCTGGCCGGGCCATCGCGGTCGCCGTGAGAGTGGTCACGCCCGGGCGGGCCGTCCGGCCGGCGCGCACGGAGAAACCGCGCTGCACACGGGGGAAATCGGCGCCTCCCTGTCCGCGCCTAGGCCAGGCTCGCCTATTGATCAGCCGCCCGCGGCCCGGCGTGTGGCCTGCACACCGGGCACTATCAGGGCAACGCCAGCCATCCCCCGCCTTCGCGCGGTTCGCGGTCATCCCACCGTCGAGCCCGGCATCGCCGCAGTCGTGACCTCGGTGACCGGTCGACGGCCCGGGACCGACAATCGCGGAAGGCGGCCCGCGTCCCGATCGAGACCGGTCCGACCGGGCTACCCGGGCCGCGCGTCGGGGTGAGGGGCGCGGCGCACAGGCCGCCGCCGGTGGGCGGCCGGGGCAGACCCCCGTCCACCGGCGGCCTCCACCTCGGCGCGGGGACGCGACGGGTGTGCGCACCCCCACGCGGGGCGCGAGATGTCAGGCCGACCTGCGAGGATCGTGGGCATGGTGGTTCCCTCCGTCGCGCCGGCCTCCGAGGAGCTGTTCCGGCGCGCCGAGCGTGTCGTACCCGGCGGGGTCAACTCCCCGGTCCGGGCATTCCGGGCGGTCGGCGGCAGCCCGCGCTTCATGGTGTCCGGCGATGGCCCGTACCTGACGGACGCGGACGGTCGCACCTACGTCGACCTGGTCTGCTCCTGGGGTCCGATGATCCTCGGCCACGCTCATCCGGCGGTCGTCGAGGCGGTGGGGCGGGCGGTGTCCGCCGGCACCAGCTTCGGCACGCCGACGCCCGGCGAGGTCGAGCTCGCCGAGCTGATCGTCGACCGGATCGGGCCGGTCGAGAAGGTCCGGCTGGTCAACTCGGGCACCGAGGCGACGATGAGCGCGGTGCGCCTGGCCCGCGGCTTCACCGGCCGCTCGACGATCATCAAGTTCGCCGGCTGCTACCACGGCCACGTCGACGCCCTGCTCGCCGCCGCCGGCTCCGGCGTGGCGACCCTCGGCCTGCCGGACACCCCCGGGGTGACCGGCGCGGCGACCGCCGACACGATCGTGCTGCCCTACAACGACCTCGCGCTGGTAGAGGCCGTCTTCGCCGAGCGGGGCGAGTCGATCGCCGCCGTCATCACCGAGGCGGCGGCGGCGAACATGGGCGTCGTCCCGCCGCTGCCGGGCTTCAACGCGGGGCTGCGGCGGCTGTGTGACATCCACGGGGCGCTGCTCATCCTCGACGAGGTGATGACCGGGTTCCGGATCTCCCGCGCCGGCTGGTGGGGCATCGAGGGGGCGCTCGAGGACTGGTCGCCCGACCTGTTCACCTTCGGCAAGGTGATGGGTGGTGGGCTGCCCGCGGCGGCGTTCGGCGGCCGGGCCGACGTGATGTCGCGGCTGGCGCCCGCCGGCCCGGTCTACCAGGCCGGGACACTGTCGGGGAACCCGATCGCCGTCGCCGCGGGCCTGGCCACCCTGCGGGCCTGTACCGACGACGTCTACAACGCCGTCGACGCCCGCGCCGCCGACGTCGCGGGCATCGTCTCGACGGCGCTGACCGAGCAGGGCGTCGCCCACCTGCCCAGCAACGCCGGCTCCCTGTTCAGCTTCTTCTTCACCGACGCCGCCGCCGTCGTCGACTACGCCGGCGCGCAGGCGCAGAACACCGCCCGGTACGCGGCCTTCTTCCACAGCATGCTCGACGCGGGCATCTACCTGCCGCCGTCGGCGTTCGAGGCGTGGTTCGTCTCCGCCGCGCACGACGACGCGGTGATGGAACGCATCGCCGCCGCCGCCCCGGCCGCCGCCCGCGCCGCCGCGGCCGTGCCCGAGCCGGCCCCCGTCGCCGCCGGCGGCCGGTCATGACCGCCGTCCCGGCCGGCCGGCAGACGCGGGTGCACCTCGTCCGCCACGGCGAGGTGTTCAATCCCGACAAGATCCTCTACGGGCGGCTGCCCGGGTTCGGGCTGTCCGAGAACGGCCACCGCCAGGCCAAGGTCACCGCCGAGTACCTCGCCGGGCTCGACGTCGCCGCCGTGGTCGCGAGCCCGCTGGACCGCGCCCAGCAGACCGCCGCGCCGATCGCCGCCGCCCACAACCTGCCCGTCCAGGTCGACCCCCGGCTCATCGAGAGCCGCAACGCCTTCGAGGGGCACACGTTCGAGGCCGGGCCCGCGGCCCTCGCCCGTCCGCGGATGTGGCGGCTGCTGGCCAACCCGCTCCGGCCGTCCTGGGGCGAGCCCTACACCGAGATCGCCGGGCGGATGCTCGCCGCCGCCGAGGAGTGGCGCGACACCCACCCCGGCCGGCACGTCGTCCTCGTCAGCCACCAGCTGCCGGTGTGGACCGCGCGGCGCGCCCTCGAGGGTCAGCGGCTGTGGCACCGGCCCGACCGGCGCCAGTGCGGCCTCGCGAGCGTCACCACGGCGGTGTACGAGGGCGACCGCCTCGTCGGCGTCGAGTACGCCGAGCCGGCCGGCCCGACGGGGAACACCCCCGGCTCCGTGGGTGCCTGACCGGCCCGTCCGTGCGGGCGGGCCGGCGTGACGGCCGAGCCGGGCGCGGGGCTCGCGGCGATCCTGCCGGTCCTGCGCTGCCCGGTGTGCGCCGGCGCGCTCGTCCCGGCCGGTGCGGACGGCGCCGGTGCGGGCGGCGCCGGCGGGGTGCGCTGTCCGGCCGGGCACGGGTTCGACGTCGGCCGCGGCGGCTACCTGAGCCTGCGCGGCGGGCGGGCCCGGCGGGTCACCGGCGATACCGCGGAGATGGTCGCCGCCCGGGAGGCGTTCCTCGGCGCCGGGCACTACCGGCCGCTGACCGCCCGCCTCGGCGAACTCGCCGCGGGGGCCCGCGCGGGCGAGGCGCCGGGCACCGTCCCGGTGCTGCTGGAGATCGGCGCGGGCACCGGCCACCACCTGGCCGGGGTGCTCGCGGCGCTGCCGGCGGACGCGCTCGGTGTCGCGGCCGACGTGTCGCCGCCCGCGCTGCGCCGCGCCGCCCGGGCACACCCGCGGATCGGGGCGGTCGCCTTCGACGCGGCGGGGGCCTGGCCGGTCCGCGACGGGTCGGTCGGCGTGCTCCTCGACGTCTTCGCCCCCCGCCACCCGGACGAGATGCGCCGGGTGCTGCGCCCCGGCGGGCAGCTGCTCATCGTCACGCCGGCACCGGGCCACCTCGGCGAGCTGCGCGGACCGCTCGGTCTCGTCGGGATGCAGGCCGGCAAGGCCGACCGGCTGGACGAGCGGATGACGGGCCGGTTCACCGCCGACGCCGTCGAATGCCTGGACGTCCCGCTGTCCCTGAGCGTCGACGAGGCCGTCGACCTGGCCCTGATGGGCCCGACCGGCCACCACCGGACGCCCGCCGACCTGCGGGCCCGGGCCGCGGCCCATTGGGCGCAAGACACGGTCCAGACCATCGCCCGGTTCCAGCTCCACCCCTTCCGACCTCGGTGACGCGCGGCCCGGCCGTGTGGTCAGTGGTGAACCCCACGCGCGCCGGCCGGCATCGCCGCCTACGCTGAGGTGAGTTCTACAGTTGGTCGTAGACGGGTTCCGGATGCGGAAGGTGCGGGGCACATACTGGTTCGCGTGGCAGAGGAGCGACGGCGGTCCATGTCGGGTGACAGGTTGGCCACGCCGCGATGCGGCGTGGCCGGTGACGGGAGCGCGCGCCGCCAACCGTGGGCTCGGCGGTGGCGGCGGCTGACGGGCGCCGCGCTGGCGGTCACCCTGGCCGGTGTGCTGGCGGCCTGCTCGACCAGCGGCAACACGGCCAGCGCCACCGGCGGTGACGGCTACGGCTTCGTGCAGCAGCGGGCCGGGCAGGACTTCGTCCCGGCCGACCGGCGGCACGCGGCGCCGGAGCTGTCCGGCAAGAACCTCGACGGCGCGCCGCTGAGCGTCACGTCGTTCCGCGGCAAGGTCGTCGTCGTCAACTTCTGGGCCTCGTGGTGCGCACCCTGCCGGGCGGAGACACCGGGCCTCGCGACGCTCGCGAAGCAGAACCCGAGCGTCGCGTTCCTCGGCGTCAACGAGAAGGACTCCCCGGCCAGCGCCAAGGCGTTCGCCCGCGACTTCGGCACGCCCTATCCGAGCATCATCGACAAGCTGGGTACCCTTGCCGCCGGCTGGCCGGTCGCGCCGGGCCTGCCGTCGACCTTCGTGCTCGACCCCGACGGCCGCATCGCCGCCCGCTTCACCGGCGGCGTCCTGCCCGAGGACCTCACTCCCGTGCTCGCCAGGCTGCGGGCCGAGGCGTGAGCGGTCGGGGGCGGCGCGCGGCCCGGGCGGGGCGCGCACAGTGAGCGCGGTCGGCCTCATCACCGACGGGCCGGTGCTGCTCGCGGCACCGGTCGCCGCGGCCGCCGGGCTGCTGTCGTTCCTGTCGCCGTGCGTGCTGCCGCTCGTCCCCGGCTACCTCACCTTCGTCACCGGCCTGTCCGGCGAGGAACTCGAGGACCGGCAGCGCCGCGGTGAGCCTCTGACGGCCCTCGACCCGTCCGCCGGGCTCGACGCCACCCCCCTGACCGGAACGTCGGCCACGTCGGCCCTGGCCGGGGCACCCGCCCTGGCCGGCGCGTCCGTCTCGGCCGGCGCCATGGCCACCGTTTCCATGACGGACAGCTCCGTCACAGCGGATTGCGCTGGCTTGGCGGTGGGCGACGGCGGGTCGGGCGACGGCGGCGCATCGCGGCCCGCGTCGAGCGCTGGCGGGGATCGCGGCGGGGTGACGGCGCGGCTGCGCCGGCTGTGGGTGGGCGGCCGGGTCGCGGCCGGCACCGGGCTGTTCGTGCTGGGCTTCACCCTGGTGTTCGTCTCCTATGGCGCCGCCTTCGGCGGGCTGGGCCGGAGCCTGAATCGCCATCCGGTTGGCGTTGGCCAGGTTCTCGGGGCGTTCACGATCGCGATGGGCCTCGCGTTCGCGGGTGTGTTCTCCCGGATGTCCTGGGCGAACCGCGAGTGGCGCATTCACCGGATGCCACGCCCCGGGCTGCTCGGCGCGCCCGTCCTCGGCATGCTGTTCGGCCTCGGCTGGACGCCCTGCCTCGGGCCGACGCTGTCGGCCGTGCAGGGGCTCGCGGTGGCGAGCGCGACGGCCGAGCGGGGGGCGTTCCTGTCGGCGGCGTACTGCCTCGGGCTCGGGCTGCCGTTCCTCGTCGTCGGGCTCGCCTTCCGGCGTGCCGTCGGGGCCCTGCGCCTGCTGCGGCGGCACGCGCGCGCCCTGACCCTCGCCGGCGGGGTGATGCTTGTCGCCGTCGGCGTGCTTCAACTCACCGGGGAGTGGGCCGAGCTGATCACCTACCTGCGGCCCTACGCCCCCGGCTTCTCGGAGACGCCGCTGTGACCTCCTCCACCCAGTCCTCGACCACGTCCCTCGACGCCGATCCGCCAGCCGACGTAGATCCGCCCGCCGACGTCGACGCGCCCGTCGATGCCGACGCCCCCGGCGGTGCCGAGCAGGCGGACGGCGCGAGTGTCGGGTTCGATCCCGATCCGGCCGCCTCCCGGCGCCTGCCGGACGGGCACGCCGGCGGTGGCGCGCGTGGGAGCGGGGGGGCGTCGGCCAGCGGGCTCGGCCGGAATCCGGCGCTCGCGCTCGCGATCCGCTCCTGGCGCCAGCTCACCAGCATGCGCACCGCGCTGCTGCTGCTGTTCCTGCTGGCCCTGGCGGCGGTGCCGGGTTCGCTGCTGCCCCAGCGCAACATCAACCCGATGCGGGTGGAGCAGTACCTCAGCGACCATCAGACGGTCGGCCCGCTGCTGGACCGCCTCTCCGGCTTCGACGTGTTCGCCGCGCCGTGGTTCGCGGCGATCTACCTGCTGCTGTTCATCTCGCTGATCGGCTGCCTGTCGTCGCGGATCCGCTGGCACGCCCGAGCGCTGTTCACCGCCCCGCCGAAGGCGCCGGCCCGGCCCGGCCGCCTGCCCGGGGGCAGCGCGTGGGAGAGCCCGCTGCCGCCCGCCGAGGCCACGGCCGCCGCCCGCACCGCCCTGCGCGGACGTCGCTTCCGCGCCAGCGCCACCGCCACGGACGCCCGCCGGCCCGACGGGACCCCCGACCACTCCGTCGCCGCGGAGAAGGGCTACCTGCGCGAGACCGGCAACCTGGTGTTCCACGTCGCCCTCGTTGGCCTGCTCGCCGCGGTCGGCTTCGGTTCCTGGTTCGGCTACTCGGGCACCACCCTGGTCGTCACCGGCGACGGGTTCGCCAACACGCTCATCAGCTACGACCAGTTCACCGGCGGTAAACTCGTCAACACCGCGAAGCTGCGCCCGTTCTCGCTGACGCTGGACCGGTTCGCGGCGACGTACGAGCCGAACGGCGAGCCCGCGGACTTCCGCGCCGACGTGACCTACGCGCCCGACCTGGACACGCCGACCCGGCAGGCGACCGTCCGGGTCAACCATCCGCTGGTCCTCGGCGACACGAAGGTCTACCTGATCGGGCACGGCTACGCGCCGCACTTCGTCCTGCGTGACGCCCGGGGCCGCACCGTCTGGCAGGGCAACGTGCCGTGTACCCCACGTGACGGCATGTTCACCTCGACCTGCACGGTCAAGATCCCCGACGCCGGCCTGCCGCCGCTCGGCGCGCAGCGGGTTCCCCAGCAGCTCGCCTTCAGCGGCGTGTTCACACCGACGACCCGGCTGGACCCGACCCACGGCTACGTGTCGATCTACCCCGCGGCCCGCGCGCCGGGCCTGACGATCACTGGATTCGTCGGCAACCTGCATGTGGACGAGGGCATCCCGCAGAACGTCTACACGGTCAACACCAAGGACATGCGCCAGCTCACCCTGAGCGGCCCGGCCGGGGCGGGCCGCACCGCGCAGGTGCTCGCCCTGGACAACCCAGGCCAGCGCACGCTGACCGGCCTGCCCGCCGGGATGCGTCTGGAGGCGGACAGCGTCGCCGAGTTCGCCACCTTCCAGGTCAAGTCCGACCCGTTCAAGGGCGAGGCGCTGCTGTTCTCGGTGCTGATCATCCTCGGGCTGATCGCCAGCCTGCGGGTGCGCCGGCGCCGGGTGTGGGTGCGGGCCACACCGGCCGCGGGGGGCGGGTCCACGGTCGAGATCGGTGGGCTGTCGCGGTCGCACGGAGACGGCTTCGCGGCCGAACTCGGCCAGCTCACCACCCTCGTCCGCGACGCCACGGTGCCCGTCGGCGCGGGCCCGTCGACGGCAACGGACGTGACGGGCACGGAGGACGGCGGCGCCGCGACGGCGCCGCGCGGGACACAGCCGCGTGCTGCCGCAGCAGATGGCGCCGCGTCGAGGGAAAGCGAACGGGAGCACTGATGGCGGTCAACGAGGGCGTGTCAAGCCTGTCCGATCATCTGTTCGGCAGCGGGATGGCGGTGTACGCCGCGGCCATGCTGGGGTACGCCGCCGAGTTCGCGTTCAGCCGGCTCGGCACGCGCGGCGCGGCGGCGCAGGCCACTGACGCGGACGCCGCCGCGGCCGAGGTACCCGCCGCCCGGGTGGGGGCCGACCAGCCGGCGGTGCTCGTCGGTGTCGGCGGGGCGGCGGCGTCCGAGGCGCTCGGTGGCGACGCCGTGGCCGACCCGGACGCGTCGGCGCTCGCCGCGGCCCGGGCCCGGGAGATCGAGGCGGTCCGCCAGCGGGACCGGGCCGCGCACAGTCTCGCCGGTGGCAACGACGGTGACGTCCAGGTGCCGGTCCGTGCCCGCTGGGTCGGGCGGGTCGCGGTGATCCTCACGGTTCTCGGTTGGGCGCTGCACCTGTCGTCGGTCGTCACCCGCGGCATCGCGGCGGACCGGGTGCCGTGGGGCAACATGTACGAGTACTCGTCGATGATCTGCCTGATCGCGGTCACGACGTTCCTCGGGCTGCTGACCCGGCACAACGTCCGCTGGCTCGGCGTGTTCGTGATGGTGCCGGTCGTGCTCTACCTCGGCTTCGCCGGCACGGTCCTCTACGTGGCGCCCGGCCCGCTCGTGCCGGCGCTGAACTCGTACTGGCTGAAGATCCACGTGGTCGGCGCGATCGTCTCCAGCGGGGTGTTTCTCGTCTCCGCGGTGACCACCCTGCTGTTCCTGCTGAAGGAGCGCTGGGAGAACCGTCTCGCCGAGGTGGCGGCCGGGCGGGCCGAGGCGAGCCGGGCGATGCAGAACCGCGGCGGGATCGTGATGCGGCTGCCGTCCTCGGCGGCGCTCGACGCGCTGACCTACCGGGTCATCGCCTTCGCGTTCCCGATCTGGACCTTCGCGATCATCGCCGGGGCGATCTGGGCCGAGGCGGCCTGGGGCCGCTACTGGGGCTGGGACCCGAAGGAGACCTGGTCGTTCATCACCTGGGTCTGCTACGCGGCCTACCTGCACGCCCGCGCCACCGCCGGCTGGCGAGGGCGGCGGGCCGCGGCCATCTCGCTGGTCGCCTTCACGGCCCTGTTCGTCGACTACTACCTGGTCAACCTCGTCATCACCGGCCTGCACTCCTACGCCGGCGTCTGACGAAAGACCCGGCCGCCGGCTCACACCACTCTCCGCCGCCACCCGACCGCCGCCAGGTCGCGACCATCGCCGCGCCGCGGCCTGGCCGCCGCGCCGAACCCCGGTCCGCACTCCACTGACCGCGCGTACACCCGCCGGCAGCTGAGCGGTCCACCCACGGCTGTGGACCATCCCCGGCCGCGTGCGTGGGAGAGCGGCGGTCTGCCACTTTCAACCGGACGAAACGGGCATGATGCCATGTGAATGTGGCACCCAACGCCGTTCCCGTGCACCGCCTCGGCCGGGCCCGCCCATCCCGGCGAACACCGGTCCGCTGGGGCGGCGGTCGGCCAGGTGCCGTGTGGTGTCAGCCCCGGGAGGGCGAGGGCGGTTCGGCCTCGCCGCCGCGAATACGGTCGGCGAGCTCACGCAGGAACTCCGGGTCGTCGTCCGGGCCCGTCGGCCGGGCGACCTGGCGGCGGGTGCCCATGCGCGAACCGGGGCGTCCCAGCCCCGCCTCGCGCCGGTCGATGTCCCAGGTCGACCGCTGGCCGAATGCCGGATGGTCGGAGATCGGCCGCCGCGGCGACCGCGGACCGTACCCGCTTGCCCGGGGTCGGCCGAACAGGAACCAGGCGGCCGCCCCGAACACCCAGAAGAGCAGCACGGCCACGATCCAGATCGGCTTGGACACGGCCCGTACCTCGTCGGGCGGTGTCCCGAACACATCGATGATCGCGTACGCCCAAACACCGATGATCACAAACGTCAGCGCGAGGCCCAGCACCGGCTGGTCGCTCCTTCCCGCTCCTTGATCGACTACATCCGGCTCGACATGTCAGGAATGAACATCGGCCCGCGGGTATCTACTCCCGGCCCTCCGCGACATCGCCGACGATGTCGGCGGCATCACCGAACGGGTCAGACGAGCGTGCGGCGCCCTCCCCGGAGGGCGCACGTGTCGTGGAGATGGCCGGCCCGTGTATCCCTAGTGTGCCCTCCGCCCCGGGGCCGCGTCCGGCCGGTCCACCTGTCCGCCTGCCGACCGCGGGTCTGACGCGTCACGCTCGCGCCCATGGCGGTCCCGGGAGGCGCCCGGCGGACGCGGGGTGGGAGGTCGGACGGCCGTGCGCCGCGGCTGCCAGGATGGAGCCATGGCCTGGGCGGATCTCAACGCGTTCCTCGCGCACCTCGAACGGCACCGCCAGCTGCGCCGGGTGTCGGCGCCGGTCGACCCCCACCTGGAGGTCACCGAGATCGTGACGAGGGTGGTGCGCGAGCGCGGGCCGGCGCTGCTGTTCGAGAACCCGCGCGGCGCCGACATGCCGCTGGCCATCAACCTGTTCGGCACCGAGGAGCGGATGGCCGCCGTGCTCGGCGTCGAGCGCCTCGACGAGGTCGGCGAGCGGCTCGCCGCGCTGCTGCGCCCGGAGCTGCCGACCGGCCTGTCCGGTCTGCGTGACGCGCTGGGCAAGGCGGCCTCGCTGACCGCGATCCCGCCGCGGCGGGTGCGCACCGCGCCCTGCCAGGACGTCGTGCTCAAGGGTTCGGACGTTGACCTGTTCCGGCTGCCCGGCGTGCACGCCTGGCCCAGCGACGGCGGGGCGTTCCTGAACCTCGGCCTCACCCACACCCGTCACCCCGAGACGGGGGCCCGCAACCTCGGCATGTACCGCCTGCAGCGGCACGACGCGCGTACCGTCGGCATGCACTGGCAGATCCACAAGGACTCCAACGCCCACCACGCGGTGGCCGAGCGCCGCGGCGAGCGGCTGCCCGTGGCGATCGCGTTCGGCTGTGACCCGGTGGTGGCCTACGCCGCCTCCGCACCGCTGCCCGCCGACATCGACGAGTACCTGTTCGCCGGCTACCTGCGCGGCGAGCGGGTCGAGATGGTCGACTGCGTGAGCGTCCCGCTGCGGGTGCCGGCGAACGCGCAGATCGTGCTGGAGGGCTGGCTGGAGCCGGGCGAGCGCCGCCCGGAGGGCCCCTTCGGCGACCACACCGGCTTCTACACGCCCGTCGAGCCGTTCCCGGCGCTGCACGTCGACGTCATGACGATGCGCCGCGACCCGGTCTTCCAGACGATCGTCGTCGGCCGCCCGCCGCAGGAGGACGGCCCGATGGGCAAGGCCACCGAGCGCATCTTCCGCCCGCTGATCCGGATGATGATCCCGGAGATCGTCGACTACGACCTGCCCGAGGCCGGCGTCTTCCACAACTGCTGCCTCGTCTCGATCGACAAGCGCTACCCGAAGCACGCGCAGAAGGTGATGAACGCGATCTGGGGGGCGGGCCTGCTGTCGCTGTCCAAGCTGATCGTCGTCGTCGACGCCGACTGTGACGTCCACGACTACGCCGAGGTCGCCTGGCGCGCGTTCGGCAACGTGGACTACGCCCACGACCTGCTCACCACGATCGGCCCGGTCGACCATCTCGACCACGCCTCGTACGAGCAGTTCTGGGGTGGCAAGGTCGGCGTGGACGCGACCCGCAAGCTGCCGACCGAGGGCTACCGACGCGACGGCGGCTGGCCCGAGGAGATCGTCATGGACGACGCCGTCCGCGCCCAGGTCACCCGCCGCTGGAAGGAGTACGGCCTATGACTGGCCCGAGCCGTCTGACTGCCCCGGCACGCCTCGCGGGGCCGGTCCGATGAGCGACGCCGCGTTCCTGCCCGGCCCGTCCGGCGGCGCCACGGCCCCAGGTCGCGGTTCCGGTGGCCCGCAGCAGCACGATCTCGGGCATGTGCGGGCCTTCCTGCGGCTCGTCGTCATCGAGCACTCGGTGTTCGCGCTGCCGTTCGCGTACATCGCGGCGCTCGCCGCGTGCTTCGAGGTGTCGCGTTCGGTGCACTGGGCGGATCTCGCCCTCGTCACCGTCGCCATGGTCGCCGCCCGGACGTTCGCGATGGCCGCGAACCGGATCATCGACCGGGCCATCGACGCCCGCAACCCGCGCACGGCGCGGCGCGAGCTCGTCACCGGCGCGGTGTCCGTGCGCGCCGCCGTGGTCGGCTCGACCATGGCGCTGGCCGTCTTCCTCGCCGCCGCCGCCGCGCTGTCGTGGCTGTGCCTCGCCCTCGCCCCGATCGCCGTCGCGCCGCTGGTCGTCTACCCGTACGCCAAACGCTTCACCGACTTCCCGCACGCCGTGCTCGGCATCGCCCAGGCCGTCGCCCCCGTGGGCGCCTGGATCGCGGTGACCGGCCACTGGTCGTGGGCGGCGTTCGTGCTCGGCCTCGCGGTCGGCAGCTGGATCGGCGGGTTCGACCTCATCTACGCCTGCCAGGACGCCGACGTCGACCGGCGGATCGGCGTGCGGTCGGTGCCGGCCCGCTTCGGGGTGCGCGGCGCCCTGATCGGCTCGACCGCCACCCACGTCGTCACCTTCGCGCTGTTCGTCACCTACGGGCTGATGCAGGACACGGGCGCCTGGTGGTGGGCCGGGCTCGCGGTGACGGCGGCCGCCTTCTGCTACGAGCACGCCATCGTCTCGCCGAAGGACCTGTCCCGGGTCAACCGCGCTTTCCTCACCGCGAACGGCTTCGTCGGCATCGCCCTGTTCGTCTTCGCCCTCGCCGACCTGCTCAGCCGCGGCCTGTCCGCCTGAGCCCGCAGCCAGGACGGCGACTCGCGGTGACGCAGCGCGCGACCGGCGCCCCGGCGCCGCGGGTGCCGTGGGTCGTCGGGGTCAGCGGCGCCAGCGGGACGCCCTACGCGGCCGCGGTGCTGCGTGGCCTGCTCGCCGCCGGGCTGCCGGTGGACCTGGTGTTGTCCCGGGCCGCGCGGCTCACGCTGCTCGACGAGACGGGCATCGCCTGGCACGACGCCGACTGGGCGCCGTCCCTGGCCACATGGCTCGCCGCCCCGTACGGCGGCCCCGAGGCCGGCGCGGCTGTGCCCGCCGACGCCGTGTCTGCCGACGCTGTTCCCGCCGACGCTGTTCCCGCCGACGCTGTTCCCGCCGGCGCCGTGTCCGCCGGCGCCGTGCGCGGGCTCGTCGCGGTGCACGCGCCCGGGAACCTCGCCGCCCCGCCGAGCAGCGGCTCCTACCCGACCAGGGGCATGATCGTCGTCCCGGCGAGCACCGCCTCCCTGGCCGGGATCGCGCTCGGCCTGTCCAAGGACCTGCTCCAACGATGCGCGGACGTGACCCTCAAGGAACGGCGGCCCCTCGTCGTCGTCCCCCGGGAGATGCCGTACACCGGGGCGACCCTGCGGCACATGCTCACCCTGCACGACGCCGGTGCCGTGGTGGCGGCGGCGAGCCCGGGGTTCTACGCCGGGGCGCGGGACGCCGCCGACCTGGTCGACTTCGTCGCCGGCCGGGTGCTGGACGCGGCCGGCGTCCAGCACGCCCTGTATCGCCGCTGGACCGGCGACCTCGGCGCCGCGCGGCGCCCGCGCTGAACGCCCATGGCCGGTCTCCTCTGGCCGAGGCGGCCCTCGGCCAGGCAGAGTGTCGGTGGAAGGCTCCGGCGCGGGGCCATGAGCTGGGGATCGAGGACGGCGATGGCGAATGGGGGGCGCGGGGCGCCGAAGGACCGGGCGCGCGG
>NZ_FZMO01000397.1 GCF_900197875.1 Frankia canadensis | reverse complement strand
CAGTGCCTGGAACGTTTCCGTGGACACGACACCCCGGTAGTAGGCAGCCCACCCCCGGATGATCGGGTTGAGCGTGCGGATGACCGCGCTCGCGTTGGCCCCGCGCAGGGCCTTCATCGCGGCGGCCAGTCGTGCCCGGACACGCATGACCGCGTCCTTGCTGGGTTTTACTATCAGCTTCGGCCCGTAGCGCCGGACGTTGAACCCGAGGAAGTCGAAGCCCTCGTCGAGGTGGACCACACGGGTCTTGTCCTCGTTGAAGGCCAGCCCTCGGGCCGCCAGCCATGGCGTCAGCTGGGCTTTGACCTGTTCGGCCTGTTCCCGGCTGTCGCACAACGCCACGAAGTCGTCGCAGTACCGCACCAGCGCCGGTGTTCCCGTGATTGTTTCCTCGGACTTCCGGTAGGGATTCCACCCGTAGACGGTGCCTGCGGCTTGGCCCATCCCGTGCAGCGCGATATTAAAGAGTAACGGGCTGATCACACCACCTTGGGGAACTCCTTCGGTGGTGGGACGGTACCCGTCCAGGCCGATCACGCCCGCCGCCAGCCATCTGGCCACCACTTCCCGTCCCGGGAAGCTGCCCAGCAGCCCCAGCGTGTGATCATGGTCGACGTGGTCGAACGCCGCTTCCAGGTCCGCGTCCAGCGCCCACCGGCGTTTCGTCCGCGTGCCCGCCACGGTCCAGAAGATCGCGGCGACGGCGTCCTGGCAGCCGCGCCCAGGCCGGAAGCCATACGACTTCGGCTCGAACCTCGCTTCCCACTCTGGTTCCAACGCGGTGACCACCATCGCCTGAACCGCCCGATCGGCGATCACCGGTATTCCCAGCGTCCTGCTCTTGTTCTTTCCTCGCTTCGGGACGAGTACCCGCCTGACCGGTTGTGCGGTCCACGACCGGGACCGCTTTTGCACCGTGTCGGCCAGTTCGGCCTTCTCCGGCGCGTCCAGCACGACCCGGCCGTCCACCCCCGGAGTCAGACGGCCAGCATTGACCTCCGTCACCCGCCGCACGCTCACCTGAGCGTTCGCCAGAGACCGCAAGGCCAGCTTCTGCAGATTCCGGAGACGTTTCATGTCCCCGTCCCTTGACGCCGCGAAGATCCGTTGCCGTAGCCTGCGTACTTCCCGGTTCGCCTGGTCCCAGTCGATGTCGTACCAGTCCCAGCCGGGCCGGTCGTCCTCCGGTCCGTTCACCCCGGCGACCGCCGGGGTGTCCAACGTGTCCTTCGGTTCCGCCAGTAGGGTCGTCGGTTGTCTCCGCGGGCTCACCTGACCCACGTGGGCGCCCTTTCGGGCCCGGACACCAGGTCCGGTATCCGGCCGGTTCCTCCCATGGCCCACGCCAGGAGGAGGCGCGACTACGGTCATGGTCTTCCCGTCACCTTTCGGCCTGCCGGCATTCGCTTCTTGGGTCATCCTGCTCCCGCCGGGGGATCGGCCTTCCTCACGGTCGGCTCACCAGCCCTCACGGGCCGGACCACGACGGGGTTCCACGTTCCACACGCACAAGCAACGACCGGATTGGGTGCCCTCTCGACCCCGGGGACGGCGGTGCCCGCCACGACCGCTACCGAATGGACGGCCGTCGCCTGCCGCCTCACAACGGCATGGTCCCTAAACCCCGGCAGTCCTTCCATCTATCCGAGGCTCAACGTAACGAGGCATCATCGAGGGTTCACTCGCGTTCACCCGCCCGGCCTTTCTCTCACCTGTAACCCCCGGATGGATCAGGGGCCCTTGGGCTTTCCCCGGAGCTTCGCACCCCGCCGTTACCGGCGACGCACGTCCAGGTGGGAACGGGCCATCGGGCACTGGCCCGGGACTATATCGCCGGTATCAACCGGCCCTCCTTCCGATACATCCACTTGTCACGTGCGACCTCGTGTCGCAC
>NZ_FZMO01000013.1 GCF_900197875.1 Frankia canadensis | reverse complement strand
CCGCCGCGCTCCCCGAGCCACCCGGCCCGGCAGGCCCGGCAGGCCCGGCCGCCAGGACCAGGGCGGCCCGGCCGGCATCGGCATCCCGCAGCCAGGTGAACGCGATCAGAACCTGCGCCGGGGAGGCCACCAGCAGGGCATCCGCCGCGGGCCCGAGGGCCGCCGCGATGGCGGCCTGCGCGCCGTCGCGCACGGTCAGGACGCCGGAGAGCCGGCCAAGGGGGGTGAAGGCGGCGTCCAGCGGTGGTGGCGCCGGCCGCGCGGCGGCGGTGCCGGCGGTCGCGGACCCGGTCTCCCGGCCGCCGCCGGCGCGCTGCCGACGTCCCTTGCCGCCAGGGCGCCCCACGCCGCCCCCGCCGGGCCCGGCCGCCGGATCGTGCGGCGCCGTCGGGGACACCTCGACGGGCTCGCCGGCCGCGCCGGCCTCGGTCCGCCGCGACGCCTCCAGCAGGGCGGCGACGCCATCCGCCGGGGACAGCGAGAGCACCAGCGCGTCGTGACGGGCGGCCCAGGACGCGCGGTCGCGCTCCGCGGAACGCTCCTGGGCGCGCAGCGTCTCCAGCCGGTCCACCGCGGTGGCGTGCACCGCCACCGCGGCACTGTGCCGCTCGGCGAGTTCCGTCCGGGCGTCCTCCATCCGCCGCAGCTCGTCGTCCAGCGCGGAGCGCGACTCAGCGGTCTCGGTGGCACGCTCGCTGGCGGCCGTCAGCGCCTCGGTGGCACGGACGATCTCCTGCTCGGCGCCGCTCGCGCGCGACCGGGCCGCCTCCACCTGGCCGGCTAGTCGGGCGATCTCCTCCCGCCGGGACGAGGCGGCGCGGGCGGCGGCGATCAGCTCCCGCTCCTCGCTCGCGAGCGCCTCCTCGAGGTCACCGCGGCGCGCCACGACCTGCTCGAGCCGCTCCCGGTCGATCTCCAGCCGCTCGGCGAGAGCCACCTCCTGCTCACGAACGGCGGTTGCCTCCTGCTCGAGCTCCTCCGGATCGCGCCGGCCGCGCAGCTCGTCGGAGGCCGTGCGCAGCAACCGGGCCCGCTCGGTGGCGAGCGAGCGGGTGCCCAGCAACCGCTCGCGCAGGGAGGCGATCGCGTACCAGGTCCGCTGGGTCTCGGTGGTACGAGGAACGATCTCGGCGAGCTCTGTCTGCAGGCGTTCCTCGCGCTGGGCCGCCGTGGCGTGGGCCGCCTCGGTCTCGGTGAGGCGGCGGCGAAGGACCTGCTCGTCGGCGGCATCGGTCGCCATGGCCGTGCGCGCGGTGTGCAGGTCGTCGGCGAGCAGCCGCAGCCGCGCGTCACGCAGGGACGCCTGGATGGCACCGGCCTTGCGGGCGATCTCGGCCTGGCGCCCGAGCGGGCCGAGCTGGCGGCGCAGTTCTGCGGACAGATCGGTCAGACGGGTGAGATTCGCCGCCATCGCCTCGAGCTTGCGCAGCGCCTTCTCCTTGCGCTTGCGATGCTTGAGAACGCCGGCCGCCTCCTCGACGAATGCTCGCCGATCCTCCGGCCGGGCATGGAGAACGGCATCGAGCTGACCCTGCCCGACGATGACGTGGAGTTCGCGGCCGATTCCGGAATCGCTCATCAGCTCCTGAATGTCGAGGAGCCGGCAACCGGTGCCATTGATCGTGTATTCACTCTCGCCGCTGCGGAAGAGCAGCCGGCCGACCGTGACCTCCGTGTACTCGATCGGCAACGCGCCGTCCGAGTTGTCGATCGTCAGCAGCACCTCGGCACGGCCGAGCGCGGGGCGCGCGGGCGTGCCTGCGAAGATGACGTCGGACATGGTGCCGCCGCGCAGCGCCTTGGCCCCCTGCTCCCCGAGCACCCAGGCGATGGCATCGACCACATTGCTCTTACCGGACCCGTTCGGCCCGACCACACAGGTGATTCCCGGCTCGAGGTGTAACGACGTCGAGCTGGCGAAGGACTTGAAGCCCCGCAGGGTCAGGTTCTTGAGGTGCACCGGTCTCCGGAGCAGCGGTCAGCAGGGGACGTGCGGCGGATGATCAGCAGCGCTGCCCACCGACGAGGGACGTCCACATACTATCGAGCAGCGGAGCGCGGTCATACGACCACACTCCGCCAACGCCGCGACTCCGAGACGCACCGTTCGGCCAATCCACCACCTGGGCGAACCGCCGAATCTCACGCGTCAGCACCACGCCTCAATGGAGGCACGCGCGAACGTGCGTCCACACGAGAACGTGAAACACCCCCCAGGGATGAATCGATCACCCAAGAATAGAGGATGATTACCCAGAGCTAGGGTGACAACGCGCGCAAATAGAGACGAAATACAGGAATTCGGGACCGGCCTAGCGGGGCCCGCAGTGCGCGCGACACCCCACCGCAACCCTCAGCTCAGCTGTAGGCCGGCTCGGCGTCGAGCGCCCGGACATCCTCCGGCACGTCGACACCCCCGACCAGTGCCTCGTTGACCTCACGTACTCGAGTCAGCTCTGCCTCAAGCTCCGCGACTCGGGCACGGAGCCGGCGCACCTCGTAAGAGAGACGCAGGTCGCTGCCGGAACCGACGTGGCCGAAAAGGGCCTTCGCCATGGTAATGGTCCTCCACGATGAGTGACCTAGTGGGCGTCGGACAACACAAGATCCAAACAGATCAGAGTGCGCCCCCAACAATGACTCCAGGATCCCACGCCGGGTGACCGAAAGTCAAGAGCATGCCACATGCCCCCCGGTCGATCTGGGGAACACACAAAAACTTGACCGTCATCCTGATGACAGGGCCGCGTGCACACCGTCGACAAGCGGTCACTTCCGGCGGAAGTCAGCCAGATCGCCCTGTGCGCTACGCCACACCAGCTGCACACGGTCGGTCCACCCAGGAGTGTGACCTGTCACGAGTAGCCGGGCCAGATCCCGACACGCGGACTCGTCGCCTTCCGCAATCACCTCGACCGCACCATCCGGCAGATTGGTGGCGGATCCGACCAGTCCCAGCCGTCGCGCCCGAGTACGCACGTAGTCGCGAAAACCGACCCGCTGAACTCTCCCGACGACCACGGCGGTGAACCGGACCACGGTCGTGCCAACCTGCGTCTGCATCACGGGTCCTTCACTCATCAGCGAGGTAGGGTACTGGCCATCGTGGACACCTCATCATTCCCAGACATGGCGGGCCAGCCGGGCGGGTCCCGGCGGCCGGTGGGCCTTCAGCGCTCGCGGCCGAACCAGCCACGCTCGCGCCGGAAGCCCACCGTCGTGGCGCTCGTCGGCGCCGCCCTCGGGTCGGCGCTCGTACTCAGTGGTTGCGGTCAGGACTTTCATCAGGAGGGCGGTTCGCTACCGGTGCCGCATGCGAGCGTCGAGGGCGATCGCCATGTGACGCCGGGGCCGGTCGACGACCAGGACAAGATCATCGGCCCTGGCTACGCACCACCGCGAACCGCCGGCCCCACGCAGACCGCGGTTCCGAACCTGCCGGGCGGAAAGCTGTAGCCCGGCAGGCTGTCCATCATCCCCGCGAGCCGATCGCCGGTGAGACCCGGCTGGAGATCCGGTTGTCGTAACCGAGATCGGCTCGCTCGCCGGCCTGGTATCCCTCCCGCCCGCCACTTCCCGACAGCTGCCGGGCCCGGGGGGTCCGCAGCCGCGGATAGACGGTGGCCATGTGCGCGTCCACCCGCCGGCTGCGATCCGCGAGGACGACGGCCACCGACGGACCGCCGGGCTCCTCGGCCGGTTCCGCCCGCTGCCGCGCCTGCGCCCGCTCCCGCGCCGTCCACTCCGCCTTTGTCAGACGCTCCGCGACCGCGAGCGCGAAGCCGGCCATCCACGACCGCCGGTACGCCCGCGGGTCCTCGCATCGCGGCGGTCGCACCGCGGCCAGTCCGTACACCTGCTGTACCAGCAGCGAGGTGAACAACAGCTGCACGCGCTGGATGTCCGCGTCCATACCGAACAGGTGCGCGGAGTGCTCGACCCCCTGCGCCCGGCGCATGGTGCGGTGCACGAGCCGGCAGCCCAGGGGCGTGGCGACGCTCGCGAGCAGCGAGATCTTGTCGCGGGCGTAAGGCGACTCGACCGTCACCACGAGATCCGCCGCCGCCCGCCGCGGCTCGGCCGCCTCCAGCAGCGCCCGGTCGATCCCGTACTGGGCGATGAGCTCGGCTGCCTTGGTGTTGTAGGCCTCTCGGGCCGCCTCGGTCAGACCCTCGCCCTCCGCCATGGCGAGCAGCTTGCGCACCCGGCCGAGCAACGCGTCCGGATTCATGGGGCGCCTCCATCCCTCTTGTGCCGGATGGCCACAACGCGACCCGGCACTCTCGGCGATGCCTCGCCGAGCAGGGAAGATCCCGAACTCGGCCCCGGACAAGGCGACAACATCCCTCACCCGCGGCGGACGGGCTCCCTCCGCCGCCACGAGCGCCACGCCCGCCCGCACGCCCTCGGGAGGAGGGTAGCTGTCGAACGTGTGATCGAATGCTACCACCTGGGGTGGCGGGGTGGAGGCTGGCAGATCGGGCAGGTGAAGCTGGAGCGGTTCATGAACGCGTCGCGCCGGATGGTGCCGCCGCACCGGCCGCACGGCTGACCGGCGCGGCCGTAGACCTCGAGCGAGCGCTCGAACAGCCCGCTGACCCCCTCCGTGGAGACGTAGAGCCGGTCGAAGGAGGTGCCGCCCGCGTCGAGCGCGGCGGCCATGACCGCACGGACCTCCACCAGCAGGCGGCGGATCTCCGGCCGGTTCATGGTCTCGGTCGGCCGGGCGTAGTGCAGCCGCGCCGCCCACAGGGCCTCGTCCGCGTAGATGTTGCCGACCCCGCTGAGCAGCGTCTGGTCCAGCAGCGCCCGCTTGATGCCAGTGCGCCGCCGGCGCAGGCGCCCGATCACGGCGTCCTCGTCGAACGCGGGGTCGAGCGGATCGCGGGCGATGTGGGCGATCGGCGCGGGCAGCTGCGCGCCGCCGACGTCGATCGCGAGGCCGCCGAAGGTGCGCTGGTCGACGAAGCGCAGCTCACGGCCCTCATCGGCGAAGACGAACCGCACCCGCAGATGTTTCTGATCCGGTGACCCCGACGGCACCACCAGGAGCTGCCCACTCATGCCGAGGTGGGCGATCAGCGCGTCCCCGGCGCCGGTCGACGTGTGCTCACCGGCCGCCGGCTCCGGGCACAGCGCGAGCCAGAGGTACTTGCCGCGCCGGTTCGCCGCGATGATGCGCCGGCCGACCAGCAGGGATCGGAAGTCCGCCGCTCCCGCCACATGCCGGCGCACCGCCCGGGGGTGGGACACCTCGACCTCACGGATCACCCGCCCGACGACCCCGCGCTCGAGCCCGCGCCGAACGACCTCCACCTCGGGAAGCTCAGGCATGATGACCGCCGACGACGAACGCCAGGCCCCGGTCAGGCAGCCGGCACGTCGCCGCCACGCTCCCGCACGCCGGAGGCGGCGCCGGCACCGTCCGTCCCGCTCACCGCCGGACCGGCCGGCGCGCCGCCCGCCGCCGCGTCCGCGTCACCCTGCTGCGCCGCGGCCGACGCTCGGCGCTCCAGCACCGCGAAGGCGGCGGCGGCCGCCCGCTGCTCGGCCTCCTTCTTACTACCGCCCTCGCCCTCGCCGAGCGCCTCTCCGGCGATCCTCGCGAAGGCGGTGAACCGCTTGGCGTGGTCCGGACCGGCCTCCGCGACCACGTACTCGGGCGGGCCGAGCGCGAGCAGCGCCGTCTGTTCCTGCAGCGAGGTCTTCCAGTCCAGGCCGGCGCCACGGCCCGCGGCCTCGTCCAGCAACGGGTCGAACAGCCGGTGGACGAAGTCGGAGGCCACGTCGAGCCCCGCCGACAGGTAGACGGCGCCGATGATCGCCTCGAGGGTGTCGGCGAGGATGCTCGCCTTGTCCCGGCCGCCGGTCGTCTCCTCGCCGCGGCCGAGCAGCAGGTAGGGGCCGAGGCCGGTCGGGCCGATCCCGCGGGCCACCGCGGCGAGCGCGCGCATGTTGACCACCGAGGCGCGCTGCTTGGCCAGCTGCCCCTCGGGCAGGTCGGGATGGCGCAGGAAGAGGGCGGCGGTGACGACGAGGCCGAGAACGGCGTCGCCGAGGAACTCCAGCCGCTCGTTGGTCGGCAGGCCGCCCTTCTCGTACGCGTACGAGCGGTGCGTCAGCGCGCGATCAAGCAGCTCCTGGTCGATGTCGGCGTCCAGGACCTTGATCAGGCCCTCGCGCGGGGGCGTCGGCGGCAGCTGGCGGGTCATCCGACCAGCCCGGCTCGGGCTCGCCGCCGGGCGACGAGCGTCGCCAGCGCCGTCCGGGCGTGCAAGCACAGATCCCCCCGAACGGCCAACGAGGCGACCCTCAGGGCCGCGAGCAGACCGTCGCCGCCGGCATCCACGGAACCTCCTTCGCCGCGGTCGGCGTGCACCGCGACGCCGTCGACCCCCAACACGATCGTTCCCCCCCGCACCTCAGGATCCTCCAGTGTTCCCCATGCCGGATCCAGCTCGGTACCCCTGTCCGCCGCGCCGCGCGGGCGCCGCCGTTCCAGCGCTGCCCGGATGACCGAGAGCACGATGTCGCCGGTGTAGCCGTCGGTGACCACGACCTCGAGTTCCCGGCCCGGCCCGGCCGCCGTCGCAACGGCGAGATCAGGCGTACGCGGGCCGAGATAGTCCAGGTCGAGCGTCCGCAGCGCCTCGTCGGCGGCGTCGCGCAGCGGGTCCACCAGCGCGACCCGCGCGGTCAGCAGGCCCACCCTGGGCGCCCGGGTGGAGAAGCGCAGTGCCGCGTACGCACCACCGAGCAGCGCGCTCTGCGCGAACTCGTCAGCGGTACCGAACGGGCCACCCCCCGCGTCACACAGGACGACACCCGCCTCGCGCTCACCGACGACCGAGGCGAGCACCGCCCGCGTCGCGCCGGGTAGCAGGCCGTACGTGAACTGGGCGGCCGCGAGGACGGACTCGACCGGCGCCACGGAGACCATGGCGTCCGCCTCGCCGTCGCGCACGAGCCGGGCCGCGACCCGGACGCCCGCGCCGCGCCGCCCGCGCACGTCCCGCAGCGCCTGCGGACCGCCGTCGACCGACTGCGACGCGCTCCGCAGCAGCACTCGCTCGCCTGGGGCGATGCCCAACCTGGCCAGGTCGTCCTCGACGCCGCCCTCGGCCGCCACGAGGATCAGCACGAGGCGTGGATCAGCGTCCAGCGCGGTGGGCAACGCCTCGAGGAGGGGTCCAGCGGGCAGCCCCTCCCCCAGCAGGTCTACGGCGATGCGGGTCACATCGGGTCAGACGTCAAGCACCTGACGATCGTTGTACCGGCCGCACGTCGTGCACACGGTGTGCGGCCGGATCACGTGCCCACGCGAGCACTTCGCGAGGGTCGGCACGGCGGCCTTCCACTGCGAACGGCGGGAGCGGGTGTTGCTGCGCGAGGTGCGCCGTTTCGGGACGGCCACTATTCCTTCTCCTTGTTCTCGTCAGGGTCCAGCGGACCCTGCTCAGCTCCTGTCGGAGTGTCCTGCGCCAAGCCGGACAGGGCGGCCCACCGAGGGTCGGAACGGGCGTGCGAGTGATCCGGCCCGACGTCGTCCAGCCGGGCGCCGCAGTCGACGCAGAGGCCCGCGCAGTCCGGCCGGCAGGTGGGCGACAGCGGCAGGTCCAGGACCAGGGCGTCGCGCACCACCGGCGCGAGGTCCGCGTGGTCGTCGACGAGAACGCGGACGTCCTCGTCCTCCTGCGACATGTCGGCCGCCCGGTCAGGGTAGTAGAACAGCTCACGGAGCTCGACCGTGCCGACGTCGCTCAGGCCTTCGAGGCAGCGGGCGCACTCCCCCTGTAGCGGGGCGACCACGGTGCCACTGACCAGGACGCCCTCGATCACCGACTCGAGCCGCAGGTCCAGCGTGCCCGTCGCGCCCGGGGCGACCCACATCATCTCCGTGCCGAGGTCGGCCGGGAGCTCGACCTGGGTACGCACAGGCCTCATGGACCCCGGGCGCCGGCCAAGTTCCCGGGTGTCGAGCACCAGGGGGCCCTTGGGGGTGCGGCGGCGGGGCTGTGATCCGGTCATGGCGGCAGTCACGTTCACGTCTGGTCCGAGTCGGGACGCCCGCCGATGGCGGGGCCTACATGGATGTGGTCACGGTCGACGTCGGCTGGCGAGCGGGGATCCGCGGGAGCCCGGCTCATCCGAGCGCCCGGAGCCCGCTCACCGAGGGGCGTCGGACGGATCCGAACCCAGTCAGTCGACGGCTCTCGTCCAGCCTATCCGATCGCGCCACCGGGCGGCCGGGCGCGCTCCCCGCCGGCACCCGCCCGCCGTGGCCCCGCCACGCCCGCCCTACTGGCCGCCGCGGTCGCGCAGCGCCTTCAGCACGACGTCGGGGACGAGCCCGGAGACGTCACCGCCGTAGCGGGCGACCTCCTTGACCAGACTCGACGACAGAAAAGCATATTGCGGATTCGTGCTCATGAAGAGCGTCTCCACACCAGCGAGCGAGTTGTTCATCTGGGCCATCTGCAGCTCGTAGTCGAAATCACTCACCGCCCGCAGCCCCTTGACGATGGACTGAATTCCTCGGGAACGGCAGAAATCTACGACGAGCCCATGCGACGAATCGACCACGACATTTGTCGGCGCAGCGGGATGATCTCGCAACGCCTGCCGAATGAGCTCGATCCGCTCGTCGATGGCGAACAAGGTCGCCTTGTTCTTGTTGATCGAGACGGCGACCACGACCTCATCAAAGAGTTTGCTCGCCCTGATGACGATGTCGAGATGACCGTTGGTGATCGGATCAAATGAACCGGGACAGGCTGCCCTCCTCATGATCGAATACCGTACCAGAGGACACCCTCTCCGTACCTCCGGTCACGGAGAGCGCGCAACCCAGCTGGCCATGCAACCGGACTCGATCGATGGGACCTTTCGACGACACAGACACCGTCCGCAGTCAGCCACGCGCCGGCGGCGAGCATTGACAGCACCTCGCCGACCTCGGCATCGCTCATCGCATAGGGCGGATCGAGGAAAACCACGTCGTAGGGATTCCCCGACGTGTGCTGCACCACACGCGTTACCGGCGACTGGAGGATCTCCGCTCCCGGCAGTCCCAGCATGGTCACGTTCCGGCGCAGCGCGCGGATCGCCGCCGGATCGCGGTCGACCAGCAGCACATGCGACGCGCCCCGGGACAGCGCCTCGAGCCCGACCGCGCCGGAGCCCGCGTAGAGATCGGCGACGCGGGCGCCGTCGAGATCCACCAGGGTGGCGAGACTGTTGAAAAGGCCCTCGCGGGCCCGGTCCGAGGTCGGGCGCGTGGCCCTGCCCGGCGGAACGACCAGTTGTCGCCCGCCGGCACTACCGGCGACGATGCGCGTCATCGAACGTCGGTCATCCCTTCTCCAGAAAGGCCGCGCTCGTGTCGTCGAGCATGGCATCGAGCAGGCGCCGCAAAGCGGGATGAGCGGTCAGCTCCGGATCCTCCTCGACGATCCGGACCGCCTCGACCCGGGCCTGGCGGATGAGGTCCTCGTCCCGCAGCAGCGCCAGCAGCCGCAGCGACCGGCGCCCCCCGGACTGGGCCGCCCCCAGGACGTCGCCCTCCCGCCGCTGCTCCAGGTCCAGCCGGGAGAGCTGTGCCCCGTCCCGGGTCGCCGCGACGGCG
Organism: Frankia canadensis; assembly: GCF_900197875.1. Lineage (GTDB taxonomy): Bacteria > Actinomycetota > Actinomycetes > Frankiales > Frankiaceae > Frankia > Frankia canadensis. The sequence goes on along the minus strand of NZ_FZMO01000013.1, from coordinate 58,715 downwards.
CCCAGCCGTTGCCAGGCCGGGGTCTCCTCGTCGACCGCCGTGTACAGCAGGCACCAGCCCGCGGCGGTGCCGCGACCCACCCGGCCGCGGAGTTGGTGCAGCTGGGACACCCCGAAACGATCCGCGTCCAGCACGACCATCACCGTGGCGTTCGGGACGTTCACCCCGACCTCGATGACGGTGGTCGCCACCAGGACGTCGGTCTTTCCGGCGGCGAAGTCGTTCATCACGGTCTCCCGCCGCGCCGGCGCCAGCCGGCCGTGCAGCGACTCGACCCGCAGGCCCGCGAGCTCTCCCTCGGCGAGCCTCGGCAGCACCTCGACCACGGTGGCCGCCGGGTGCGCCCCGCGCGCGTCCGCCCCGTCCGCCAGGTCCGCGGCCGCGGCCGGGTCGTCGTCGTCCGCGCCCTCGCCGCCGATCCGCGGGCAGACCACGTAGGCCTGGCGACCGGCGGCGACCTCGTCGCGGATCCGCCCCCACATGCGATCGGTCCACGACCGCACGGCGGCCGGGACCACGTACGTCGACACCGGGGCGCGCCCGGCCGGCAGTTCGGTGAGCTCGGAGACCTCCAGATCACCGAAGACGGTCATGGCGACCGTGCGCGGGATCGGGGTCGCGGTCATGACCAGCAGATGCGGCGGGCGCCGGCCACGAGCGCGCAGCGCGTCGCGCTGCTCGACGCCGAAGCGGTGCTGCTCGTCGACGATGATCAGGCCGAGGTCGGCGAAGACGACGTCCTCGTGCAGCAGCGCGTGGGTGCCCACGACCAGGCCTGCCGCTGCGCTCGCGAGGGATGCCAACGCCTCGCGCCGCGCCCGGGCACCCATCGAGCCCGTGACGAGGACCACTCCCGTGGCGCGCGGGTCTCCCCCGAGCTCCCCCGGGCGGGCCAGGTCGCCCAGCATCTCCCGCAGGCTGCGGTGATGCTGCGCCGCGAGGGTCTCGGTCGGCGCCAGCAGCACCGCCTGACCGCCCGCGTCCACCACGGCGAGCATCGCACGCAGGGCCACGACCGTCTTGCCCGAGCCGACCTCCCCCTGCAGCAGCCGATGCATCGGCACCGGGCGGGCCATGTCCGCGGCGATGGCGGCGCCGACCTCGCGCTGGCCCGCGGTGAGCGGGAAGGGCAGCGCGGCGTCGAAGGCGGCGAGCAGGCCGTCCGGACCGGCGACCCGCGCGGTGGTGGCCTGCGCCTGCACCTCGCGGCGGCGCCGCGCGAGCGCCACCTGGAGCACCAGCGCCTCGTCCCAGGTCAGGCGCTTGCGGCCGCGGGCGGCCTCGGCCCTCGAGGCCGGCTGGTGCACCAGCCGGAAGGCGTCCGCGAGCGCCGGCAGGCGGTGCTGCGCGCGCAGCCGGCCCGGCAGCGGATCGTCGAGGGGGTCCAGCGAGTCCAGCGCCAGGCGCACGCAGCGCGCCAGTGTCCAGCTCGGCACCTTCGCGGCGGCCGGATAGATCGGCACCAGCGCGTTCGCGAACCCCTGCCCCGCATCGTCGCCGTCCGCGTCCGTCTCCAGGAGCTGGACCTCGGGGTTGGTGAGCTGCCAGCGGCCGCGGTACTCGTCGACCTTCCCGGCGAACAGGGCGGTCGTCCCAGGACGCAGATCACGCTCCCGCCAGGTCTGGTTGAAGAAGGTGAGCGGCAGCGACTGGCGGCCGTCCGTCACCGTCACCTTCAGCATCGACCGGCGCCGGTCGCGCATCGGCCGCCGCTCGATCCTCTCCACCCGGGCCTGGACGGTGACGGTCTCGCCGACGACCAGGTCCGCGAGGTCGGTCAGCTCGCCGCGTTCGTGGTAGCGGCGGGGCAGATGCCCGAGGAGGTCGCCGACCAGGCGCAGGTCGAGGCCGTCCGCCAGCAGGCCGGCGGCACGTGCGCCGAGCAGCGTCGTCAGGGGCGTGTCGAGGTCGACCACACTCCAGATACTGCACCGCCCCACCGACGTTCTCCGGGCCCGATCACCGCACGCCCCACGGTCGGGACCACATCGGCCCATCCGGTGGCACGGCGGCTGAGGTACGCTCGGCATGGTTTCCGCCACGCGGGTTCTCCCGACCATCGCTTTCGGGATGAGTACACGCTCGCGGGCGACCAGCTACTACTTCGACTTACTACTTCGACGGAGTGTCTCTCGTGTCTTCGGTGTGCGACGTCTGCGGCAAGGGGCCGGGCTTCGGTATGTCGGTCTCCCACTCCCACCGACGCACTCGCCGTCGCTGGAACCCCAACATCCAGACCGTGCGCGGCGTGGTGGGTGGCGCGCGGCGTCGGATGAACGTCTGCACCTCCTGCCTCAAGGCCGGCAAGGTCACCCGCGGCTGACGCCGTCCCGCGCGAAGCCCTGCCGGAGGCCCCGGCCCATCCGTTAGGGTCCCGGCATGGCAGCATCCTCCGGCATGGCAGGAACCCCCGGTCGGATCCGGCTCGGCCTCCTGTTCGGCGGCCGCAGCACCGAGCACGCGATCTCCTGCGTGTCCGCCAACAGTGTGCTGCGTGCTCTTGATCGCGACGCCTACGACGTCCTCCCGATCGGCATCGACCAGGACGGTCGCTGGCTCCTGCTACCCGACGACGCCGACGCCCTCACCCCGCGGGGTGACGGGCTGCCGTCGGTTCAGGCGTCGGCCGGGCAGCGGATCGTCCTCGCGCCCGACCCGACAGGCCGTCGCCTCGCCCCGCGGGACGCCGCGTCGTCCGTGCGGGACTCGATTGGTGACGTGGACGTCGTGTTCCCCCTGCTGCACGGCCCGTTCGGTGAGGACGGCACCGTGCAGGGGCTGCTCGAGATGGCCGGTCTGCCCTATGTGGGTTCCGGCGTGTTCGCCAGCGCCGCCGCGATGGACAAGCAGCACATGAAGTCGCTGCTGCGGGCCGCCGGCCTGCCCGTCGGGCCGTACGCCGTGCTCCGTGCCGGCCAGAGCCTGTCCGAGGCGGACCAGGAGCGGCTCGGACTGCCCGTGTTCGTCAAACCGGCCCGCGGCGGCTCCAGCATCGGCATCAGCCGCGTGGACGCCTGGGCCGACCTCGACACCGCGGTGAAGGCCGCGCGGGCGAGCGATCCCAAAGTTCTGATCGAGGCGGCGGTCGTCGGCCGCGAGATCGAGTGCGGCGTGCTCGGGCGGCTCGACGGCACCTCCCCGCAGGCGAGCCTGCCCGCGGAGATCATCGTCTCGTCGCCGAGCGGTTTCTACGACTTCGACGCGAAGTACGCCTCCGACCAGACCCGCTTCGACGTGCCGGCCCGGCTGTCCCCGGCGGCGCTCGACCGCGTCCAGCGGGTGGCGGTCACCGCGTTCGAGGCGCTCGACTGCGCGGGCCTGGCCCGGGTCGACGTGTTCCTGACCCCGGCGGACGAGGTCGTCGTCAACGAGGTGAACACGATGCCCGGCTTCACCCCGATGTCGATGTTCCCGCGCATGTGGGCGGCGAGCGGCGTCGACTACCCGGCGCTGGTCGACCGGCTGGTGCGCCTGGCCCTGCGCGACGGCGCCGGGCTGCGCTGACACCGCCCACGCGGCCGGGACGAGGCCGTGGATGGCGGGACGAGGCCGTCAGGCCGTCGTCGACCGGCTGTGCGCCCGCACGGCGGCCGCCACCCCGACGAGCACGTCGAAGGGCTGCGCGTCCTCCAGAGCGGCGGCGGGCATGGTGAGCACGATGTGCGGCGAGCGGGTCGGCGTCGAGAACCGCATGCCGTCGCCCACCTTCTCCGAGAACCAGCCGACGTCGTCGATCACGGACAGCCTGGAGTCGGGCCGGTAGCTGGCCGGGACGCCGGCCGCCCCGCAGGACACGACGACCGGCCCGCGCCCGAACGCGGCCGCGCTGGTCTGCGGCGGGTCGAGCCGGCGCCGGTCGAGACCGTCGCCGAGCGAGGCGGGCAGCGCCTGGATGAGCGCGGCGCACGACGCCCGCTGCGACGGCGCCGGCACCGCGACGTCGGTGAGCCGGACCGGACCGGGACCGCCACAGGCGGCGAGCAGGACGCCCGCCGCCAGAGCGAGGACCGCCCCCACCCGGACGGTCGCTCGCCCCCGCCGGTCGTGGGCGCCGGTTGGCACCGTGATGCCCCGATCACGCCGATCGCCGCCGGTCGGGACCAGACCGTCAGAAATGGACGACGGGGCAGGTCAGTGTCCGGGTGATGCCGTCGACCGACTGCACCCTGGACATGACCATCTTGCCGAGATCGTCCACCGTGGGCGCCTCGGCACGCACGATGACGTCGTAGGGGCCGGTCACGTCCTCGGCCTGGGTGACCCCGGGGATCTGCTCGATCTCCTTGGCAACCGACGCGGACTTGCCGACCTCGGTCTGGATAAGGATGTACGCGTGGACCACAGACGCTCCCTCGTCGGACGTCGACAGCCCGTCGAGCAGAACTACGGGCCGACAGAAGGTAACAGGCAAACGGGCCGGATGAGAGCCTCCGCGGCCGAGGAATTTCCTCGACTCGGCCGGCGGTGGTCGATTGACGACCACCGCGCGCTCGTCCGGTCCCCAATCCTGGGGCCCGACGGCCCGTTCTCGTACCCGATTGTGATGGCAGCCACGATCACAGCTACGGATTGTGAAGACCGGAGAGACACGTGATGACCTGCCACGAACCGGCCGGTGCCCCGCCGCGCGCCCTGACCATCGCCGGCTCGGACTCGGGCGGCGGCGCGGGCATCCAGGCCGATCTGAAGACGATGCTCGAGTTCGGCGTGCACGGGATGAGCGCGATCGTCGCCGTGACGGCGCAGAACTCCGTCGGCGTCCACGGCGTGTGGGATCTACCGGCCGAGGCGGTGCGCGGGCAGATCCGCGCGGTCGTCGACGACATCGGGGTCGACGTGGTCAAGACCGGCATGCTTTCCTCGGCCGCGCTCGTCGCGCTCGTCGCCGGGGAGCTGGACCGGACCCGGGCACCGGTCGTCGTCGATCCGGTGGGCGTCTCGAAGCACGGCGACCCGCTGCTGGCCCCGGACGCGGTCGACGTCGTGCGCCGCGAGCTGCTGCCCCGCGCGACGGTGGTGACACCGAACCTGGACGAGGTCCGGCTGCTGACCGGCGTCGAGGTCCACGACGCCGCGGACCTGCCGCGCGCCGCCGAGGCGCTGCTCGCGCTGGGCCCGGCCTGGGTGCTCGTCAAGGGTGGGCATCTTCGCGGCGACGCGGTCGATCTGCTGACCGACGGCACCTCGCGGTTCCTGCTGCGCGGTCCCCGCCTGGACCGGCGGCACACCCATGGCACCGGCTGCACCCTGGCCTCCGCCCTCGCCTCCCGACTCGCCTGGGGCGACACGCCGGAGCAGGCGGCGAAGGCCGCGAAGGACTACGTCAGCGGCGCGCTGGCGGCCGGGTTCCCCCTCGGCGCGGGCATCGGGCCGGTGGACCACGGCTATCGTCACCGCAGGTAGCCGCCGCCGGTCCGGCCCCGCGCGCCGCTAGCACTTCTGGTTCAATCGGCCCGCCACATGTGACCTGATGCATCCGCACCATCGCCATGGGAGGTAGCCCGTGGGGGCGACCAACGCTGCAGCGACGACGCCGGGCGGCACGGACCACCGGTGGTACCGGATCGAGGGCGGCGAGCCGCTGCACGGCTCGGTCGAGGCCTCCGGCGCCAAGAACTCGGTCACGAAGCTGCTGGTCGCGACGCTGCTGACCCCGCAGCCGTGCACCCTGACCCGGGTGCCGCGCATCGCCGAGGTCGACGTCGTGCTGGGCATGCTGGCCGAGCTCGGCACCCACGTCGAGTGGCTGGACGACCACACCGTCCGGCTGACGACCGAACGGATCGTCGAGGCCTCGCTGTCCGAGGCCTACTCCGGGGTGAACCGGATCCCGATCCTGATGATGGGCCCGCTGTTGCACCGCGTCGGCGAGGCGGTCATTCCGCTGCCCGGTGGCTGCCGGATCGGCAAGCGCCCGGTGGACTTCCACCTCGCGGGCCTGCGGGCGATGGGCGCGGAGATCGTCGAGCAGCTGCGGTCCGTCCAGGTGAAGACGCTCGGGCTGAGGGGCACCCACGTCGCGCTGCCCTTCCCGAGCGTCGGCGCCACGGAGAACCTGCTGCTCGCCGCCGTCCGGGCACAGGGGACCACGGTGATCTCGAACGCCGCCGTCGAGCCGGAGGTCGTCGACCTCATCCTGTTCCTGCAGCAGATGGGCGCGCTCGTCGACGTCGAGGCGGACCGGACGATCGTCGTCCAGGGCGTGGACCATCTGCGGGGCGCCACCCACGCGCCGATCCACGACCGCATCGAGGTCGCCTCCTTCGCGGCCGCCGCCGTCGCCACCGGCGGCCGGGTGGAGGTGGTCGGCGCCCGCCAGGAGCATCTGATGACGTTCCTGAACCACCTGCGCCGCCTCGGCGGCGAGTTCGAGGTGACGCCCCGGGGCATGACGTTCTTCCGGTCCCGCCCGCTGACCGCCGCGCACGTCCAGACCGACGTGCACCCCGGCTTCATGACCGACTGGCAGCAGCCGCTCGTGGTGCTGCTCACCCAGGCGCGCGGCGCCTCGGTCGTGCACGAGACGATCTATGAGGACCGGTTCGGCTACACCCGCCAGCTCGCCGAGATGGGCGCGGACATCGCCCTGTCAACGCTGTGCCTGGGCGGGAAGTCCTGCCGGTTCGCCGCCCGCGACTTCGAGCACTCGGCGGTCGTGAGCGGGCCGACGCCGCTGACCGGCGGGGACCTGGCGATCCCGGATCTGCGGGCCGGCTTCGCCTACGTGCTCGCGGCGCTGGTGGCCGAGGGCACCAGCGTGATCCGCGGCACCCGGTTCCTGGAGCGCGGCTACGAGGATCCGGTCGGCAAGCTGCGCTCGATCGGGGCACGGGTCGAGCCCGCCCCGGTGGGCTAAGTACCGGGGCGACCCTAGGAGCCTGCCCCGGTGGGTTGGGACACCGGCCGGTACTCCGGCCCCGGCTCGCGGCTCATCAGGTCCTTGACCGCCTCCATCGGCGGCAGACCCTCGTAGAGGACCCGCTCCACCTGCCGGGTGATCGGCATCGACACACCGTGCCGCTCGGCCATGGCGAGCAGCGGCCGGCAGGACCGGACCCCCTCGGCCACCTGCCGCTGCTCGGCCTCCACCTGGGCGAGGGTGAGGCCCCGGCCGAGCTTCTCCCCGAACGTCCGGTTGCGCGACAGCGGCGACCCGCAGGTCGCCACCAGGTCACCGAGACCGGCGAGGCCCGCGAAGGTCATCGGATCGGCGCCGAGCGCGACGCCGAGGCGCACGGTCTCCGCCAGCCCGCGGGTGATGAGGGACGCCTGGCTGTTCGTCCCGAACCCCATGCCCTCGAGCATGCCGGCGGCCAGCGCGATGACGTTCTTCACCGCGCCCCCGAGCTCGCATCCGGTCACGTCGGCGTTGGTGTAGGGCCGGAAGTACGGCGTCCAGCAGGCAGCCTGGACGACCCGCGCGGTGTGCGGCGACGGGCTCGCCACCACGGTCGCGGCCGGATGCTCGGCGGCGATCTCGTGAGCCAGATTCGGCCCGCTGACCACCGCGATGCGCGCCCGGTCGACGCCGGCCACCTCCGCGATGACCTCGCTCATCCGCTGCCGGCTCGCCGCCTCGACGCCCTTCATCAGGCTGACCCAGATGGCGTCGGGCGCGGCGAGCGCCGCCCAGGGGGCGAGCACCGACCGCAGCGCCTGCGACGGCACCGCCAGCACGACCAGCTGGGCGCGCGCGAGCGCCCGCGCCGGGTCGACGGTCGCCCGGACCTGGTCCGGGAGACGGACCGACGGCAGGTAACGCGGGTTGACGTGCCGGTCGTTGATCGCCCTGACGACATCGGCGTCCCTGGCGACGAGGTCGACCCGGGCGCCGGCATCCGCGAGCACCTTGGCGAAGACGGTGCCCCAGGACCCGGCGGCGAGCACCGCCACCCGCCTCACGCGGCGGTCCTCCGGGCACGGGCGGTCATGAAGATGATCATTCCCTTCGGTCGGTCCTCGCGGGACCGGCGCCGCGATCCGGGCGCCGCGGCCCCTCCGTCGACCGTAACCGCCGCCCCGCGGGGCAGGACGATGGATGCGCCGCTCACCAGGCACATCGCCACGGCCGTGACGCCGGGAACGCGCCCGGGCGACGCGTGACGCACCCTCGGCGATCTCCTGACGACGCCGACGATACGTTCAGGACCAACCCGGCCACCCACCCCAGGACCGTCCAGCACGCCTGCAACGGCCTCGCCATGGCCTATGGTCGCGTTCGTGTCATTCCCCCCGGGTCAGGCGCCGTGGACGGTGCTGCTGCCGCTGAAGAACCTGGCGCGGGCGAAGTCCCGGCTGCTGCGTCCGGACCGTGGCCGGCTCGCGCTCGCCATGGCGCTCGACACCGTCACGGCCGTGCTCACCACCGCGAGTGAGCTGGTGGCCGTCGTCATGGTGATCACCAACGAACCGGCGGTCCAGCGAGCCCTGACGCCGGCCGTGCGGGCCCGGCTCGTCGTCCTGCCCGACGTGCCGGACGAGGGTCTCAATCCGGCGCTGGCGCACGGCGCGACGGTGGCGGGCGAGCGCTGGCCGGGGCGCCCGCTGGCCGCGCTGTCCGCCGATCTGCCGGCGCTGCGCACGCAGGAGCTGGCCCGCGCGCTGGCCGAGGCCGGCAGGCATCCGCGCGCGGTCCTCGCCGACGCGGCCGGCACCGGCACCGTCCTGCTCACCGCCACGGCGGGCGCCGCGCTGGACCCGTCCTTCGGGCCGCGTAGCCGCGAGGCGCACCGGCGCTCCGGCGCGGTCGACATCACCGGCCCGCTGGGCGCCACCGTGCCCGGCCTGCGCCACGACGTCGACACGGTGGAGGACCTCGACCGTGCCCGCCTGCTCGGCGTGGGCAGCGCCACCGCGGCCGCGCTCGACGGCGCCACGCCGGACTGACCGGACCGACGGGACTGACCAGACCGACGGGACTGACGGGACTGACCGGACCGACCGCCGGGGTGCGGGCTCAGATCGCGGCGGCGGACGGCCCGGCGGCTCGCGGCCACCGGCCCGCCATCCCGATCCGCCGGCCGGCGGCGCCCTCGCCCTGCGCGCCCGGGGCCGCCGGACCGCTCTCCTCCTCCTCCGTCGCGGCCCACCGCGCGACCAGCGGCGCCGGCAGCGGCCCGGGTCGCGCGAAGTGGTACCCCTGGCCGAGTTCGCAGCCGAGCTCCTCCAGTTCGGCCACCTGGCCCTCCTGCTCGATCCCCTCCGCGACGACCACCGCGCCCAGGTCGTGCGCCATGCTGATCATCCAGCGGCGCATGGCGGCGACCCGGCCGCCCTCCCGCGGTGGTTCGAGCAGGGTCCGATCGAGCTTGACCACGTCCACCGGCAGCAGGTGCAGGGCTGCCAGCGTGCTGTGGCCGGCACCGACGTCGTCGAGGGCGACGGCGACGCCCAGCGCGCGGACCTCCTCGAGCACCTCCCGCGCGCCGTGCAGGTCGCTGATCCGGCTGGTCTCGGTGACCTCGACGACGAGGCGGGACGGGTCGAACCGGCTCGCGGCCAGCGCCCGCGCCACGCTGTCCAGCAGGGTCGTGTCCGCGACCCGGCTCGCGGACACGTTGACGTGCAGGCGAAGCCCCGGATCGGGGTAGGCCACCGCGATCTCCGCGCAGGCCTGACTGAGGATCATGTCGTCGAGGGTGCCGACGATTCCGCTGTTCTCGGCGGCGGCGACGAAGGTGCCGGGGGGCACCGGCCCGCGCCCGGGGGCCGTCCACCGCGCGAGGGCCTCCAGGGCGACCGGCCGGCGGTCCCGAAGGCGCACGATGGGCTGGTAGTGCACGGCGAAGCCGGCCGACCAGCCGCCGCGGCGCAGCGCCGTCGCCAGCGCGTCCGCGAGATGGGTCCCCGCCACGAGCTGGGCGCCGGGCGTCGCGCTCAGGCCGGGCCGGTAGACGACCAGCCGGTTCTTGCCCGTCTGCTTCGCCGCGTGCAGCGCGGTGTCGGCGCGGCGCAGCAGGGCCTCGGTCGTCTCCTGGGTCCGCCCGGCCACGACCAGCCCGACGCTGGCGCGCACGGGCCAGTGGTGGCCGCCGACCGCCACCGGCTGGCGCAGGGCGACGAGCACCCGCTCGGCCACCTGCTCGGGCAGCTCCCGCCCGCCGTCGAGCAGGACGGCGAACTCGTCGGCGCCCAGCCGGGCGACCGTGTCCGACGTGCGCACGCAGTGCCGCAGCCGCTGGCCGACGGCGCGCAGGAGGTGGTCGCCGGCGGCGTGGCCGAGGCTGTCGTTGATGACGCGGAAGTCGTCGAGGTCGCAGTACAGGACGGCGACGTCGCGTCCGTCCCGTCGGCTGGCCGTCAGCGCGTCGGTCAGCCGCTGGTGGAAAAGACCCCGGTTGGCGAGCTCGGTGAGCGGATCGTGGGTGACCCAGTGCCGTACCTCGCGCTCGGCCTCCCCCAGCGCCGTCACGAGCCGCTGGCCGGTCCGCAGCGTGACCATCTGGCGCGCGAGCATCGCGGTCACCAGCGCCACCCCGGCCGCGATCTCGACCGGATCCAGCGCGCCGGCGCGCCCGCAGCGGCCGAGCAGCAGGGCGGCCACCGCCGTGGCGGCGAGGTGGGGGGCGCAGGCGCGGGCCCACTCGGCGAGGTCCGCGCGCCGCTGGTCGCGCTCCGGCGCGGCATCCTCGTCCGCCTTGCCGGCCCACTGGGCGGCCGCGGCGACCAGGAGCGCGCCCATCACCGCGGCCGGCGCCGCCATCGGCCCGACCGCCCGCGCGACGCCCTCGCCGGCCGGGCCGGACCAGTCGATCCGGCCGTACCAGAGGCCGGCGAACGCGAGGGATACGAGCCCGGCGCCGGCGGCGACGACCGCGGGCAGGTCGGCCGGCTGGCGAAAGCCCGTGACGTGCAGGACCGCGAGGGCCAGCACCAGCACGGCGACGGGATGCGCGGCGGCGACCAGCTGCCGGGCCGCCCCGGCGCCGGGGTGGGCGCCCGCGTCGGCACCGCCGAGGCCGGCCAGGACGCCGGACCAGGCCAGCAGGCACAGCGAACCGCTCACGATGACCTCGTCGAGCGCGTCGTGCGCGATCAGCGGCCGGCGGGGCCGGATCGCCCAGCCCGCCCCCGCGGCGGCGGCCGCCGCCGCCGCGGGCACCGGTGCCGGCAACGGCACGACGAGCCCCGCCGCCGGGGCGGCCCGGGCCCGCGCGCGCCGGGCCCGGCTCGCCGGCACGGCCGCGAGCGCGGCGAGCGCGAGCACTGGCATGGCGAGCTGGCCGATCTCGACGAGGTACCCGACCTCGGAGATCACCCGGCGGCCGGCCTCGGCCCCATCCCAGCGGTGCAGCACCCAGGCCGTCTGCCCCAGCGTCCAGGACGACAGCGCCAGCGCCAGCCAGCCGAGCCATCGGCCTCGCGCCCGGCCGAGACGACGCCCGGCCCTCGCACAGCTCAGCGCCGCGGCCAGACCGGCGACGACGGCGGCGGCGTCGACAGGCATCACCCGCCCCGCCCTCCTCCCCCGTGCGTCGGCCGCCCGGGACAGAGGGACCCTCACATTGCGATGGAAACGGCCGAACATATAACCCGAAATTGTCAACAGCGGACGTCGCCGCCGTCGTCAACGTAGCGCGTGATCGCTCTATCACAAAGAGTGGGCAGATGCCTCGCGTGCCGCGCGGTCTCCTAGTGCGTCCACGCCGACCACCGCCACCCGCTGCTCGGCGTGCAGGGTGCCTCGTCCCAGCCCGCGGTACACGCCCGAGGTGGGCGCGACGTCCGCGTAGTCCCGCCCGACCGCGACCGTGACGTAGCGCAGGTCGGCGAGCCGGTCGTGACACGGGTCGAAGGCGACCGCGACGACGCCGGGCTCCCGGTCGCCGGCACCCGCGAGCATGATCACCTCAACCCAGGCGTGGGACGGCCCGTCGCCGACCAGGTGCCCCGACACGTAGCGGGCGGGCATCCCGGCCGCCCGGCACAGCGCCAGCATCACGTGCGCCTGGTCCTGGCACACCCCCGCGCCGCCGGCGAGCGCCTGGGCCGCGGTGGTCGTGACGTCCGTGCTGCCGGGCTCGTAGCGGACGTGGCTGTGCACCCAGCCGCAGAAGCGGCGGGCCGTGAGCATCGGATCGCCGGTGGCGAGCGCCCGGGCGGCGGCGCTCAGCGCCGCGTCCGGGGCGGTCAGCACGGTGGGGGCCAGCAGCCGCCGCCCGGTCAGCGCGGTGGCCCGCAGCCAGGGCCGGGCACCCCCGCGGACTCGGTCGAGACGGACGTCGACGTCGAGGTCGAGCTGGCTGGGCACCTCCGCGAGGCGCACCGTCGCGACCCGGGTGCCGTCGGCGCCGCGACCCCAGCCGACGCGCGCGCCGGGCGCCGAGACGGTCAGCCGGTCGGCGCGGACCGTCTGGTCGCCGTGGCGGCGCGGCGGCACCACGACGAGCCGGTGCACCAGATCGCTCGCCGGGCCGTCGTAGACGTAGCGGAACCGCTGGGTGATCCGGTACGACACCCGGGCCCCCGCCGGGAGCGTGAGCAGATCAGGAACACCGTCGCCCACGTCTGTGATTTCGGACACATGTCGGGCGTGGGTCGACGCGACGACCACCGCGCTCGCGGCCGGCGCGGGCGGCGATCCGGCGGGCGATGTTTCCGTCACGATGCCGATCGTCGCCGCCGTCTGTTTCCCCACCGTTAACACCCAGGCCCCCACCCCCGCCGCCGTCCGCGGGCGGCAATCCTGTCGTCACAGCAAGCGCCGGCCGGCACCGTCACCGTCCCCGGCGGCGGGAATGTCCAGACAGGACGCAGCCATGCCGGGTCGGCCTGGGACTGGCACCATCTAGTGCATGAGCGAGCTGGTGGCGACCCGACCCGAACAGCCGCAGCGCAAGCCCCGCAGCGGCCTGCTCGAACCGCTGGAGGCGCCGCGGACGCCAGCGCCGTCGGATCTGCCGGCCGACCGGTTCATCAACCGCGAGGCCTCCTGGCTCGACTTCAACGCCCGCGTGCTCGCGCTCGCCGAGGATGTCTCCACCCCCCTGCTGGAGCGGGCGAAGTTCCTCGCCATCTTCGCCAGCAACCTCGACGAGTTCTACATGGTCCGGGTGGCCGGCCTGATGCGCCGCGAGGCCACCGGGCTCGCCGTGCGCTCGGCGGACGGCCTGAGCGCGCGCGAGCAGCTCGCCCTGATCAGCCGGACCACGGCCGACCTCAGCGAGCGGCACTCCCGCTGCTTCACCGCCGAGGTGGTGCCCTCACTGGCTCACGCCGGCATCAGCATCCGGTTCTGGTCGCAGCTCGGCGACGCCCAGCGGGAGCGGCTGCGCGACTACTTCCACGAGCAGATCTTCCCGGTCCTCACCCCGCTCGCCGTCGACCCGGCGCACCCGTTCCCCTACATCAGCGGGCTGTCGCTCAACCTCGCGGTGCAGGTGCGCGAGCCGGGCGGCGAGGTCGACCACTTCGCCCGGGTGAAGGTCCCGCAGAACGTGCCGCGGCTGGTCCGGGTCCCCCTGGAGACCGACGCAGAGGAGTCGGGCGGCGCCTGCTTCGTGCCGCTCGAGGAGGTCATCGCCGCACACCTCGACCAGCTCTTCCCGGGCATGGAGGTGATCAACTCGCACCTGTTCCGGGTCACCCGCAACGCCGACCTGGAGGTCGAGGAGGACGAGGCCGAGGACCTGCTGCAGGCGCTGGAGCGGGAGCTGGCGCGGCGACGCTTCGGCCCGGCCGTCCGCCTCGAGGTGGACGACGACATCGACGACGACCTGCTCACCCTGCTCATGCGCGAGCTCGAGGTGACCGAGCGCGAGGTGCACCGGGTCGCCGGGATGCTGGACCTGTCCGCACTGTGGGGGCTCTACGACCTCGACCGCCCGGAGCTCAAGGATCCGCCCCGGGTCCCCGTCACCCATCCGCGCCTGACGACCGAGGAGGGCGAGACGCCGGACTTCTTCGGCGTGTTGCGGGAGGGGGACGTGCTCGTCCGCCATCCGTACGACTCGTTCACGACCTCGGTGCAGCGCTTCATCGAGCAGGCGGCCGCCGACCCGCAGGTGCTCGCCATCAAGCAGACCCTCTACCGCACCTCCGGCGACTCCCCGATCGTGGACGCGCTCGTCGCCGCGGCCGAGGCCGGCAAGCAGGTGGTCGTGCTCGTCGAGATCAAGGCGCGGTTCGACGAGAGCGCGAACATCCGCTGGGCGCGCGAGCTGGAGCGGGCCGGCTGCCACGTCGTCTACGGCCTGATCGGGCTCAAGACGCACTGCAAGACCTGCCTGGTGGTGCGCCAGGAGCGCGGCGGCCTGCGCCGGTACTGCCACGTCGGCACCGGCAACTACAACCCCAAGACGGCCCGGCTCTACGAGGACATCGGCGTGCTGACCGCCGACCCGGAGGTCGGCGCGGATCTGACGGACCTGTTCAACGTGCTCACCGGGTACAGCCGGCAGACGGAGTACCGCTCGCTGCTCGTCGCCCCCCAGCACATGCGGGACGGGATCCTGCAGCGCATCGCCGCCGAGGCGCGGGCCGCGGCGGAGGGCCGCCCCTGCGGTATCCGGCTCAAGGCGAACAGCCTGGTCGACGAGCAGGTCATCGACGCGCTCTACCGCGCCTCCCAGGCCGGGGTGCCGGTGCACTGCCTGGTGCGCGGCATCTGCGCGCTGCGTCCGGAGGTGCCCGGGCTGTCCGAGACGGTGCACGTCCGGTCGATCCTCGGCCGGTTCCTCGAGCACAGCCGGGTGCTCGAGTTCGCCTCCACGGACGAGTTCTGGATCGGCAGCGCCGACATGATGCACCGCAACCTCGACCGCCGGATCGAGGCCCTCGTCCGGGTGGGGCACCCGAACGACCGGGCCACCCTGCGCCGGATGCTGGACCACGCCTTCTCCGACCAGGTCTCGGCGTGGGAGCTGCGCTCGAACGGCCACTGGGAGCGGCGCACCACCGGGGCGCAGGACGTTCGCCTGTCGGACTACCAGCACGACCTCATGGCCGAGGCAGTGCGGCGCGGGCACCGGTGAGGTCCGGCGCCCGCACCGCGGATCAGTCGCTGCTCGACGACACACTCGACTTGAACTCCGAGCCGGGCCGGAACTTCGGCACGACGGAGGCGGCGACGTGCACCGGCTCGCCGGTTGCCGGGTTGCGCCCGGTCCGCGCGGCGCGCTCCACCCGCTCGAACACGCCGAAACCGGTGATCGTCACCTTCTCGCCGCTCGCGACGGCCTCCTGAATAGCGTCGAACACGGCGTCGACCGCTTTGGTGGCATTCGACCGTCCGCCCTCGATCTGCTGGGCGATGCGGTCAACCAACTGGGACTTGTTCACGACAACCTCCGGACGCCCCCCGCGGTGCGCGGGGTGGGGAGCAGATCGGGCATCACACTGCGCTGCACCGTAGGCATCTCCACTGTCGAGGGCAATTCCCGCGACCGTGTCGCGTCACACAAACCCGCACGTCAGCGGGTTCGCGCCAGTGGGCGGCGGGATGCGTGCTGTGCGGCCCCCGCGAACCGTCCGGCAGATTCGTCACGATGAGTAGCTGGAGATATCCGAATTTTTGGGCGCAATGTCACGGTTTGATAGCCGGCCGCCTCCATCGCGACAGACACAACTCTGCTCCGTAGCCGACCAAACGCCGCGCGCAGTGGCCGAACCAGGCCTCCGGGACGCCCATGGTCACGCCGCGACCCGGACAGAGACGCACGTCAGCCCCGATGTGAATTGCGTCACATCAGGGCTGACATTCCTACAGGGGATACGCGGTGGTGTCAGACCGAGGTGGGCAGCCAGGCCGGCCGCGTCCCCTCGAAGACGGTGATCCGCTCCTCGTGCCGCAGGGTCAGGCCGACGTCGTCGAGGCCTTCCATGAGCCGCCAGCGGGTGAAGTCGTCGAGCTCGAACGACGCCTCGACGCCCGCCCCGCGCACCTGGCGCGCGTCGAGATCCACCGTGATCTCCACGGTGGGGTCCGCCTCGACGGCCGCCTGCAGCGCCTCGACCGTCTCGGCCGGCAGCGTGACGGGCAGCAGCCCGTTGCCGAGCGCGTTGCCGCGGAAGATGTCCGCGAACCGCGACGAGATCACCGCACGGAAGCCATAGTCCTGCAGTGCCCAGACGGCGTGCTCCCGCGACGAGCCAGTACCGAAGTCGGGCCCGGCGAGCAGGATCGACGCGCCGGCGTGGGTCGGGTCGTTGAGCACGAAACCGGGGTCGGCCCGCCACTCGGCGAACAGGCCGGCGCCGAAGCCGGTCCGCTCGATGCGCTTGAGCCACTCGCTCGGGATGATCTGGTCGGTGTCCACGTCGCTGCGGCGCAGCGGCACGGCCCGACCGGTGTGGATCGTGAACGCCTCCATCGCGAAGGCTCCCTTCTGACGAGGCTGCTAGAGGTCCGCCGGCGCGGTGAGCCGGCCGGTGACGGCGGTGGCGGCGGCGACCGCCGGCGAGACGAGGTGGGTGCGCCCGCCCGGGCCCTGGCGGCCCTCGAAGTTCCGGTTGGACGTCGACGCGCTGCGCTCGCCGGGACGCAGGGTGTCGGGGTTCATCCCGAGGCACATCGAGCAGCCGGCGCTGCGCCACTGCGCCCCGGCCGCCTCGAACACCTGGTCCAGCCCCTCGGCCTCAGCCTGCGCCTTGACCTGCATCGACCCGGGCACCACCAGGACGCGCACCCCGCCCGCGACCTGCCGGCCACGCAGCACGTCGGCCGCGGCGCGCAGGTCGGAGAGCCGGCCGTTGGTGCAGGACCCGATGAACACGGTGTCCACCGCGACCTCGGCCAGCGGGGTGCCGGCCGTCAGGCCCATGTAGGCCAGCGCGCGCTGCGCCGAGGCGCGCGCCGCCGGGTCGTCGTAGTCGGCCGGGGCGGGCACCCGCGACCCGAGCGGCGCGGCCTGTCCCGGGTTGGTTCCCCAGGTGACGTACGGGGTCAGGCTCGCCGCGTCGATCACGACCTCACGGTCGAACTCGGCGTCGGGGTCGGAGGCGAGCGTGCGCCAGTAGGCCACCGCCTCGTCCCAGGCCGGCCCGCTGGCCACCCGGTCGCGCCCGGCGAGGTACTCGAACGTCGTGTCGTCCGGGGCGATCATCCCGGCCCGCGCGCCGGCCTCGATCGACATGTTGCACACGGTCATCCGGCCCTCCATGGACAGGCCCCGGATCGCCGCGCCGCGGTACTCGATGACGTGCCCGGCGCCGCCGCCGGTGCCGATCCGCGCGATGATCGCCAGGATCAGGTCCTTCGCCGTGACGCCCGGCGGCAGCTCGCCCTCGACGGTGATCGCCATCGTCTTCGGCCGGCGCTGCGGCAGCGTCTGGGTCGCCAGCACGTGCTCGACCTGGCTGGTGCCGATGCCGAACGCGAGCGCCCCGAAGGCGCCGTGGGTGGAGGTGTGGCTGTCGCCGCAGACGATCGTCATCCCGGGCTGGGAGAGCCCGAGCTGCGGCCCCACGACGTGGACGATGCCCTGCCCCGGGTCGTTCATCGGGTACAGCCGCACCCCGAACTCGGCGCAGTTCTTGCGCAGCGCCTCCACCTGCGCCGCCGAGACCGGATCGGCGATGGGCGCCAGCGTGTCGGTGGTGGGCACGTTGTGGTCCTCGGTGGCCAGGGTCAGATCCGGCCGGCGCACCGGCCGCCCGGCGAGGCGCAGCGCCTCGAACGCCTGCGGCGAGGTGACCTCGTGCACGAGGTGCAGGTCGATGTACAGCAGGTCCGGCTCGCCGTCGGCGCGGCGCACCACATGGGCGTCCCAGACCTTCTCCGCGAGTGTGCGCCCCATGGCTGCCCCACTCCTCTCCTCCCCGCCAGCCCGGATGCTTGTCATCTCAGTTGGTGGGATGTCAGTATCAACTTATGGAACAGCTTAGCGGAGTCGGCGTCCTTGACAAGGCCGCCCTCGTCCTCGCGGCCGTGGAGCGGGGCCCGGCGTCGCTGGCCGAGCTGGTCACCCGCACCGGCCTGACCCGGGCGACCGCGCACCGCCTGGCCAGCGCCCTCGAGGTGCACCGCCTCGTCGGGCGGGACGACGCCGGCCGCTTCGTCGCCGGCCCGCGCCTGGCCGCCGGCGTCGGAGCTCCGCTGCCGTGGGAGCTCGCCGACCGGGCCGACCGGGTGCTCACCGCCCTGCGCGACCGGACCGGCGAGAGCACCCAGCTCTACGTCCGGCGCGGCGCGCTGCGCCTGTGTGTCGCCGCGTCCGAGCGGGCGAGCGGGCTGCGCGACACGGTCCCGGTCGGCGCGGTGCTGCCAATGACGGCCGGTTCCGGAGCGCAGGTGCTGCTCGCGTTCGCGCCGGGGCCGGAACCAGACCTGCTCGCCGCGGCTCCGTTCGATGCCGCGACGCTCGACCTGGTGCGCGCGCGGGGATGGGCGGAGAGCGTCGGCGAGCGGGAGACGGGCCTCGCGTCGGTGTCGGCACCGGTGCGCGGCGAGGCCGGCGCGGTGATCGCGGCGGTGTCCCTGTCCGGGCCGCTGGAGCGGCTGACCCGCTCACCGGGCCAGCGCCACGGCGCGGCGGTCCTCGCCGCGGCGACCCAGCTGAGCGCTCCGCCGCTTTCCAACGCACGTGTTTCCAACGCACGTGTCAACCCCGGGCCACTGGAGATCGGCGGATGACGGTCAGCGTCCGCGAATCCGCCGCTCCGCAAGAGTGACCCCGGATAGGCCCTTCGCGGTGATACCCCAGGTTCTTCGACATTTCGGATGCCCCATTCGGGCCCCACGGTCAATGGGCACAAGGACTACGCCCGTTGGGCGGACACCGAACCGCCCCGTGGGGTTTCGTCCCCCGCCGCCCGCGTGGACGCGTCGACGTCGTAGCCTGTTCGAGTCGTCCGTCTCGGATGATCGGAGAGCGAGGCCGGATGGCCCGACGGGGTCATTGCCATCCAGCGAGCAAGCGATATGTGTCGTCGATGCAGTGGGTGTCGATGCAGTGGGCGCGGCCGACCGGGGCTCTCTCCGGGTTCCGCGCGGACCGGCGGCCGTCGTCGCCCGCGACGGTGCCGTCGTAGGTCACGACCGCCACGGGCGGCGCAAGAAGGGGCAGGGCGCGGTGCGCAAACTGGGTTCGCGGTACGTGCTGCACGAGATGCTCGGGCAGGGAACGACCGGCCAGGTCTGGCAGGGGGCGCGGGTCTCCGACGGCGCACCGGTCGCCATCAAGGTGCTACGCCGGGAGCTGGCGGACGATCCGGCGATCGTCGACCGCTTCCTGCGGGAGTGGGACCTGCTCGTCGATCTCGACAGCCCCGGCCTGGTCGCGGTGCGCGACCTCGTCAACGAGCCGGACACGCTCGCGATCGTGATGGACCTCGTCGACGGTCCCGACCTGCGGGCGCACCTGCGGGAGTTCGGGCCGCGACCGGCCGAGGAGGCCGTGCGGCTCACCGTCGGGACGCTGTGGGCCCTCGACAGCGTGCACGCCGCCGGGATCGTCCACCGGGACGTCAAGCCGGAGAACATCCTCATCGACACCTCCGACCCGGCGGGGCCCATCGTCCGGCTCACGGACTTCGGCATCGCCCGGGTGATCAACTCGTCGTCCCAGGCGCATCCCACCGGCCCGGTCGGCACCCCGCTCTACATGGCCCCCGAGCTGGGCTCGGGAGCGCCGCCCACGCCTGCCGCCGACGTCTACTCGGCCGGCGTCGTGCTCTACGAGATCCTCGCCGGCTCGCCGCCGTTCGACGCGGCGAACCCGATGGAACTGCTGCGCGCCCACCGCGAGGACGAGCCGCTGCCGATCCAGGGGGTGCCGGGTCCCGTGTGGGACGCGCTCGCCCGGATGCTGGCGAAGTCCCCGCGCGAGCGGCCCGCCAGTGCCGCCGAGGCCGCCGACGACCTCGAGGAGGCGCTCGGGGTGGGTCTGCGCTCCCGCCCCGCCGAGGCGGCCGCCAGCACCCAGCGGGTGGCGCGCCCGGCCGCCCGCGGCGTCGCCGTCAGCTCGCCCACCGCGGCGGCTGGCGGCTGGAACGACCTGGAGCACACCCAGATCGCCGGCAGCATACCGGCGACGGCCACCCGGATCGCGCCGATGACCGGCGCGCGCGGCGCCGCCGCCGACTGGAACGGTGACGCCCCGACCGGGATGAGTCCCGCGGTACGCGTCCCGGCCCGTTCCGGCGGCACGGCCGCCGACACCAACACGGTGATGTCTGCGATCCCCGCGAGCAGGCAGCCCGGGCCGTCCGGGGCCGCGCCGGGAGCCGGCTCCCGGGCCGGTGCCGACCGCCGGCGCCGCACCCGGATCGCGGCCGGCGCGGGACTCGTCGTCGCGCTCGTCGCCGGTGCCGGCGGTTGGGCGCTCGCCTCGGGGGGCGCCGCGGACAACTCCCTGTCCGCTGACAGCGGCATCCAGAGCTCCGCCGACCCGAGCGCGGTCGTGTCCGCGGCCGTGCTCGGCGGTGCCCCGGGCGTGGCCGTCGGCGTCCCGGGGGCGCCGGCCGCCCAGCCCGGCCAGCATCCCGCTGGACGGGCCCTCCCGACCACCAGCACCGCGCCGAGCGCGGGCGCCGCGGCGACCACCCCCGCCAGCAGCCCGACCGCGGGCAGCAGCCCGTCGCCGTCGCCGACCGACGACGGCACCGCGACGGTGCCGAACACCGAGGGCATGTCCTTCAACGCGGCGCAGAACAAGCTGCAGTCGGCCGGCTTCACCAGCCTCAACAAGGCCTTCGACTGCTACGACACCGGCGCCGTCGACTCGGTCGTGCGTCAGTCGCCGAAGAGCGGGAAGGTCGCGAAGACCACGACCATCAGCCTGCAGATCCAGGGCAACGACTGCCGCGAGGTCCCGAACGTCACGGGCATGACCGAGTCCGGCGCCAAGTCGACGCTGAGCGCCGCCGGCTTCCCCTGGGTCAACGGCTCCTGCCCCGCCGGCTACACGAGCAAGGTGACCTCCTACTCGCCGAGCACCGGCCGACACCCGAGCAACTCGACCACGGTGACGCTGAACCTCTCGTGCAAGGCGCCCCAGGCCTCGCCGACGGCCGCTCCCACCACCCCCGCCCCGACGAGCAAGTAACCCGGCAGGGCCGGCCCGGACACCACACCAGGAAGCCCCCGCGCTCCCAGCATCCGCTGGGGCCGGGGGCTTCCTCGTGCGTGCTGCGGGCTGGCTCAGCTTGCGGGCTGGCTCAGCTTGCGGGCTGGCTCAGCTTGCGGGCTGGCTCAGCTGGGGACGGCTCAGCCGAGGTCGTCCTCAGCCGAAGTTGTCCATGGGCAGCGAGCGGACGTCGTCGCGGCGCAGTTGGCGGCCCAGCGGGCCACCGGTCAGCCGGGCCGGGCGGGACTCCTCGTCGAGCCGGAGGCTGCGCGGCAGCGCCATGGGCACCGGCAGCTCCTGCTCGGCCTGCGGGGCGAGCGCCGTGGGCGCCACCGCGCTGGCCGCCCACAGGTCGACCTCGACGATGATCTCGCCGTTGTCGGAGGACATCCGCAGCCGCCCGCCGTGCACCTCGACCAGCCGGCGCACGACGTAGAGGCCCATCCCGGCCCCGTCCGTCGAGCGGGTGGCTGTTCCATCGCGCTGGGTGAAGGGCTCGAACAGCTGGCGGATCGTGGCGGGGTCGAGGTCCGGGCCGGGGTTGCGCACCCGCAGCACCACCTCGTCGCCGACCCGGCCGGCGATCAGCCGCACCGGCGCGCCCGGCCAGGAGTGCAGCAGGGCGTTGTCGACGAGGTTCGCGACGACCTGGATGAGCGCCTGGCGCGCCATCCGGACGGGCAGCTCGGGCGGGAGGTCCACCGTCACACTGCTCGGTGAGCTCGTGTACGGCAGGGTGGCGAGGACGTGGCGGACGACCTCGGGCAGGTCGGCGATCGTCGTCTCATCCGTGCCGGTGGCCGTGGCGGCCGTCAGCATGTTCTCCAGCAGCCGGGAGAGCCGGTCGGAGTAGTTCACCGCCGCGTCGAGCAGATCGTCGAGCTGGGCGTCGGAGAGCCGGTCGCGCCGCCGCTTGATGGTGAGCAGGTTGCCCCGGATGCCGGTCAGCGGCGTGCGGAACTCGTGGGAGACGGTCGCGACGAGGTCGCTGCGGATCCGGTCGGTCTCCTCGAGGCGCGCCATCAGGCTCTGCTGGCCCTCGTAGAGCTGCTGGCGGTAGTGCTCGACCCGGCGGCGGGACTGCTCGTTGTAGTGCCAGAAGACCATCTGGGCGCAGGCGAGGGCGAAGATGAAGCCGGCGTGCAGCCCGGCCAGCAGCCACGCGTTGTCCATCACCGGCGCGCGGGCGGAGACGATCCGGCCCATCGACAGGTTCGCCACGAACACGAACGCGATCGCCAGCAGGTAGACGGTCCACTCCTCGTACAGCGCGATAAGCGCGACGACGACGAAGAAGTGGAAGTACATCGGCGTGAGGCCGTTGGAGATGTGCACCAGCACGACCGAGCAGCACAGCAGGCCGAGGCTCGCCGCCAGCGCCCGCACCCGACGCCGGCCGGGCACCACGGCCGCGGCGAACAGCAGCGCGGGGGGGCTCGCCGCCAGCAGGCCGTGTGCCGGGCTCAGGTCCCGGAACACCGCGTACCCGACGATGATCGGCAGGTGCATCGCGAGCACCAGGCACATGAGGGTGTGCCGGGCCGTCCAGTCCTCGATCGGCAGCCCACGCCCGCGCGGCAGCAGCGAACTCAGGCGCCGGTAGCTACCCGGCTCGGCACCGTCACCCCGCTCGGACTGCGAGGCCGGCGCCGGGGAGATCGACGCCGCCGCACGTAGCCGACTGGCGCGCCTGGCGACGCGGCCCACGCGGGGGCTGCCGTGCCGACGCCGGGCCCGTTCGGGGGTCGATGGACTGACGGTGGACATCCGGACAAGTTTCTACCGGTGGAGCCCGTGAGCACCATGGTTGTCAAGGGTGGTGTCACATGGCGACAGTGCCCAGGTTTGACTAGGCCATCCGCACCACCCTGCACCGGGCTCAACGGAGCATGGCGCGAACCTTGGTGTTCCGACCAGGCTGTGGTCCGCGAGGTGGCCCCCCGACGGCCGCCCATGGAGGAGGACACCGTGCCCCCAGTGGCCATGACAGCCTCGACCGCACCCGCGATCCTTCCGCCGACCGCGAGCCGCGGCGGCTCGCTGCGTCTGGTCGTCGCGGAGCCGGCGCCCGCCGCCGACGAGGCTGGCGTCGAGGGGGCGGTGGAGGAGGTGCACGGCTGGGGTGGCCCGGCGACCTGCGCCTGCCGCGCGTGCACGATGGCCCGCCACCCGGCGGCGATGCCCCGCCTCACAGTGGTGCGGTAGGCCGCGTCCGGACGCGGACATGGCGACGGCCCGCGGATGAAGATCCGCGGGCCATGGCGACGCTTGATGCACGGGCATACCTCTGGCCTTCTACAGAAGAATCAAGATAAACCCGCTGTAGCCCCGACCGGATTCGAACCGGCGCTACCGCCTTGAGAGGGCGGCGTCCTGGGCCGCTAGACGACGGGGCCAAGACTTTCGATGTCGTACTGTGATGCGTTTCCTACTGTACACCACGCCAGACAAGTCTGACAGAGTGGTGCAGCTGGGGTACCAGGACTCGAACCTAGACTAACGGAGCCAGAATCCGTTGGGCTGCCAATTACCCCATACCCCATGGGCCCCTGTTCGGGCGTTGCCTACTGTACCTCATCATCCGCGGCGCGCAGCGACCCGGGGGGTGCGATTTCCCTCAGCGGGCCCTCACCGGGTTGGTGAGCGTGCCCACGCCCTCGACGGTGACCGCGACGGTCTGGTCCGCCCGCATCGGCCCCACGCCCCCTGGCGTCCCCGTCAGCAGCACGTCGCCGGGCAGCAGCGTCATCGCCGCCGACATGTACGCGATGAGCGCCGGCACGTCGTGCACCAGCAGCTTCGTCCGCGAGTTCTGCCGCAGCTCGCCGTCGAGGGTGGTCCGCAGCGCCACGTCCGCCGGGTCGAGGTCGGTCTCGATCCACGGACCGATCGGGCAGAACGTGTCGTGGCCCTTGGCCCGCGTCCACTGCCCGTCCGCCGACTGCTGGTCCCGGGCGGTCACGTCGTTGGCGCAGGTGTAGCCGAGCACGACCTCGAACGCCCGCTCCGGCGGGACGTCCCGGCACAGCCGGCCGATGACGATGGCGAGCTCGCCCTCGTAGTCCACCCGCTCGCTGTCCGGCGGGAGCGTGATGGGATCCCCCGGGCCGGCGACACTCGTCGACGGCTTGAGGAACAGCACGGGCCGCGCCGGGGCCTCGCCGCCCATCTCGCGGGCGTGGTCGGCGTAGTTCTTGCCGACGCACAGCACCTTGCTGGGCAGCACCGGCGCCAGCAGCCGCACCTCGCCGAGCGGCCGGCGCACGCCGGTGAAGCTGAACGGGCCGAACGGATGGGGGGCGATGCCGGCGATCTCGGCGGTGCCCTCCTCGACCGAACCCTCGACGACCCCGAAACCGGGCTCAGAACCATCGGTGAACCTCGCGATGCGCACTCCCCGACCGTATCCGGCCGCCACGGTGATCGGGTTCGCCAGAACGGGCATCGTGGCCGAGAATCGGGCACCGGAGGCTTCCGGCGAACGCCGGACAGTCCGGCAGTGGAAGGAGAACCTTGAGCGAGACCGACACCACACCGGTGTACGACGTCGGGGCGCCCGAGCCGAAACCCATCGACGAGGAGCTGAGCGTGAAGCTCGGCCACCTCGCCGAGGACGCGATCCTGCGGGCCAAGCCGAACGGCGACGAACGCTGCGACAACTGCCTGTACTACCTCGACACGGACAAGGACCTCACCTACTGCTGGCACCCGAAGCTGCGGATCCTCGTCGGCGGCGACTGGTGGTGCCAGTGGTGGGAGGAGATCCCGGAGGACTAGCCGATCGGGTCCGCGGCGAGCGGGGCGCCCGCTCGCCGCGCCGGCGGCTCAGGACGCGCCGGGGTCCGGGCGCTCGCCCTGCCGCCGCAGGCCGTAGTTGACGGCGTCTTCCAGGGCCGACCAGGACGCGGCGATGATGTTCTCGTCCACACCGATCGTGTCCCAGCGGGCGCGGCCGTCGCCGGTGCCGACGAGGACCCGGGTGACCGCGCCGGTGCCCTGCTTGCCGTCGAGTATCCGCACCTTGTAGTCGACGAGCTCCAGGTCGGCGAGCCCCGGGTAGGCCTTCTCCAGCGCGTCGCGCAGCGCCGTGTCCAGCGCGTGGACGGGCCCGTTGCCCTCGGCGGTCGCCACGTGCCGCACCCCGCGCGAGGTCAGCTTCACCGTCGCCTCGCTGACCACCTGGCCGCCGGGGCGCTGCTCGACGATGACCCGCCAGGACTCGAGGGTGTAATAGCGCTCGCGGCCGGTGACCTCGTCGCGCAGGAGCAGCTCGAACGACGCCTCCGCCGCCTCGTAGGCGAACCCGGCCGCCTCCCGCTCCTTGACCAGCTCCAGCACCCGCCCGAGCGCCTCGCGCTCGCCCGACAGGTCCAGCCCGAGCTCGCGGCCCTTGAGCTCGATGGTCGCCCGCCCGGCGAGCTCGGAGACGAGCATCCGCATGTCGTTACCGACGGCGGCCGGATCGATGTGCTGGTACATGTCCGGGTCGACCTTGACGGCGCTGGCGTGCAGCCCCGCCTTGTGCGCGAAGGCGCTGGCGCCGACGTAGGGCCGGTGCGGGTCGGGAACGGAGTTGGTCACCTCGTCGATCGCGTGGGAGACGCGGGCCAGCTCCCGCAGCCGGCCCGGGGGCAGCGCGGCGCGGTCGAGCTTGGTCTCCAGACCGGCGATGACGCTGAACAGGTTCGCGTTGCCGCAGCGCTCGCCGTAGCCATTGGCGGTGCCCTGGACGTGGGTCACGCCGGCCTCGACGGCTGCCAGGGTGTTGGCGACGGCGCAGTGGGTGTCGTCATGGCAGTGGATGCCAAGGCGGGCACCGGTGGCGGCGAGGACGTCCGCGACCACCGTGTTGATGCGGGTGGGCAGCATCCCGCCGTTGGTGTCGCAGAGCACCACGACCTCGGCGCCGGCCTCAGCCGCCACCCGGACGACCTCGAGCGCGTAGTCCGGGTGGGCCCGGTGGCCGTCGAAGAAGTGCTCGGCGTCGAGGAAGACCCGCTTGCCCTCGGCGTGCAGATGGGCGACGGTGTCACGGATCATCGCGAGGTTCTCGGCCGCGTCGGTGCGCAGCGCCCGCTCGACGTGCCGCAGATCGGACTTCGCGACCAGGCAGACGACGGAGGTCCCCGCCTCGCGCAGCGCTGCGACCTGCGGGTCGTCCGCGGCGACGCGACCGGCCCGCCGGGTGGCGCCGAACGCCGTGAGCCGCGCGGTCGACAGGGAGAGTTCGGTGCCGGCACGCGCGAAGAACTCCGCGTCCTTCGGGTTGGACCCCGGCCAGCCGCCCTCGATGAAACCGACGCCGAGGTCGTCGAGGTGACGCGCCACGGCGAGCTTGTCGCCCACGGAGAGCGACAGCCCCTCCTGCTGGGTACCGTCACGCAGCGTCGTGTCGTAGATATGCAGGGAATCGGGATCGTATGGCCGCACGGGGGCGCCTCTCCGATGAGCGCGGGACCTGGGCCGCCACGCGCCCGGTCCCATGGGTCAGCGACCGGAACGCGCGGCGGAGACGGGTTCGCCGCCGAAAGACAAGCCTACGGTGTAACACTGCCGACATGCGCCAGGAGTGACGTGCGCGATATCTCTCAGTCGCCCGGCCTTCAGTCGCCCGCGAAGCGCCGCAGCCGGTCGACCTGCAGGATCGTGATGGTCTGGCCCTCGGAGAGGATCCAGGTGCGCCGCTCGAACTCCCGCAACGCCTGGTTCACCGACTGGCGGGAACCGCCGAGCAGCGAGGCGATCTCGGTCTGGGTGAGACCGAGCTCGATCACCGGACGGCCGACCTCGCGCATCCGCAGCAACAGCAGCTTCGCCACCCGCCGCGGCAGGTCGAGGAACACCAGGTCGGCGTTGGCCCCGGTGAGCCGCCGCACGTGGGCGACCAGGGCGCGGATGAGCTGCTCGGCCACGGCCGGCCGCTCCCGTACCAGCTCCCACACCGCGGTGCGGTCGAGTACCAGGGCGGTGCTGGGTTCCAGGGCCTCGACGCTGGCGGAGCGGGTGCCAGCCTCGACGATGTTCAGGTCGCCCAGCGTCTCGCGGGGGCCGGCGATGTTCAGGACGTGGTCACGGCCGTCGTCCGCCTTGGTGAGGACCTTGAGTCGGCCGCTCGCGACCACGAGCAGTGTGTCGGCCGGTTCGCCTTCGGTGAAGACGACCTGCCCGCGACGGAACCGCCGCGTCACCGCCCGGGAGGCGAGCCGCAGCAGGTCCTCCTCGTCCAGCTCCTTCAACAACGTGGTCGCGCGAAGGAGGGCGACCGCCTCATTGTCGTGCATGCCGTGACCGTAGCGCCGACCGTCGACCGCGCGCTGGGGCGCATCGGGAACCTGCTCGGCGTACGACACGCGCGCATCATACCGTCACATGCTGGTCACTCCAGCAACGAACGACGTCCCGCATGCTCAGGATGCCGGCGACGCCGCCACCCGAGGTGACGACCAGGTGCCGGAACTCCCCGCGCAACATCGCGGCCGCTGCCTCGTCGAGCGACCAGGCCGGATCCGCGAAGACGACATCGCGGGTGAGGTGCTCACCCGCGACCTCGACATCCGGATCCTGCCCCGCGGCCACCGAACGGAGGATGTCCCGCTCGGTGAGGATTCCGTACCCCTGACTGTCCGCGTCGTGCACGACGGCGGCGCCCACCTTGCGGGCGGCCATCAGCCGGGCGGCCTGCCGCAGGGTGTGACCAGGACCGATCATGAGAACAAGGGAGCTCATCCCCTCCGAGACCCGCACGACGTCCTCCCGCCGCTTGTGCATTCGTGAAACGCTTCCACAAGCGACGGTAGGCGCGCGGACCTTGCTTGACCAGGGCACAACCGCAAGTGGCGTGGCCGGAATGTGACCCCGACCACGCCGCTGCCCGACCTGGCCACTGACGGTGCGCGGCTACCCGCCGACGAGCTCGTTCCAGGACCGGTAGCGCTCCAGCTCACCGCGGGTGGCGCGGTGGAAGATCTCCAGCAGCTCGCGGGTGACCGGCCCGGGCTTGCCGGAGCCGATCTGCCGGTCGTCCACCGACACGATCGGCACGATCTCCGCCGCCGTGCCGGTGAAGAACGCCTCGTCGGCCAGGTACAGGTCGGTCCGCACGATGTGCTGCTCGACGACCTCGTACCCCTGGTCCGCCGCGATCTGCATGATCGACGCCCGGGTGATGCCGCCGAGCGGGCCGTCGGAGAGCAGCGGCGTGATGACCTTGCGGCCGGACACGATGAAGACGTTCTCGCCGGTCCCGTCCGCGATGTGGCCGTTGGGGCTGGTGAGGATTGCCTCGTCGTACCCGGCCTTGACCGCCGCGACCTTCGCCAGCGACGAGTTCAGGTACTGGCCGGACGCTTTGGCCGCCGGCGGGGTGATGTTCGGGTCGTTGCGCTTCCAGGAGGAGATCATCGCGCGCACGCCGTTGGCCTCCGCCTCCTCACCGAGGTAGGCGCCCCACGGCCACACCGCGATCATCACCTCGACCGGGGACGGGAGCGGGTTGAGCCCCATCTCGCCGTAACCGAGGTAGACCAGCGGGCGGATGTAGCAGGAGGCGATGTCGTTGACGGCGATCGTCTCCTTGGTCGCCGCGACCACCTGCTCCTGGGTGAACTGCGGCTCCATCACATAGATCTTCGCGCTGCGGTAGAGCCGCGCGATGTGGTCGGTAAGTCGGAACACGGCCGGCCCGCCGGCGGTCTCGTAGGCGCGGATGCCCTCGAACACCCCCCAGCCGTAGTGCAGGGTCGGGTTCAGGACGTGGACGCGGGCGTCGTCCCAGTCGACGAACTCGCCGTTCATCCAGATCTTCGAGGTGGGGGTGATGGGCACAGCGGACTCCAGGCCAGGATGCGACGAACTCAGAGAGGAACGAGCATATTCAGCCGGCGGCGCGGGCGGCGAGGTCCTCCCCACGCTCCCGGGTTGACATGGCGCCCGATCCCGAGCCGGCGCGTTCCGCCAGCGACGCCGCGACCGCCGCCTCGACCCGCTCGGCCTCCTCCTGGTGGCCGAGGTGGTCCAGCAGCATGGCGACGGAGGCCACCGTGGCGGTCGGGTCGGCCAGCTGCCGCCCCGCGATGTCGGGCGCGCTGCCGTGCACCGGCTCGAACATGCTCGGGTGGCTGCCCGACGGGTCGAGGTTCCCGCTCGCGGCGAGCCCGATGCCGCCGGTGATCGCGGCGCCGATGTCGGTGATGATGTCGCCGAACATGTTGTCCGTGACGACCACGTCGAACCGGCCCGGGTCCGTCACGAAGAACATCGACGCCGCGTCCACGTGCTGGTAGTCGACGGTGACGTCAGGAAACTCCGGCGCCACCTCGGCGACGGTGCGCGACCACAGGTCGCCCGCCTTCGTCAGCACGTTGTTCTTGTGCACCAGCGTCAGGTGCCGACGCGGCCGGCGCGCGGCCCGGCGGAAGGCGTCGCGCACGACCCGCTCAACGCCGAACCGGGTGTTGAGGCTCTCCTCGGTGGCGACCTCGTGCGGAGTGCCGCGGCGCAGCACGCCGCCGGCGCCCGCGTACGGGCCCTCGGTGCCCTCGCGCACCACGATCATGTCGATCGACGGGTCACCGGCGAGAGGCGAGCGGACCCCCGGGTACAGCCGCACCGGCCGCAGGTTCACGTGGTGGTCGAGCTCGAAGCGCAGCCGCAGCAGCAGCCCGCGCTCCAGGACGCCGCTGGGCACCCCGGGATCGCCGACCGCGCCGAGCAGGATCGCGTCGTGGCCGCGCAGCTCGTCGAGGACCGTGTCGGGCAGCGTCTCGCCCGTGCGGTGCCAGCGCCGGGCACCCAGGTCGTACTCGGTCGTCTCGACCTTGGGGTGCACGGCCCGCAGCACGCGTAGTCCCTCCGCGACCACCTCGGGGCCGATCCCGTCACCACCGATCACCGCAAGCCTCATGCGCCGACTGTAGTCGGAGATCCGACGCCGCTGCTCGCGGGCGCTGTCGGTACCACATGTCGCCGGCCGCGTTGGACGGCGACCACCCCGACCACCTCGCACGATTACCCTGAGCAATCATCGCTCGATCAATGCCAACGCCATGACCACGGCAGTTGTCATCGACTTGATATATGACCGGAGATCGGGTCCGGAGAGTTCGCGCCCGCCGCGTCGGCGGGAAGTCGGGGGACCCGCCAGGAAGTGAGGGGCATTGTCAGAATCGGCATCAGATCGCCGGTCCCCGCCGGTCCGGGCGCATAGAAACGCGCCGCCCCCGCGAGGCCGGCGAAAGAAAGTCAGCCGCCGGCAATCCGACCGTCACCCGCCGGTCGCACAAAAAGGCGCAGGACCCACAACTCCGGACGGTACTCGCGCCGCCCATCGGAGCCAGATGGTAAGAACCTCACTTACAGGATGGGTGCGACGTGCTTGAAGCGAGGGGGTGCACGGCGCATGATTACTCGGCAGCGGACCACCACGGCGACGGTGGCCCGTGGTCGCGTCGACTCCGTGAACACCGGCGCAGGGGACACCGGCGCAGGGAACACCGGCGCCGGGAACACCGCGCCGCCGGCCTCTGACGCCACCGTCCCGGATCTGGAGCGGATCCTCGACGATCCCGCCGAGCCCGCGCTGTACTTCCAGCCGATCGTCGATCTCCAGCGTGGGGTGATCGCCGGGTACGAGGCGCTGGCGCGGTTCCACACCCATCCCACGCATCCGCCGGACCGCGTCTTCGCCGCCGCCGACCGGATGGGGCTCGCCGCCGAGCTGGACGCCAGGGTGCTCACCGCGGCGATCGCCGCCCGCGACACCCTGCCCGACCGCTGCTTCCTCGCGGTCAACGTCCTGCCGCACCTGCTGGACGCGGCCCCGGTCGCCGCGGTCTGGGCGGACGCGGACCTGCGCCGTCTCGTGCTCGAGCTGAACGAGGCGGTCGACCTCGACACCGCGGCGGGCCTGACCGCGACCGCGAGCGAGCTGCGCAATCGCGGCGCCTTCATCGCCATGGACGACGTCGGCTCCGGCTACGCCGGCCTGCGCCAGCTCGCCCGGGTCCGGCCGGACTTCGTCAAGCTGGACCGCTCCCTGGTCGTGAACATCGACGACGACCAGGTCAAGATCGCATTGACCGAACTCGTCGGCGGTTTCGCGAGCCGGCTCAACGGCTGGGTGATCGCGGAGGGCATCGAGAGCGCCGACGAGCTGGCGATGCTCGTCGCCCTGGGTGTCCCGCTGGGCCAGGGCTTCCTGCTGGGCCGGCCGTCACCGTCCTGGCAGCAGCTCGACCCGGCGGTGGCCCGGCGCATCCGGCAGCTGTCCGAGCGCAGCACCCGGGCGGCGAGCATCGAGAGCCTGATGGAGCAGGTGACCGTGAGCGTGGGCGACTCCGGGCACTGCGCGATGTCGGCGGACTGCCCCAGCTGCCCGATGCGCACGGCCACGGCCCGCGGGGTCCCCGACGGCGAGCAGACCGACGACGAGCAGACCGACGGCGAGCAGGCCGCGCGAGCGACCATCGTGGTGTCCAACCGCTGCCGGCCGGTGGCCCTGCACCTGTCCGGCGGGCCCGGCGGCGGCACCGAGCCGCGACTGGTTCCCACAACGCTGTTCGCCCGTCCCGAGGAACCCGTGACCGAGGTCGCGCGGCGTGCCATGACCCGAGCCCGGGCCAGCCGGTTCGACCCCGTGATAATCGTTACCGAGATGGGTCGGCCCCTCGGCCTGGTCAGGATGGAGCGACTGATGCTGCGTCTCGCGGAAATGTCGACATGAGACGGAACCGCTATTGGACCGCGCAGGCCCTGATGGCACCGAGCCCGGCGTCCGCCGGCTATTCACGGCCCTCGGAGATCACGATCCGCCGTCCCGCCATGAAGGAATTCTACTGCGGTGCGATCATTCATGGGTGCGAGACACGGATCGCGGCATCCAGTGAGGACGACCTCCTGCGGTCAGTCGACACGCACGCCCGCGTCGACCACGGCATGACCGAGGTGCCGGAATCCCTCCTCGAACAGGTGCGCCGCGAGGTCCGCGACATCGAGCGGGGGGACCCGTAGATCCCCCCGCCCCGCGGGCTCAGGAGCGGGCGGCCCGGTTGACGGCGCTCACGACGGCGCGCAGCGACGCCGTGACGATGTTCGGGTCGATGCCGACGCCCCAGAAGACCCGGTCGTCGACCGCGACCTCCAGGTACGCCGCGGCCCGGGCGTCCGCGCCCGAGCCCAGCGCGTGCTCGTTGTAGTCCAGGATGCGCACGGACAGCCCGCGCGCCGCCAGCGCCGCCACGAAGGCGTCGATCGGCCCGTTGCCGACCCCGATGAGCACGGAGTCCTCGCCGTGCACCCGCACCGAGACCGAGACCTCGTCCCGCTCCCCCGACGCGGCGGTCGTGCGCGAGCCCAGCAGTTCCAGCGGCCCGGCCGTCTCCGCGCCGTCCAGGAAGTACTCAGCACGGAAGATCCGCCACAGCTCATCGGCGGTGACCTCGCCACCCTCGGAGTCGGTGTGGCGCTGTACGACGCCGGAGAACTCGATCTGCAGCCGACGCGGCAGGTCCAGCGCGTGCTCCGACTTCAGCAGGTACGCCACCCCG
This sequence comes from Frankia canadensis, assembly GCF_900197875.1. Classification (GTDB taxonomy): domain Bacteria; phylum Actinomycetota; class Actinomycetes; order Frankiales; family Frankiaceae; genus Frankia; species Frankia canadensis. The sequence continues at coordinate 26,167 of NZ_FZMO01000013.1, read as the reverse complement.
CCCTTGCCGGACTGGCTGTTCACCCGGATCACGGCCTCGTACGTACGCCCGACGTCCTTCGGGTCGATCGGCAGGTAAGGCACTTCCCAGAGCGTCTGCCCGGTGCGCTCCATCGCCTCGAAGCCCTTCTTGATGGCGTCCTGGTGCGAGCCGGAGAAGGCGGTGTAGACGAGGTCGCCACCGTAGGGGTGGCGAGGGTGCACGGGCAGCTGGTTGCAGTACTCCACCGCGCGGCGCACGCCGTCGATGTCCGAGAAGTCGATCATCGGGTCGATGCCCTGGGAGAACAGGTTCAGCCCCAGGGTGACCAGACAGACGTTGCCGGTGCGCTCGCCGTTGCCGAACAGGCAGCCCTCCACCCGGTCGGCGCCGGCCAGGACGCCCAGCTCGGCGGCGGCGACCGCGCAGCCCCGGTCGTTGTGCGGGTGCAGCGACAGGATGACGGCGTCGCGCCGGGTCAGGTTCCGCCCGACCCACTCGATCTGGTCGGCGTAGACGTTCGGCGTCGACATCTCCACCGTGGCCGGCAGGTTCAGCACCACCGGGCGCTGCGCGGTCGGCTGCCAGACGTCCATGACCGCCTCGCACACCTCGACGGCGTAGTCCAGCTCGGTGCCGGTGAACGACTCGGGGCTGTACTGCCAGCGCACGTCCGTGCCGTCCAGCAGCTTCTCGGCGTACTGGGCGCACCAGCGCGCGCCCTGCACGGCGATCTCGGTGACACCGGCGCGGTCCAGCCCGAACACGACCCGGCGCTGCAGCGTCGACGTCGAGTTGTACAGGTGGATCAGCGCCCGGTCGGACCCGACCAGCGAAGCGGCGGTGCGCTCGATCAGCTCCTCGCGCGCCTGGGTCAGCACCTGGATGACGACGTCATCCGGGATGCGGTCCTCCTCGATCAGCTGCCGGACGAAGTCGAAGTCGGTCTGGCTCGCCGCCGGGAAGCCGACCTCGATCTCCTTGTAGCCCATCGCGACCAGCAGCTCGAACATCTGCAGCTTGCGCGCGGGGGTCATCGGGTCGATCAGCGCCTGGTTGCCGTCGCGCAGATCGACGCTGCACCACTGGGGGGCGCGGGTGATGGTCTGCCCCGGCCAGGTGCGGTCCGGCAGCGGCACGGGCGTGAAGGCCCGGTACTTCTCGATCGGCATGCCAGACGGCGCTTGCGTGCTCATGTACTCCTGCTCCCTCGAAAGAGCGTCCTACCGACGCTGGCGCACGGCGACCACCGCGACGAGGAAGCCAGCTGGATCAGGCCCCGCCGCGGCGGCTAAGGAGGAGAAGCGCACGCATCGCGGAACAACAGTACCTGATTTGCGTCACGTACCGATCGAGCCGACGATCCGGAACGGGCCGGAGCGCGGACGCAGGTCGTCGGTGCGGACCGTACAGGCGACGATGCGGGCACCGGCCTGCCAGCTCGGCTCGGACGGGTAGATGGCGCCCACGACGTGGTGCGGGGTCGCGTCGATGGCGCCGGCGAAGTCCCGCAAGGCGCCCGCACAGCGGTCCTGCGCGGCCTGCGCGACGGTGGACGCGCCGGGCCAGCGGGTGAACACCGGGTCGAGGTCGACCAGCCGGGTGACCTCGTCGATGTGCGGACGATCACAGCTGACCCGGACCGGCGCGACCGGGGTCAGCACGCTGGCCGTGGACGCGTCGTAGGGCTTCCACGTCAGGCAGTCGCCGCGGCGCAGGGCCGCCAGCAGCGCCGGCGTGACCGCGTAGCCCGCGGGCGGCTCGGCCAGGCTGCCACCGCCGAGCGCCGACATGGCCGTCGGCGAGCCGCCCGGCGAGGCCGCCAAGGCCCCCAGCCGGGCGGCGGTGCCGACCCCGCCGCGGGTCGCGGTCTGCCGCAGCGCCACCACGGTGATCGTGATCATGCCGACGACGATGGCCACGAACGTGACCATCCGCGCGATCCGCCGGGAGCGCCGCGGCAGCCAGGGCGGCGCCACCAGCCGGTGCAGCATGCCGGGCAGACCCCGCGGCGCGGGCACGACCGGCCGGCCGCGCTCGGCCGCGGACGGCTCGAGGAATCGGGCTCCGCGGACGAATCGCTCATCCAGGCGAAGCCCCTCGAACGGGTCCTGATGCCGCGACGCCATGCTTGCCACGGTAAACCCGACACGCAGACCGTGGGACTATTCCGTGCGGATGCTGACCGCCCGAGCATACGAGGCACCGATGATCTTGGAGATGTCGGCGAGGATGTCCGGGGCGACCGCGTCGTCGAGGGACAGCGACATCAGTGCCTCGCCCCCGGCCTCCAGCCGGCTCACCTGCGCACTGGCGATGTTGATGCTCGCCTCACCCAGCAGCGCGCCGACCGCGCCGACGATGCCCGGCCGGTCCTCGTAGCGGAAGAAGGCCAGGTGGTCCTCCGGTCGGATGTCGACCTCGAACCCGTCGATCGCGGTGATCTTCTCCACCTGCCGCGACCCCACCAGCGTGCCGCTGACCGACACCGGAGTGCCATCGGCGAGCACGCCGCGCACGGTCACCAGGTTGCGGTAGTCGGGGCTGTCCTCGAGGGTCTCCAGCGCCACCTCGACGCCCCGCTCCTTGGCCAGCAGCGGCGCGTTGACGTAGGTGACCTGCTCCTCGATGACGTCGGTGAACACGCCCTTGAGCACGGCGAGCTGGAGCACCGACACGTCGTGGGCGGCGATCTCCCCGCGCACCTCGACCGTGAGGGCCGCCGCGAGCCCGCCGGCGAGCCCGGTGAACAGCTGCCCCAGCTTCTCCGCGAGCGGCAGCCCGGGCCGGACCTCCTCGGCGACGACGCCACCGGCCTGCACGTTGACGGCGTCCGGCACGAACTCGCCCTGCAGCGCGAGGCGCACCGACCGGGCGACGGCGAGGCCCGCCTTGTCCTGCGCCTCCTGCGTGGACGCGCCGAGGTGCGGCGTGACGACCACGTTGTCGAGCCCGAACAGCGGCGACGCGGTAGTCGGCTCGGTGACGAACACGTCGATGCCGGCCCCGCCGACCTGCCCGGACGCGACCGCCTCAGCCAGCGCCGCCTCGTCGACGAGCCCGCCGCGGGCCGCGTTCACGATGATGACGCCGCGCTTGGTGCGGGCGAGCTGCTCGGCCCCGATGAGGCCGAGCGTCTCCGGCGTCTTGGGCAGGTGGATGGTGATGGCGTCGCTGCGGCGCAGCAGCTCGTCGAGGTCGACGAGGGTGACGCCGAGCTGCGAGGCGCGGGCCACCGACACGTACGGGTCGTAGGCGAGCACCTTCATGCCGAAGGCGGCGAGGCGCTGCGCCACCAGGATGCCGATGCGGCCGAGGCCGACGACGCCGAGCGTCTTCTCGACCAGCTCGACGCCGGTGTACTTCGAGCGCTTCCACTCGCCGCCGCGCAGCGACTGGTTGGCCGCCGGCACCCGGCGGGCGACCGCGAGCAGCAGCGCGATCGCGTGCTCCGCCGCGCTGACGATGTTCGAGGTGGGCGCGTTGACGACCATGACACCGCGCTGGGTGGCGGCGGCGACGTCGACGTTGTCCAGCCCGATGCCGGCCCGGGCGACGACCTTGAGTCGCCCGGCGGCCGCGAGCGCCTCGGCATCGATCTTCGTCGCCGAGCGGATGAGTACGGCGTCGACGTCGGCGAGCGCGGGTAGCAGAGCCGACCGGTCGGCTCCGTCGACGTAGCGAAGCTCGAAGTCCCCGGACAGCACCTCCAGCCCGGCCGGCGACAGCTCCTCGGCAACGAGTACGACGGGCACAGGACCTCTCCTACCTCTGGGGATTCCTACGTCTGGGGATGTGCGGGCGGGCCCAGCCTACGCGGGCCCGCCGCCACTTTTCCGTCGTGTTACGGCGTCCTAGCGGGCGATCCAGGACATCATCGGGCGCAGCTTGGCGCCGACCTGCTCGATCGGGTGCTGCTTGCCCTCCTCGACGAGCTTGGTGAAGTTCGGACGGCCGTTGTCGTCCTCGGCGACCCACTCGCGAGCGAACCTGCCGTCCTGGATCTCGTCCAGGATCTTGCGCATCTCGGCCTTCACCGCCGGCGTGATGACCCGCGGGCCGCGGGTGACGTCGCCGTACTCGGCGGTGTCGGAGATGGAGTACCGCATCTGCGAGATGCCGCCCTCGTACATGAGGTCGACGATGAGCTTGAGCTCGTGCAGGCACTCGAAGTACGCGACCTCGGGGGTGTAGCCCGCCTCGACCAGCGTCTCGAAGCCGGCCTGGACCAGCGCGCTCGCGCCGCCGCACAGCACGGCCTGCTCGCCGAACAGGTCGGTCTCGGTCTCCTCGGTGAACGTGGTGCGCAGCGCGCCCGCGCGGGTGCCACCGATGCCCTTGGCGTAGGCGAGCGCGAGGGCCAGCGCGCCCCCGGTCGCGTCGTTCTCGACGGCGACGAGACAGGGCACCCCCTTGCCCTCCTCGAACACGCGGCGCACCAGGTGGCCTGGCCCCTTCGGCGCGACCATGAACACGTCGACGCCGGCCGGCGGCTCGATGAGGTCGTAGCGGATGTTGAAGCCGTGCCCGAACGCCAGCGCCTTGCCGTCGGTCAGGTGCGGGGCGATGGACTCGGCGTAGATCTTTCGGTGCGTCGTGTCCGGGGTGAGCAGCATGATGATGTCGGCCTCGGCGGACGCCTCGGCCGGGGTGAGCACCCGCAGGCCCTCCTCGGCGGCCTTCTGCCGGCTCCGGCTCTCCGCCGGCAGGCCGACGCGCACGTCCACGCCGCTGTCGCGCAGGTTGAGCGCGTGCGCGTGACCCTGGCTGCCGTACCCGATGACAGCGACCTTGCGGCCGGCCAGCACGTCAAGCGACGCGTCATCGTCGTAGTAGATCTCGACCATTGTGGGGGTCTTCTCCTTGTATGTGTTCAGGCGGATCGTTCGACGGCGCGCAGGCTGCGATCGGTGATCGACCGCGAGCCGCGGCCGAGCGCCACCATGCCGGACTGCACCAGCTCCCGAATCCCGAAGGGTTCCAGCATCCGGATGAGCGCGTCCAGCTTGTCGCGGGTGCCTGTCGCCTCGATCGTGACGGCGTCCTGGGCGACATCGACAACCTTGGCACGGAACAGCGCGACGGTCTCCAGCACCTGGGACCGCACCGCCAGGTCCGCGCGCACCTTGACCAGCATCAGCTCGCGCTGCACCGAGACGGACGTGTCCATCTCGACGATCTTCAGCACGTTCACCAGCTTGTTCAGCTGCTTGGTGACCTGCTCGAGCGGCAGGTCCTCGACGGCGACCACGATCGTCATCCGGGACACGTCCGGATGCTCGGTCGGGCCGACCGCGAGCGACTCGATGTTGAATCCGCGCCGGGAGAACAGCCCCGACACCCGGGCCAGCACGCCGGGCTTGTTCTCCACCAGGACGGACAGGGTGTGGTGGGTCATCAGAGGTTCACCTCGGCGTCGCCGGAGTAGTCGAAGTCGGGGGCGATGTCACGGGCGACGCGGATGTCGTCGTTGCTCGCGCCGGCGGCGACCATCGGCCAGACCATCGCGTCCGGATGCACGACGAAGTCGATGACCACCGGCGCGTCGTCGATCGCCATGGCCTTCTCGATCGTCTCGTCGATCTCGCCCGCCGCCTCGCAGCGCAGGCCCACACAACCCAGCGCCTCGGCGAGGCGGACGAAGTCCGGCACCCGCTTGACCCCGGTGCGCGGCGACGCCGGATGCGTGCCGAGCTCGGTGTTGGAGTACCGCTTGTCGTAGAACAGCGTCTGCCACTGCCGCACCATGCCCAGCGACCCGTTGTTGATGACCGCCACCTTGATCGGGATTCCCTCGAGGGCGCAGGTGGCGAGTTCCTGGTTGGTCATCTGGAAACAGCCATCCCCGTCGATCGCCCAGACGGTCGTGTCCGGACGACCCACCTTGGCACCCATCGCGGCCGGCACGGCGTAACCCATCGTTCCCGCACCGCCGGAGTTCAGCCAGGTGTAGGGGTTCTCGTACGAGATGAACTGCGCCGCCCACATCTGATGCTGCCCGACCCCGGCCGCGAAGATCGCCTCCGGTCCGGCGATCTTCCCGATGCGCTCGATGACCTGCTGGGGCGCGAGCGACCCGTCGGCCGGCTGGTCGTAGCCCAGCGGATAGGTGCGCCGCCACCCGTCCAGCGTGTGCCACCAGGCAGCGAGGTCCGGCTTCTCCTCGGTGGCCAGCACCGCGATCAGCTCATTGATCACCTCACGGCAGTCGCCGACGATCGGCACGTCCGCCGCCCGGTTCTTGCCGATCTCGGCCGGATCGATGTCCGCGTGGATGATGGCGGCGCCCCGCGCGAACGACGACAGCCGCCCGGTGACCCGATCATCGAAGCGGGCGCCGAGGGTGATGAGCAGGTCCGCCTTCTGCAGCGCCGTCACCGCGGCCACCGACCCGTGCATCCCCGGCATGCCCAGATGCTGCGGATGCGAGTCGGGGAACGCCCCCCGTGCCATCAGCGTGGTGACGACCGGGATGCCCGTCATCTCCGCGAGCGTCCGCAGCTCCGCCGCCGCCCGCGCCTTGAGCACGCCGCCGCCGACATAGAGCACCGGCCGGCGGCTCTGCGAGATCATCCGCGCCGCCTCCCGCACCTGCTTGCCGTGCGGCCGGGTCACCGGCCGGTAGCCCGGCAGGTCCAGCGACGGCGGCCACACCTCGTGCGGCAGCACCGCCGTGACCGCCTGCAGCACGTCCTTGGGCAGGTCGACGAGCACCGGCCCCGGCCGCCCGGTGCCCGCGAGGTGGAACGCCTCGGCGATCGTGCGCGGGATGTCGTCGGCGGAGTGGACGAGGAAGTTGTGCTTGGTGATCGGCAGCGTGATGCCGCAGATGTCCGCCTCCTGAAAGGCGTCCGTGCCGATCGCGGCGCTGGGGACCTGCCCGGTGATGGCGACCATCGGCACCGAGTCCATGTAGGCGTCGGCGATCGGCGTCACCAGGTTCGTCGCGCCCGGGCCGGACGTCGCCATGCAGACCCCGACCCGACCGGTGGCCTGGGCGTATCCCTCGGCCGCATGGCCGGCGCCCTGCTCGTGGCGGACGAGGATGTGCCGCACCCGGGTCGAGTCGAACAGCGGGTCGTAGGCGGGCAGGATCGCACCGCCCGGGATGCCGAAGACCACGTCGGCTCCGACCGCTTCGAGGGAGTGGACGAGCGACTGGGCTCCGGTGATCTCTCGTGTCATCTGGGCGTCTTCCTTGACGGGGTGCGGGCACGAAAAAGCCCCTCGTGCCTAGGGCACTGAGGGGCGGCGCACGGGGTCGAGGTCGTCGACTACGCGCGCTCTGAACGTACAAGAATCTGACGGTGCACAGACCTACCGTGCCAGGACTGCCCGTCCCACGTCAAGCAACTCAGCGGTTGGCGTCGAGCGCGCCGAGGAAGCGCGCCGCGATCGGAGCCGCGGTCTCGGCGCCGAAGCCGCCGTCCTCGACCACGACCGCGAAGGCGACGTCGCCCCGGTAGCCGACGAACCAGGCGTGGGTCGGCGGTGGGTTGCCGTCGGTGTACTCGGCCGTCCCCGTCTTGCCGTACACCTCGCCGGGCATCGGAACGGTCGCGGCCGTGCCCTCGGTGACGACGGCCCGCATGAAGTCCCGCAGCGGCGGGAGCACCGCGGGCGGGATCGCATTGCTGCGCGCCGGCCCGCCCTCGACGAACGGCTGACGCCAGGTGCCGCTCGCGACCGCCGCCGCCACGCTCGCCATCTGCAGCGGCGACGCCTCGATGCGCGCCTGCCCGATCGCCGCCGAGGCGGATTCGGCCCCGTCGCGCGGAGTGGGGAAACTACCGCCGAAGCTGGCGATGTCCAGCGGCGCACCGCCGTCGAATCCGTACAGCGCGGCGGCCTTCTCCAGCGCACCCTTCGGCAGCGACTCCTCCAGCTGGATGAAGGCGGTGTTGCAGCTCTTGGCGAACGCGGTGCGCAACGGAATCGGGCCGAACTGCTCCGCCTCGGCGTTCTGGAACGTCCGCCCGTCCACGCTGATGTTCTGGGTGCAGTTCAGCGACGTGTTCGGCGACTTCCCGTTCATCAGCGCCGCCGTCGCCGTGATGATTTTGAACGTGGATCCCGGCGGGTACTTGCCGCGCACCGCCCGGCTCGCCCCGCTCGGCGGATGGTTTGCCAGCGCCAGCACGCCCCCGGTGCGCGTGTCGATGGCGACCATCGCCGCCGTCGGCCGGGCCGCCGTAGCCAGCGCCTCCTCCGCCGCCTGCTGAACACGCAGGTCAAGGGTCGTGCTTACCGCCTTGCCATCGGTCATCGGATAGGCGTGCAGCGTCTGCACGGTCTTGCCCCGCGCGTCCTGGACGACGACGGCGCCGCCCTGGGGCCGCAGCTGGCTGTCGTACACCCGCTCCAGGCCCGACAACGGCCCGGTCCGCCCGACGAGGTTGCTCGCCAGGTCGCCGGAGTCGCGCAGCGGCCGCCCGTCGGCGGAGAGGATCTGGCCGCGGTGGCCGGTGGACGCCGTGCGGTCGAGGTGTAGCCCCGGCCGCAGCGCCGGATGCACGGCCGCCGACTCCGCCCGCACCTTCCACCCGTGCTCCGTCGACGTCAGGTGCAGCACACCGGCGTACTCCAGCGGTGTCGGCAACCCCGACAGGCTGAGCCTCGCCACATAGGGCGCGGTCGCCGCGGAGCCCTTGCGCTCGATCGATCCCGGGGCGAACGACGCTCCGGTGACAAGCAGCTTGTCGCGAACCTGCGCCATCGTGGTCAACAGGTCCGGCACACTGATGCCGCCCGGCGTGCTCCCGCCCGGCACACTCGCCGCCGCCACCGCGACCCGACCGACCTTGTCACCCTGAGTAGCCGCTCCGGGTGCGGTCGCCATCGTCCGCCAGGCCGCGAGGTACGCCGCCGCCGCGGTCCGCACCCGCCCGTCGGCCGCCCGCTGGTCAGCCCGGTCCTTCAGGACATAGCCGACACCACTCCCCGCGGCCAGCACGACGACGACCACCACAGCGATGATCATCCGTTGCCGGCCGCGACCGCGACGCCTGGACGTCGACGCGGTGAATCCGGACGGTGTGAGGGGCACGACGACCCCCCTCCCCTCGATGACGCCAACCCGATCGGACGCTCACCTTACGAAGGCCCCCGGCACCGCGCATCCGACGCGCCGCTCGTCGGCGGCAACTCGACACGCGGGTCGGATACGGAAGGAGAACGTGGTCCTCTCGGGCCCATGCCACACCACTACGACTGAGCCCCCCAGCTCAGGCGCGACAAATCGCCCGGCGACCCCAGATCACCCTATCCGCCTGCCAGGCCTCAGGGAGTGTCGGGATTCGGTCAGGAGGCGCCGAGGCGTTCCAGCAGGAGACCGCGGACGGTGGCGGCGTCGGCCTGGCCCTTCATCGCCTTCATCACGGCGCCGACCAGCGGGCCGACGGCGTTCAGCTTGCCGCCGCGGACCTTCTCGGCGATGTCGGGGGCGCCGGCGATGGCGGCGTCGACCGCGGCGGTGAGCGCGCCGTCGTCCGCGACCACGGCGAGTCCGCGCCCGGCGACGACCTCGTCGGGTGTGCCCTCGCCGGCCAGCACTCCGTCGATCACCTTGCGGGCGAGCGCGTCGGTGAGTTCGCCGCCGGCGACCAGCACGGTGATCCGGGCGACGTCGGCCGGCGAGATCGCCAGCTCGGCGGCCGGCACTCCGGCGTCCGACGCCTGCCGGGCCAGCTCGTTGAGCCACCACTTGCGCGCGGCCGGCGGCGTGGCGCCGGCGGCCACCGTCTCCTCGACCAGGTCGAGGACGCCGGCGTTGCGCAGGTCGGTGAGGTCGCGCGCCGTGTAACCGTGCTCGGCGATGAGCCGGGCCCGCCGCGCGGCCGGCAGCTCGGGCAGACCGGCGCGCAGCTCGTCGACGAACTCCGTCGACAGCGCGAGCGGCGTGAGATCAGGCTCGGGGAAGTACCGGTAGTCGGTCGCCTCCTCCTTCGAGCGACCGGCCGACGTGCGTCCGGACGCCTCGTCGAAGTGCCGGGTCTCCTGGATGATCCGCTCGCCGTCGTCGAGCAGCGCCGCCTGGCGGGTGATCTCGTAGCGCACCGCACGCTCGACGGAGCGCAGCGAGTTGAGGTTCTTCGTCTCCGTCCGCGTCCCGAACGGCGCCTCGGGCTCCCCCGCGGCCGGGCGCCGCCGCAGCGAGACGTTCGCGTCGCAGCGCAGCGAGCCCTGCTCCATCCGCACGTCGGAGACACCGAGGGCGCGGATCAGTTCGCGCAGCTCGTCGACGTACGCCCGCGCCACCTCCGGCGAGCGCACATCCGGCTCGGTGACGATCTCGACCAGCGGGATGCCTGCGCGGTTGTAGTCGACGAGCGAGTGGGTGGCACCGTGGATGCGACCGGTGGCGCCACCGACATGCAGCGACTTGCCGGTGTCCTCCTCCATGTGCACCCGGGTGATGCCGACCCGGTGGACCTCGCCGTCGACCTCGACGTCGAGCCAGCCGTTCGTGCACAGCGGCTCGTCGTACTGGCTGATCTGGAAGTTCTTCGGCATGTCCGGGTAGAAGTAGTTCTTCCGGGCGAACCGGCACCAGGACGCGATGTCGCAGTGCAGCGCGAGGCCGATCATCACGGCGTAGCGGACCGCCGCCTCGTTGACGACGGGCAGCGAGCCGGGCAGGCCGAGGCACACCGGGCAGACCTGGGCGTTCGGCTCGGCGCCGAACGCCGTCGCGCAGCCGCAGAACATCTTCGACACGGTGCCGAGCTCGACATGCGTCTCCAGGCCGATCACGGGCTCGTAGCGGGCCACGGCATCGGCGAAGGAGGGCAGAGCCAGAGCCGCAGTGCTGCTCACCGGTGGTTCTCCTCATGTGGGGGCGGAGCCGAGCGGGTATCACGGACGTGTACGAAGGTGAGGAACACCGCCGCCGGCAGGCCGATCACACCCCAGACAATCAGGATCGGGCTGACCGTCGCGATCCCGAGGCCGAGCACCACCACGGTGAGCGCCCAGACCACGACGACGAGGACACGATCCTGCCGCCCGCTGCGCAGTCTCACAGCGACCTCACACTCACAGCGCCGGTGCCTCGGCGACCAGCGGATGGCCGCGGCGGGCGTCGAGCGCCTCCTCGAGCGCACCGCCGACCAGGTACAGCCGGTCGTCGGCGAACGGCGGCGCCATGATCTGGATGCCGACCGGCAGCCCGTCCACCAGACCCGCGGGCAGGCTCATCGCCGGCCCACCGGCCAGGTTCGACGGAATCGTGCACAGGTCCGACAGGTACATCGCGACCGGATCGTCGACCTTGGAGCCGAGCGGGAACGCGGGCGTCGGCGTCGTCGGCGAGACCAGCACATCGACCCGCTCGAACGCCGCCGCGAAGTCCCGGCTGATCAGCGTGCGCACCTTCTGCGCCTGGCCGTAGTAGGCGTCGTAGTAACCGGACGACAGCGCGTACGTTCCGAGGATCACGCGCCGCTTCACCTCGGGGCCGAAGCCCGCCTCGCGGGTGCGGCTCATGACCTCCTCGGCGCCGGCCTGGCCGTCGTCCCCGAGACGCAGCCCGAAGCGCATCGCGTCGAACCGGGCGAGGTTCGACGAGCACTCGCTCGGCGCGATCAGGTAGTAGGCCGCCAGCGCGTACTGGAAGTGCGGGCAGCTCACCTCGACCACCTCGGCGCCGAGTTCGGTCAGCGCCTCGACGGCCGCGGCGAACGCGGCCTCGACCCCGGGGTCGTAGCCCTCCCCCGCGAGCTCGCGCACCACGCCCACCCGCAGCCCGCGCACGTCGCGCCGCCCGGCCGCCTCCACCACCGGCGGCACCGGCACGTCGACGCTGGTCGAGTCCAGCGGATCATGCCCGGCGATCGCCGCGTGCAGCAGCGCCGCGTCGGTGACGGTCCGGGCCAGCGGACCAGCCTGGTCGAGCGAGCTGGAGAACGCGACCAGCCCGTAGCGGCTCACCCCGCCGTAGGTCGGCTTCACCCCGACCAGCCCGCAGACCGCCGCCGGCTGGCGGATCGAGCCGCCCGTGTCGGTGCCGATCGCCAGCGGCGCCTCGAACGCGGCGACCGCCGCCGCGGACCCGCCGCTCGAGCCACCGGGGATGCGGGTGGTGTCCCACGGGTTGCGCGTCGGCCCGTACGCCGAGTTCTCCGTGGACGACCCCATCGCGAACTCGTCCATGTTGACCTTGCCGAGCACGACGACGTCCGCCGCCCGCAGCCGGCTGACCACGGTGGCGTCGTACGGCGCGTGCCAGCCCTCGAGAATCCTGCTGCCGCAGGTCGTCGGCATGTCGCGGGCGGTCAGCACGTCCTTGAGCGCGAGCGGGACGCCGGCGAGCGGGCCGAGTGCCTCCCCGGCGGCGCGCCGCTCGTCGACGGACCGGGCCGCAGCGAGCGCGCCCTCGGCATCGACATGCAGAAACGCGTGGATGGTGTCGTCGACCTTGGCGATCCGGTCGAGCGCCGCCTGCGTCGCCTCGACGGCGGACAGCTCGCCCGCGGCGATCGCGGCCGCGGTGGCCGCGGCCGTCAGGCGCACAACGTCGGGGAATGTCGGGTGGTCGGTCATGCGGGCGGAGACCTCACTCGTCCGGATCAAGGATGCGGGGCACCCGGAAGCGGCCATCCTCGGCGGCCGGGGCGCCGGCCAGGGCCTCCGCGGCGGGCAGCGACGGACGGGCGACGTCCGGGCGGAACACGTTCGTCAGCGGCACCGCGTGGCTGGTCGGCGGGATGTCCGCCGCCGCGACCTCCGCGACCCGGGCGACCGCCGACAGGATCGCCTCAAGCTGCGGCGCGAGCGCGTCGAGCTCGTCGTCGGTCACCGACATCCGCGACAGCCGGGCGAGATGGGCTACCTCGTCCCGCGTGATCCCCATGGCGTCCTGCTCCTTCACTGGCAATGCACACTGGCGGTGCACACTGGCGGTGCGCGCCTCGCCGCGTCCCCGTGCTGTCATCGTACGGGCCGGCGCGCGACATCTCGGCGTGACCGATCGGCTATGCCCGCGACACGCTCGCTGTGCATGCTCAACTACATGTCGTACCTGATGCGCGTCGTCCTCCCGGACCGCCCGGGGACCCTCGGAGCGGTCGCCACCGCCCTGGGCAGCGCCGGTATCGACATCCTGAGCGTCACCGTCGTCGAACGCGGTCCGGTCGGCGCCGTCGACGACCTGCTCGTGGTGCTACCGCCCGGCGGACTCGCCGATCGGGCTCTGAGCGCCGCCCAGTCCGTCCCCGGCGTGATCGTCGAATCGCTGCGCCCCTTCCTGGCGGACGGTGTAGGGGTGACAGGCGACCTGGACCTCGCCGACGCGCTGGCCGAACGGCCCGCCGACGCCGCGGCCATCCTCACCGAACTCGCGCCCTGCGTGTTCAACGCCGACTGGGCGGTGCTGCTGGAACAGGTCGACGCCGGCGACGTCCGGGTACGGGAGACCTCCGTCGGCGCCCCGACCCTCGGCGGGGATGACCTCGGCGTGCCGGAGCGGGTCCGCCTCGCCCCACGCTGGATGCCGCTCGCCCAAGCCCGCCCGATCGGCGCCCACGAGGACGGCTTCCCACCCCGCTGGCAGGCCGTCGAGATGGCCCTGGCCGCGGCCCCCGTCGGCCACGACCACCTGGTGATTCTCCTCGGCCGACCCGGTGGTCCCGCCTTCCGCGCCGCCGAGATCGAGCGGCTGGCTCACCTCGCCGGCATCGCCGCCAGCCTCGCCGGCCGCCGACCCTGACCTCCGGCGAGCCCGCCCCCGCGGCGACACCACCCCGAGACGCCGGGCGGCACGCCGGGCAGCGGCATCAGGCGTCGGGATCGGCGACGGCGGGATCGGCGACGGTGGGATCGGCGTCGATAGGGGCGGCTGCTTCTCGGGCGGCGTCGGCGCCGCGGTCGAGCAGGAGGGCGAAGCCGGTGTCGTCGAGGACCGGGACACCGAGACTGCGGGCCTTGTCGTACTTGGCGGCGCCGGGATCCGCGCCGACCACGACAAAGGTCGTCTTCTTGCTCACCGAGCCGGTGACCTTGCCGCCGCGGGTCTGCACCGCCTCGGTCGCGCGGTCGCGGCTCCACGGCTCAGGCAGCGTGCCGGTGATCACCACGGTGACGCCGTCGAGCGGGCGGGGGCCCTCGTCGGCGCCGGCGTCGGCGAGGGACGCGCCGCCGGCGGCGATGCGGGCGACGATGTCGCGGTGCCGCTCGTCGGCGAACCAGTCGACCACCGCGTTCGCGATCTTCGGCCCGACGCCGTCGACCGCGGCGAGGGTCTCGGCGGGGGCGGCGGCGATCGCGTCCAGGGAGCGCAGCTCACGGGCGAGCGCCCGGGCCGCCGTCGGCCCGACGTGGCGGATGGACAGGCCGACCAGCAGGCGCCACAGCGGCCGGTGCCGGCCGTCCTCGACGCCGCGCAGGATCTGGTCGATCTTCTTCTGGGCGAAGCCGCGCAGGCCCTCGAACGACTCGGGCGTCAGGTGGAACACGTCGCCGATGTCGCGGACCCGGCCGGCCTCCAGCAGGGCGGTGGCCGTCTCGTAGCCGAGGCCGTCGATGTCCAGTGCGTCGCGCGAGGCGAGGTGGAAGATCGACTCGCGCAGCTGCGCCGGGCAGGCGTAGGTGTTCGGGCAGCGGATGTCGACTTCGCCCTCGGGGCGCACCAGCTCGGTGCCGCACTCGGGGCAGTGGGTGGGCATGACGAACGCCCGCTCGGTGCCGTCGCGCAGGTCCACGACCGGGCCGACGATCTCGGGGATGACGTCGCCGGCCTTGCGCAGCACGACCGTGTCGCCGATGAGCACGCCCTTGCGGCCGACCTCGTCGATGTTGTGCAGGGTGGCGAGACCGACCGTGGAGCCGGCGACCAGCACGGGTTCCAGCTCGCCGAACGGCGTCACCCGGCCGGTGCGCCCGACGTTGACCCGGATGTCGCGCAGCTTCGTGGTGACCTCCTCCGGCGGGTACTTGAACGCGACCGCCCAGCGTGGCGCCTTCGACGTCGAGCCGAGCCGGCGCTGCAGCGGGAAGGAGTCGACCTTGACGACGACGCCGTCGATCTCGTGCTCGACGTCGTGGCGGGCGTCGCCCCAGCGGTGGATGTAGCCGAGCACCTCGGGGATGGTCGCCACGACCTCGAAGCGGTGGGACACGGGCAGGCCGAGCTCGGCGAGGCGGGCGTACGCGCCGGACTGGGAGTCCACGTCGAAGCCGCGGTGCGCACCCAGACCGTGGACGATCATGTCGAGGGGGCGGCCGGCGGTGACCCGCGGGTCCTTCTGGCGCAGGGAGCCGGCGGCGGCGTTGCGCGGGTTGGCGAACGGCTTGCCGCCGGCCTCGACCAGGGATGCGTTGAGCTCGGCGAACTTCGCCGTCGGGAAGAACACCTCGCCGCGGACCTCCAGCAGCTCGGGCACCGCGGTGCCGCGCAGCCGGGTCGGAACGCTCGACAGCGTGCGGATGTTCGGGGTGATGTCCTCCCCCGTCCGGCCGTCGCCGCGGGTCGCCGCGCGGACCAGGCGGCCGTCCTCGTAGACGAGGTCCACGGCCAGGCCGTCGATCTTCAGCTCGCACAGCCAGGCGTCGACCTCGCTCTCCCGGGCCGCGCGCGCGGACCAGGCGTGGAACTCGTCGTCGTCGAAGACGTTGTCGAGCGAGAGCAGCCGCTCAAGGTGTTCCACCGGGGTGAACAGTGTGGAGAAGGACCCCGCCACCTTCTGCGTCGGCGAGTCGGGGGTGCGCAGGTCGGGGTGGCGTTCCTCGAGCGCGGTCAGTTCGCGCATCAGCTGGTCGTACTCGGCGTCGGAGACCGTCGGCGCGTCGAGCACGTAGTAGCGGTAGGCGTGCTCCTCGAGCTCGCGGGCGAGGTCGGTAGCCCGCGCCCGCTCGGCTGGGCTGGCCGATCCGGGGGGGCTGGCCGATTCAGTCATCAGATTTGCGCCGTGGATACTCCGGCCTTCAGGCCGGGGAGGAAACGGCGCGCCACGCTGGAACGCACGGGGGGATCCTTTCTGTAGAATGAGCGCATATCCCGCTACCGCCTCGATCCGACGCCTGGCCAGATCGCCGGGCTTGACGAGCACTGCGGGCATGCGCGATTCGTGTGGAACCTTGCGGTCGAACAGCAGTCGTGGTGGACGCCTTTCCGGGGAAAATCCCCGAACCATCTGGAACGGTGTCGGCAGTTGACCGCCGCGCGCGCCGAGTTCGATTGGCTGCGGGCCGGGTCGCAGACCGTGCAGCAGCAGGCGCTGCGGGACTTCGACCAGTCTCTGCGGAACTTCTTCAACGGTTCGCACCGGCGTCCGACCTATCGGAAACGAGGTCAGTCCGAAGGCTTCCAGGTTGTGGGGAAAAACGCCCGGGTCGAAAAGCTGAACCGGCGATGGTCGCACTGTTGGGTACCGAAAGTCGGCTGGGTGAAGTTCCGTGTCTCGCGCCGCGTCCCTGACTTCAGGTCCTACCGGGTGACCCGTGACCGTGCGGGCCGCTGGCATGTGGCGTTCGCCGCCGTGCCCGCGCCGATCGACGCACCCGGTACCGGTGGGGTCGTCGGGGTGGACCGGGGTGTGGCGGTGTCCGCGGCCCTGTCGACGGGCGAGCTGCTGCGCTGCCCCGGGCTGCGACCCGCCGAGGCCAGCCGGCTCCGCCGGCTGCAACGCCGGCTCGCGCGGGCCACGCGGGGCAGTAACCGGCGCACCCGGCTGACAGGCCAGATCGCCCGGGTGAAAGCCCGGGAGGCCGACCGGCGTAAGGACTGGGTGGAGAAGACCTCCACCGATCTCGCCCGCCGGTACGACCTGATCCGCGTCGAGGATGTGAACATTCGGGGTATGACCCGGTCGGCGCGCGGGACCGTCGAAGCGCCGGGCCGAAACGTGCGGCAGAAAGCCGGGCTGAACCGGGGTATCCTCGCCAATGGCTGGGGACAGCTCGTCCAACGCCTGGAACAGAAAGCCCCCGGCCGGGTCGAGAAGATCCCGGCCGCCTACACGTCTCAGCGTTGCTCGGCCTGCGGGCATACGGCGCCCGGGAACCGCGAGAGCCAAGCGGTCTTCTGGTGCGCGGTCTGCGGGCACACGGCCAACGCCGACGTGAACGCAGCAGTGAACATCGCCGCAGGACGTGCGGTGACCGCGCGGGGAGGCGCGGTGTTGACCGCGCCGATGAACCGCGAACCTCAACATTGCGCACCCCCTCTGGTGGGTGTGTAGGAGTTGGAATCCCCCGCCTTCACTTCAGGCGGGGGAGGACGTCAAGCCGGCGCGTCCACGAGTTCGCGGGCGGCGCGACGGCAGTGGCGCAGGATCGCCCTGGCCTCGTCCGCGCCGAATCCGGCCAGGCCACACGCGGGTGACACGGCGACCACCTCCCCGAGCTGTTCGGGCCGCAATCCCAGCCGGCTCCACAGTGCCCTGACCGGCTCGACAGTACGGCGGACGTCCGACAGGTCCGGGGAGGCGACCGCGTCCGGGGAGGCGGTGGGCACCAGCCCGGCGACCAGCCGGCCGCCGGACTCGACGAACTCGCCGACCGAATCGTCATCGTCCCTGGTCAGCAGGGCTACGTCGAGGCCGACGAAGTCCATCCCGGCGGTGCGCAGGGACGTCAGCGGCACGTTCGGGGCGCAGCAGTGGGCGCCGATCCCGGCGACGGCGGACGCCGAGCGCACCTCGTCCACGAGCGCGTGCAGCCGCGCCTGCGCCAGGCCCTCCTCGACCGGGGGCAGCACCGAGAAGCCGCTGGGGGTACGCACGCGGCCGGCCAGCACCGCGGGCAGTGACGGCTCGTCGAGCTGGAGGAGCAGGCGGGCGCCCGGCACGCGGCGGGCGAGGTCGCGCAGGTGCTCGACCAGGCCGGCCGTCAGCGCCTCGGCGATGTCGCGGGTCGCGCCCACGTCGGACAGGGCCTTGTGGCCGCGGGGCAGTTCGAGCTGCGCGGCGAGAGTCCACGGGCCGGTGACGGCCACCTTGAACGGGCCGGCGTAGCCGGCGGCGGTGTCGGCGAGCGCGTCGAGGTCGCGTTCGAGCAGGTCGCGGGCGCGGCGCAGGTCCAGGCCCGGCCGGGGCACGAGCCGCCAGCCGGCGGGCTGCAGGTCGACGGGCAGGTCGAGCAGGATCGCGCCGGCCCGGCCGAGCATCGACGCGCCCGGCCCGCGGGCGGGCAGCTCCGGCAGGTGCGGCAGGTCGGGCAGCTCGTCGAACACCAGCTTCTGGGCCCACACCGCGTCGGTGCCGGGCAGCGAGCCAACGCCGGTCGCCGCACCCGCGGGCCAGCAGTCATCACAGGTCACCCGGCCATCATCCCGTGACACCTGCCTATCCAGTGGCGAGGATGTGCCCTGCGCCGAGGACGCGGTCGCCGTCGTAGAGGACGACGGCCTGGCCGGGCGCGGTGCCCCGCACCGGGGAGCCCAGGGTGATGACCAGCTCGTCGCCGTGGGCCTGCGCCCGGGCCGGGACGACGCCGCCGTGCGCGCGCACCTGCGCCTCGCAGGCGACCACCCCTTCGTGTGGCCAGGCCGCGCGGTCAGCGACCAGCCGCCAGACGTCCAGCGCCTCGGCGGAGCCGACGGTGACCGTCGAGGTCACCGGGGAGATGTCGAGGACGTAGCGGGGGCGGCCGTCCGGTGCCGGGCGTTCGAGGCCGAGGCCGCGGCGCTGGCCGACGGTGAAGGCGAACGCGCCGTCGTGTTCGCCCAGCGTCTGGCCGGTGTCGGCGTCGACGATGGGGCCGGGGCGGGAGCCGAGCCGGTCGCGCAGCCAGCCGCCGGTGTCGCCGCCCGAGATGAAGCAGATGTCGTGACTGTCCGGCTTGTCGGCGACGGCCAGGCCCCGCTCGGCGGCCTCGCGGCGCACCTGCGCCTTCGTCGAGTCGCCGAGGGGGAAGCGGGCGGCGGCGAGCTGCTCGGGGCGCAGCGTCCCCAGCACGTAGGACTGGTCCTTGGCCGGGTCGACGGAGCGGCGCAGGGTGCCGTCCGGGTCGAGGCGGGCGTGATGGCCGGTGACGACGGCGTCGAAGCCGAGGGCGAGGGCCCGGTCGAGGACGGCGGCGAACTTGATCCGCTCGTTGCAACGCACGCACGGGTTCGGCGTGCGGCCCTGGGCGTACGACCCGACGAACTCGTCGATGACGTCAGCCTCGAACCGCTCGGCGAGATCCCACACGTAGAAGGGGATGTCGAGCACGTCGGCGGCGCGGCGGGCGTCGCGCGCGTCCTCCAGCGTGCAGCAGCCGCGGGCGCCGGTGCGATCCGACTCCGGTGAGCGCGACAGCGCCAGGTGCACCCCGGTGACGTCGTGGCCGGCCTCGACGGCACGCGCGGCGGCGACCGCGGAGTCGACCCCGCCGGACATCGCGGCGAGCACGCGCATCAGACCGTCACCCCCGCGCGGCTGGCTCGTTCCACCACCGGGCCGATTGCCTCGACGAGCGCGTCCACGTCGGCGGCCCGTGAGGTGTGACCGAGGGAGAAACGCAGCGAGGAGCGGGCGTGCTCGTCACTGGCCCCCATCGCCAGCAGCACGTGCGAGGGCCTCGCCACCCCCGCCGAGCAGGCCGAACCGGTGGAGCACTCGATGCCGCGCGCGTCGAGCAGCATGAGCAGCGAGTCGCCCTCGCAGCCGGGGAAGGTCAGGTGGGCGTTGCCGGGCAGGCGGCGGGGGGCTCCGGGCGGCCCGGCGAGGGGCGCGCCGTTGAGGATCGCCCCGGGCACCTCGTGCTGGACGCGGCGGACCAGGTCGTCGCGCAGCGCGGCGAGACGCGCGCTCTCACGGGGCAGGTGCTCGCAGGCGGCGGTGGCCGCCGCGGCGAACGCGGCCGCCCCGGCGGTGTTCAGGGTGCCGGACCGGATGTCACGCTCCTGGCCACCACCGTGCGTGAGTGGCTGCAGGACCAGGCCGCGGCGCACGACCAGCGCACCCACGCCGACCGGGCCGCCGACCTTGTGCGCGGAGATGGTGATCGCGTCCGGCGCGTCCTCGCCGGTGGCGATCCCGCTGGCGTTCACGGTGACCGGGAGCTGACCGAAGGCCTGCACCGCGTCGGTGTGGAAGGGCACGCCGTGCCGATGCGCGACGCCAGCGAGGGCGGCCACCGGCTGGACCGTACCGACCTCGCTGTTCGCCCACATCACGGAGACGACGGCGACGGAGTCGGGGTCGCGGGCGAGGGCGGCCTCGAGGGTCTCCGGGTGCACGGTGCCGGCGGCGTCGACCTCGAGCAGCTCCACCTCGGCGCCCTGCGCGGCGCTCAGCCAGGCGACCGTGTCGAGGACGGCGCGGTGCTCCACGGCGCTGACCAGGATCCGGCGCCGCGCCGGCTCGGCCGCCCGGCGCGCCCAGAACAGCCCCTTCAGGGCGAGGTTGTCGCTCTCCGTGCCGCCGCCGGTGAACACGACATCCGACGGACGGGCGCCCAGCAGACCGGCCAGCACCTCGCGGGACTCCTCGACGACGCGGCGAGCCCGGCGCCCGCTGGCGTGCAACGACGAGGCATTGCCCGCGACGGCGCCGCTCGCGGTCAGCGCGGCGAGCGCCTCCGGGCGCATCGGCGTCGTCGCCGCGTGGTCGAGATAGGTCACACCGTAGAGGGTAGCCTCGCGCGCCGGGTGGGCAGCAGTGGATCGAGGCTGCCGTGGGACAGGCAACCAGTCCAGACGCCCGCGCAGTAGGCGGCGTCGTCGGCGACGCGCAGCAGCACATAGGGCAGCAGGCCCACGTCCGGGCGCTCGGCCCACCAGTCGCCGACCAGCGGTGCCGCCGCGGCGGCGAGCACCAGCCGGCCGGGGGCGCCGGCGCAGGCCAGCGGGATCAGCCAGACGCGCCGCGCGGTCTCGGCGGCGGCGCGCAGGCCATGGCCACGGCCCCGCGCGGTCAGCGCGAGCGCGACGAGCGCGGGCCGCTCGACCCGCTCCAGCCGCCGCGCGAGGCGCTGCACCGTCCGCCCGGTGGACGCGACGGCCACCACGAGCCCAGCCAGCCCAGCCAGTCGGGCCGGGCGGGTTCGCGCGGCGAGCAGGGCGGCGATGGTCACGGTAGCCGCGGCGCCGCGGGCCGGGCGCAGCGCGCCGGGGTGGCGCCGGGCCAGCGCCGCCGCCGAGCGCCCGTAGCCGTGCCGCTGGCGGGCCCACGCCCACCAGGACCCACGCGGCTCGTGCCCGACCACGGCCGCCGGCTCGTAGCGGACGGTGTGCCCGGCGGCGACGAGCCGCCAGACCAGGTCGACGTCCTCGCCGTAGCGCAGCGCCGGGTCGAAGGCGACCAGCCGGCGGCGGATGACCAGGGCCGCGGTCGGCACGTAGGACACCCGTGCGCCGGGCCGCACCGGCGCCGCCCGGGCGCCCAGGTCGAGCGGGGAGCGCGCCG
Organism: Frankia canadensis; assembly: GCF_900197875.1. Lineage (GTDB taxonomy): Bacteria > Actinomycetota > Actinomycetes > Frankiales > Frankiaceae > Frankia > Frankia canadensis. The sequence continues at coordinate 4,862 of NZ_FZMO01000013.1, read as the reverse complement.
CCTCGTAGCGGGCCCGCAGACCAGGGCGCCCGCCGGGCGGGACGGGAGAGGAGACCCGCGGCGCGGCGGCGGCGACCGCCGGATCGGCGAGGTGGGCGGCGAGACGCTCGAGCCAGTCACCGGTGGGACGCACGTCGCCGTCACAGAAGACGATCAGTTCGGTGCGGGCGGCCCGCGCGCCGGTGGTGCGGGCCGCGGCCGGTCCGCGCGGATGCGGATGGCGGATCACCCGGGCGCCGGCGGATGCGGCGGCCACGGCGGTGGCGTCGCGGGAGCCGTCGTCGACGACGATCACCTCGGCGCAGCGGGCGCGCAGCAGCGTCACCAGCGCGCCGATCCGGCGGGCCTCGTCGCGGGCGGGAACGACCGCCGTCAGCGCCGGCGCCGCTGTCCCTACTGCCCCTGCTGCCCCTGTCCCTGTCGCCGCGCCCGCGGACGCCGGTGGCAGGGGGTGCAGGAGGCCCGCGTCGGCGAGGCGGCGGGCCAGTGCGGCGGCCCCCGCGCCCGCGTCGCCGACCGGGCCGCCCGCACGCAGCCGGGCGAAGGCTCCGGCCCCGGCGGGTGACAGGGTCATCAGCCGCAGCGGCGAGCCGCCGAGCAGCACCTGGCCTTGGCCCTGGCCCTCGGCGGCGCGCAGGACGGCGAGGCCGGGATCGGGCCAGAGCCGGAAGAAGGCCGGCAGCGGGGTCAGGCGGCGGGTCATGCGGCGGGTCAGAAGTCGCCGGCGGCGCGGCGCAGGTCGGTGAGCAGGGCGATGAGCGTGCGCACTCCACCGTCGCCGAGGCCGGGGTCGGCGAAGACGGTGTCGTTGAGCGCCTTCGTGGCCGCCAGCGCCGTGGCCCGGCCCTCGTCGGTGATCTCGGCGAGGATCGCCCGCCGATCGGTGGGATGCGGGTTGCGGCGGACCTGACCGCGGGCCTCCAGCCGGTCGACCGCGCTGGTGATGCTGGTCGGATGGACCTGCAGCCGGCTGCCGATCTTGTTGAGCGGCAGCGCGCCGTGCCGCGAGAACATCAGAAGCATCAGCAGCTCATAGCGGGCGAAGGTCAGGTCGAGCGGGCGCAGCACCTCGTCGACCCGGGCGAGCATGATCTGCTGGGCCCGCATCAACGACGTCACCGCCGCCATGCCGTCCGCGACCGCGCCCCACCCGTGGGCCGTCCAGTGCCGGTGGGCCTCCGCTATCGGATCGGTGGGCAGCGGTTTGGGGGTGGCCACGGCTTCGGTCGCTCCTGCACGTCGAGGGACGTCTCCCGCCCGGCCGCCCGGCCGGGGACCGTCCCGACGACGGCCAGCGTCCATTGCACCCCAGGACGCCACGTGCAGGCAAAGACTCATGCGCACGCGGAGATTGCGGGGCGTGACCGATCACATGCATCTGTCGCCTCCGTCGCTTTCCGGCCGGATTCACACGTTGCGGCGATACTGACCACCGGCTTCGAAAAACGCGTTGGTGATCTGTCCGAGTGAGCAGACGCGGACCGCGTTCATCAACGCCGCGAAGACGTTTCCGGTGCCGGCCGCGGTCGCGCGCAGGTCCGCCAGTGCCGGCCCTGTCTCGGCGGCGTGCCGGCGGTGGAAGTCGGCGAGGCGGGCGAGCTGCGAGCTCTTCTCGCCCTCGGTGGCCCGGGCGAGTTCCTGCGGGCCACCCGTCTCGGCGGCCGCCGGGTCCGCGGCGAGAAACGTGTTGACACCGACGACCGGCAGGCTGCCGTCGTGCTTGCGCCGCTCGTAGAGCATGGACTCGTCCTGAATCCGACCGCGCTGGTAACCGGTCTCCATCGCGCCCAGCACCCCGCCCCGGTCGCTGATCCGCTCGAACTCGGCCAGCACCGCCTCCTCCACCAGATCGGTCAGCTCGTCGACGACGAACGACCCCTGCAGCGGATTCTCGTTCGCGGCGAGCCCCCATTCCTGGTCGATGACCCGCTGAATGGCGAGAGCGCGCCGGACGGAACCCTCGGTCGGGGTGGTGACGGCCTCGTCGTAGGCGTTCGTGTGCAGGCTGTTGCAGTTGTCGTAGACGGCGCACAGGGCCTGCAACGTCGTGCGGATGTCGTTGAACGCCATCTCCTGGGCGTGCAGTGACCGGCCGGACGTCTGCACGTGGTACTTGAGCATCTGGGAACGCGGCCCGGCGCCGTAGCGCTCCCGCATCGCCACCGCCCACACTCGCCGGGCGACCCGCCCGATGACGGTGTACTCCGCGTCCATCCCGTTGGAGAAGAAGAACGACAGGTTCGGGGCGAAGTCGTCGATGCGCATGCCGCGGGCCAGGTAGGCCTCGACGTAGGTGAATCCGTTCGCCAGGGTGAAGGCGAGCTGGGTGATGGGATTCGCACCGGCCTCGGCAATGTGATATCCGGAGATCGACACCGAATAGAAGTTGCGGACGTCGTGCCCGATGAACCACTCCTGCACGTCGGCCATCGCGCGCAGCGCGAACTCCGTCGAGAAGATGCAGGTGTTCTGGCCCTGGTCCTCCTTGAGGATGTCGGCCTGCACCGTGCCGCGGACGGTGGCGACGGTGTGCGCGGCGATGGTCGCGGCCTCGTCGGCGTCCGGTTCGCGGCCGTGCTCGCTGCGAAAGGCGTCGCGCCGCTGGTCGATCGCGGTGGTCAGGAACATGGCGAGGATCGCCGGCGCCGGGCCGTTGATCGTCATGGACACGCTGGTCGCCGGATCGCACAGGTCGAAGCCGTCGAACAGGGCCTTCATGTCGTCGAGAGTGGCGACCGACACTCCGGACGTGCCGACCTTGCCGTAGATGTGCGGCCGGGCCGCCGGGTCACGCCCGTAGAGCGTCACCGAGTCGAAGGCGGTGGACAGCCGGGTGGCGGGGGATCCGGCGGACAGCAGGTGGAAACGGCGGTTCGTCCGGAACGGGTCGCCCTCGCCGGCGAACATGCGCGCCGGCGCCTCCCCGGCACGCTTGAACGGATAGCAGCCGGCGGTGTAGGGGAAGACGCCCGGCAGGTTCTCCCGCCGCAGGAAGCGCAGCAGCCCGGCGGCGTCGTCGAGGCGGGGCAGCGCCACCCGGGAGACCTGGCTGCCAGCGAGCGTCGTGCGCCGCAGTGGGGTGCGGACCTCCTGGCCGCGCACCAGGTAGGTCAGCTCGTCGCCCTGGCGCTGCGCGACGGTGGCGGGCCACTCGGCCAGCAGGGAGCCCGCCCACGGCGCGAGCGCCGTGTCGGCCGCGTCTCGCAGCGCGGTGAGGGACCCCGCCTCCCCACCGGTGGCGCGCAGGGCGTCAAGTGCCGTCGTGAGGTGCTCGCGGCGGCGGGCGAGCAGCGCCTGGCGCTCCGTCTCGGCGTGGTAGCCGCGGACCGTCTCGGCGATCTCGGCCAGGTAGCGGGCGCGGGCGGCCGGGACGACCGGGGCGAGGTCGCGGGACACGCGCGTGCTGACCGTGGCCAGCTCTCCCGGCCCGACCCGCAGGCCGCGCGCCGCCAGCAGCCCGACGAGATGGTGGTACAGGGCTGTCACGCCGTCGTCGTGGAAGCGGGCGGCGGACGTGCCGAAGACCGGCATCTCCTCCCACGACTGGTCGAACGCCTCCCGGTTGCGCATCAGCTGGCGCGCGACATCGCGGCGCGCGTCCTGTGCCCCACGGCGCTCGAACTTGTTCACCGCGACGACGTCCGCGACCTCCAACATGTCGATCTTCTCCAGCTGGGAGGCGGCGCCGTACTCGGGTGTCATCACATACAGCGAGACCTCACAGTAGTCGACGATCGCCGCGTCGCCCTGCCCGATCCCAGGTGTCTCGACGATGACCAGGTCATAGCCGGCCAGGTGGCAGGCGGCGACCATGTCCCGCAGGTGCGCCGGGACCTCGCTGTCGGCCCGCCGGGTCGCCAGCGACCGGAAATAGGTGACGCACCCGTCGCCCTGGCCGAGGGCGTTCATCCGGATGCGGTCGCCGAGCAGCGCCCCGCCGCCGCGACGCCGGCTGGGATCGACGGCGAGCACGGCGATGCGCAGGTCCGTGCCCTGGTCGAGGCGGAAGCGCCGCAGCAGCTCGTCGGTCAGCGATGACTTGCCCGAACCGCCGGTGCCGGTGATGCCCAGCACGGGCATGGGTGGGCGCCGGTCGGCCTCCGCACGCAGCGCGGCGGCGAACTCCTCGACGTCGCGCCCGGCGGCGAGGACCGTGATGGCGCGGGCGAGTGCTCCCTGATCGCCGCTGGCGACCTCGTCCAGCTTCACACCATCGCCGGCGAGATCGACGTCGCAGTCTCGGATGATGGTGTTCACCATCGCGGCGAGCCCCAGCTCCTGGCCGTCGTGGGGAGAGAAGATCCGGCTGACTCCGCGGGACTGCAGCAGGTCGATCTCGGCCGGCACGATCACTCCGCCACCGCCACCGAAGACCCGCACGTGGCCGGCGTCGCGCTCACGCAGCCGATCCACCAGGTACGTGAAATACTCCACGTGCCCACCCTGGTACGAGGAGAGAGCCACGCCCTGCGCGTCCTCCTGTACCGCGGCGGTCACCACGTCCTCGACGCCCCGATCGTGACCGAGGTGGATGACCTCGGCGCCCTGGGCCTGCAGCAGGCGCCGCATGATGTTGATCGCCGCGTCATGCCCGTCGAACAGCGCTGCCGCCGTGACGATGCGGACCGGGTGATCTGGGACGTGCAGATCAGACGACATCGAAGCGGCTCCCCTCGGCCGATGTGTCACGTCCGATAGTAGGACGCCCATCTACCTGCAGCCACTCGGACCAGGAACCTGATCAAGGATGCGCCTGTCCGCACATACACGTAGGGTCGCTCCGACAATGTCGGAGCGACCCTACGTGTGTAAGTCCGGCGGCGTCCTACTCTCCCACACGGTCCCCCATGCAGTACCATCGG
>NZ_FZMO01000296.1 GCF_900197875.1 Frankia canadensis | reverse complement strand
GCCTCGCTGACGGTGGTGATCAGATCGGCGTGCAGGGCGCGGCGGTGCGGATCCGCCGCGCCGTCCGCGGTGGGCTCGAAGGCGTCGGCGACGAGCTCGCCGGCCTCCCGCGGCCCGAGCCCGTCGAGCAGGGTGACCTCGTCGAGCTGGCGGGGCAGGTCCCATGACTCGACCGGGCATGAGGCCTGGCCGACCACACGGGCGAGGCCCCCGCCGACCGTCCGCTCGCTGAGGTCGACGAGCAGGATGCCGGTGCCGCCGGCGAGCACGGAGCTGCCGGCGGTCGCGAGCAGGCTCGCCCAGCCGTTGCCGTCCCCGCCGAACACGTCGACGCGGGGTGCCAGCGAGGGCATCGTGATCGGGTAGAACCGGCTGGCGGCCTCCCGGCGCCGCTCGTCGGCCCGCCGGTGGATGTCGACCTCGGACTGCCAGGACGCCATCGCCGCCTCGTGCCGCTGGCGGGCCCGCTCGGTCAGCAGCGGCGTGCGGCTGCGGGCTCGCCGTAGCTGGGCGTGGCGCACCAGCGGCGGCAGGCCCGCCAGCGCGGCGAGCGCGAGCCCCGCCGGTACGAAGAAGAACCCGCCGTCGGATGCCAGCACGGTGCCGAAGACGACGAAGACGACGGGCAGCAGCATCCGTACCCACAGCGACCGCAGGGCGAGCCGGCGCCGTTCGGTCATCGCCGCGAGATCCGGCAGCGGGGGTGCCGACCAGGCGGGCGGACTGTCGGCGACGGGACTGGGAACCGGCGGACCTCCGTCCACGAACTCCCAGCCCCAACGTTCCCGCGCCACGTAGAGGCCCCGCACGAGCTGGGCCTCCGCCGTCGCCAGGGCCGCGTCCCCCATCGTTGCCCCCCGCCTTGCCAGTCCCGCCTGCCCACCACCGCGCGTCGTACGCACTGCGCCGCGCACTGCGCCGGCTGGTCGCGCACGGGCTGGTCGTGACCGGCCAGCCGGGCCGGGACCGCGCGCGATGGCTGCCGCACCAGAGCCAACTACCGGCACGCGCCGTGGTGAGATGGAGTCTTTCAGTACAGAGTATGGCCCGTCGTGTCCGAACTGTCGCCTTATGCGGTGTCACGTGCTCGTTCCCGGGCGGTGCGTGAGGGTGCACCGGACGGGCTGGGCGGCGCTGCGGCGGCCTGGTCGACGAGGTTGGCGATCTGGCTGGCAAGGTCGGGTAGCCCGGGGCCGGCGCAGGCGCGTTCCAGGGCCGTCAGGACGCGGCGGGCGTCCGTCCCGCCGGCGACCGCACGCACCGCGTCGGCCAGTCCGCTCGCCTCGGCGTCGCCGACACTGACCCGGTCCGCGTCGTCGGCGTAGATCGGGCTGGAGCGCAACCAGGCCAGCTGCGCGCCGAGGCTGTCGCCGGTGATGGCCAGGCCGCGGTCCTGCCAGGCCGCGGTCAACGGGTGCGGCGCGGCGTGCGCACCCCGGCGGCGCACCGCCTCACCGAGCGCGTTGCGAACGTCCTGCCAGCGGTAGACGCCCGCGGTCAACCGCCGTGCGTCCCGGCTCGGCTCACCCGCCCTGTGGGCACCGGAGTCGGCGTACGCGCCAGCGCCGGTGTGGACACCGGCGTGGGGCTCGGACCCGGTGCCGGTGCGGGTACCGGACCCGGTGCGGGTACCGGAGTCGGCGCCGGTATGGGAAGTGCGGACGCCGGGCTGGGCGTCGGCGCCGTTCGGTGGCCCGGGCAGGGCGAGGAGGCGGTGCACAGTGGTGTGCAGGGCGGCGGCGAACTCGTCGGGGTCGACGTCGGCCCGCAGGTGGGCGGCGCGCGCGCTGGTGGCCCGGTCGACGGCGTGCGCGAGCAGGCAGTCGAGACGTCGGCGCGGATGAGTGGCCAGGATCGCGCGCAGCGCCGGCGACGGGGCGAACGGCTCCACGCCGAGCAGGTGGCCGAAGCCCATCACCTGGTGTGCGGCGATCGCCTCCACCCACAGCACCAGCAGCGGGACCCGGGCGGCGAGCGCGGCGGTCTCCGTCTCCTCCAGGGTGCAGGCCCGCGCGGCGGTGCAGTCCGATCCGCAGCGGGCGCTGCGCCGTCCGGCCAGCGGCACCCGGTCGTGGCGGGCCAGGTCCGAGGACTCCCGGTCGTCGCCGGCGACCATCCGGGCGAGGACGGGCCGGTCCATGCCGTCCACGCTCACCGCCGCGACCCCGGGGGGCAGGGCGACCACGACCTCCGACTGCTCCGGGCGTAGGTTCATCGTCGCGCCGACGGCCTCCCGGTCGTCGGCCGCCGGTAGCCGATGCATCACCTTGAGCGCGGTGTTCTTGACGACGTCGGGGAGGATCTTGGCGGGGATCTGCTCCACCACCACGAGCCCCTCGCCGTACGCGCGGATCTCCGCGAGCAGCGACGCGAACAGCTCCACGGCCGCCGCCGCGGGCCCGTCGGTGACGTTCTTCAGCAGCCGGTGGGCCTCCTCGACGACGAGGACGTGGCGCAGCCCGCCCGCCCCGCGCGCGCCGAAGCGGACCCGCAGATGCTCCACGATGCGGATCAGCACCGCGCCGAGCAGGAACGCCTTGTCCTGGTCGCTGGTGATGTCCTCCAGCTCGAAGACCACGTTGCGGGTCAGCAGCGCGCCGATGTCGAGGGGGTGGCCGCCCTCGAAGAACCGCCCTGGGCTCCCCTCGCGCAGGCTGCCGATGCGGACGTCGACGAAGCCGCGCACGTCGGCGGCGAGCTCGGCGCCGTAGCCGATGTCCTCGACCACGCGGGTGGCGGTGCCTTGCAGGTCGCCGAGGGTGGGATAGCGCCGGGGCGCCTCGACGAGCGGGTCCTCGTCCGGCCCGGCGACGCGGAACCGGGGCCGGTGCGGCGGCTGCGGACGGTCGAGGACGAGGTTCCAGCCCAGGTCGCGGTAGCAGGCCGTCAGCGCCCGGGCGAGTACCTGGGGGAACGGCTCGTGCGCCTCGAAGGCGGCGAGGAACAGCGCCCGGACCAGGTCGACGTGGCTCTGCAACGGAAACCCGGCCTCGGGCTCCAGCGGGTTGAGCGACGCGGGCGGCGCGTCGAGCCGGCCCGGTCTGATGACGAGCACCTCGCCCGGGTCCGCCGCTCCGGCCGGCCGCCTGGCCGCCGCGCTGACCGGGCGCAGCTCCCAGCCGGTCGGTTCGGGCGCCGCGCCGGTCAGGTCGGCGAGGCGACCGGCCATCCGCGCGTACTCGGCCTTCGCCGGTTCCAGCACCAGCCAGGGCACCGGGCGGCGCGCCCGGCTCAGCGACTCCAGCAGCGACCGCACGGTCTGCGACTTGCCGGATCCGGTGGCGCCACAGACGAAGGCGTGCCGGTTGAGCGTGGCCCGCGCGACGGTGAGCGCGCCCGCCGCGGACCAGCCGGCGTCGAGCACGTCACCGAGGCGGATGGCGTCCGGCGCGCCGACCGGGTCCGCGGGCCCCGCACCCGCCGGGCCCTCCGGGGTGACGTCGAACGTGTGCGGGGTGACGAGCGTGATGCCCGGCAGCTCACGGGCCGGCGGGCGGGCGAGCGCGGCGAGCAGCTCCGCGCCGGCCCGGAACGGGCTGCGGGCCGCGTCCCACGCGACGGGCGGCGGTGGGCTGCTCGACCAGACGCCCGCGAGCGAGGTCACCGGGCCGAGCGGGCGCAGCGTGTAGGGCAGCTCGTCCAGGTCACTGGCGCTGCACAGCAGCGCGGCCAGGGAGAACGCGCCGGCCTGGCTCGCCCCGCCGACGAGGATCTCCACGTCCCACATCCCGCTCGCCGCCGCGCGGCCGAGCTCGCGGTGGCGCTGCTCGGCGCGTTCCAGGTCGAGACGGGCGTCCTGGTCGTGCTCGCGCATGCGCAGGGCGGGGATGGCGCGGGCGAGCGCGTCGCGTTCCGCGGCCAGCTGGCGCGGGAGTACCGGCCAGGCGAGGACCAGCCACGCGAACGGGCCGACGAGATGGGCCGCGTGGTCGTCGAACGAGCCGCGCCGCGGGCCGCTGGGCGGCTGACCGCCGCCGGCGCCGTCGCCGGACCGGCTCGGCGGACCGGACGCCCACAGCGCGTCCGCCGCGCCGCCGCAGCGCAGCCAGCAGGGGAACCGGGCGAGGTCCGCGAGGACGGCGCCCGCCGGCAGCGCCGACGCCGTCGCCCCGGGTGGGTACAGCAGCGGCGCCGGCGCACCCGCCGGGCCGGGGCCCGCTGGGACGGCGGCCTGCGTGGGCGCGGACGGCAGGACGGGCAGCCCGCCCGCTCCGCCGGCCGACCACGGATCTGGCGAGGGCCACCCGGTGGCAACCGGCGAGGCGGTCCGCGCGAGCACGGTGGGGGCGGGGGACGCGGGC
>NZ_FZMO01000188.1 GCF_900197875.1 Frankia canadensis | reverse complement strand
GTCCCAGCCCACGCCGGCCCAGGCGGGTCTGGCCCGGTCCCCGGCGACACAGTCCGCACTGGCCGGGCCCGCACTGGCCGGGCCGTCGTTGGCGGAGTCGGAGCCGACGCAGCCGGCGGCGCCGCTGGAGCGCACCGTGCCGATGGACGCGCCCGGGTCCGCCGGCAGCGTCCGGCTGGTGCCGCCGAGCCGCCCCGCGGACGCCTGCGCCGGGCCGACCGTCGACGCCCGCGCGGACGGCGCGGCGGACCCGGCGGCGGGCGGCGGGCCGGGAGGCCCGGCACCCCGGTGAGCGTGGTCCCGAGCGTCTGGCCCCGCCGGGGCGGCATCCGAGCATAGGGTCACAGACGTGGATCGCCGCATCTTCGGACTGGAGAACGAGTACGGCGTCACCTGTGTGTTCCGGGGGCAGCGACGGCTGTCCCCGGACGAGGTGGCGCGGTACCTGTTCCGTCGTGTCGTGTCGTGGGGACGCAGCTCCAACGTGTTCCTCAAGAACGGGGCCCGCCTGTACCTCGACGTCGGGAGCCATCCGGAGTACGCCACCCCGGAGTGCGACTCCGTGCCGGACCTCGTCACCCACGACAAGGCCGGCGAACGCATCCTCGAGGGTCTGCTCGTGGAGGCGGAACGGCGGCTGCGGGAGGAGGGCATCGCTGGCGACATCCACCTGTTCAAGAACAACACCGACTCGGCCGGCAACAGCTACGGCTGCCACGAGAACTACCTCGTCGGCCGGCACGGCGAGTTTTCCAAGCTCGCCGACGTGCTCGTCCCGTTCCTGGTCAGCCGGCAGATCCTGTGCGGCGCGGGCAAGGTGCTGCAGACCCCGCGCGGGGCGGTCTACTGCATCTCCCAGCGCGCCGAGCACATCTGGGAGTCGGTGTCCTCGGCGACGACCCGCTCGCGCCCGATCATCAACACCCGCGACGAGCCGCACGCGGACGCCGAGCGCTTCCGCCGCCTGCACGTCATCGTCGGCGACTCGAACATGAGCGAGACGACGATGCTGCTCAAGCTCGGCTCGACGGACCTCGTGCTGCGGATGATCGAGGCCGGGGTGATGCTGCGCGACATGACGCTGGAGAACCCGATCCGGGCGATCCGCGAGGTCAGCCACGACATGACCTGCCAGCGTAAGATCAAGCTGGCGAACGGCCGCGAGGTCAGCGCCCTGGACATCCAGCGCGAGTACCACGCCAAGGCCGTCGAGTTCGTCGAGCGCCGCGGCGGTGACGCCGTCGCCAAGCGGGTGCTGGACCTGTGGGGACGCACGCTGCTCGCGATCGAGACCGACGACCTCGAGCTCGTCGCCCGCGAGATCGACTGGGTGACGAAGTACGTGCTCATCGAGCGGTTCCGGCACCGCCACGGCCTGTCGCTGGCCTCCCCGCGCGTCGCCGAGCTCGACCTGAAGTACCACGACATCCACCGCGACCGCGGCCTGTACTACCGGATGGAACGCGCCGGCCTCGTCGAGCGGGTCACCCGCGACCTCGACGTGTTCGAGGCGAAGTCCCGCCCGCCGCAGACCACCCGCGCCCGGCTGCGCGGCGAGTTCATCAAGCGGGCCCAGGAGAAGCGCCGCGACTTCACCGTCGACTGGGTCCATCTCAAGCTCAACGACCAGGCCCAGCGTACGGTGCTGTGCAAGGATCCCTTCCGCTCCGTCGACGACCGCGTCGACAAGCTCATCGCCAGCATGTGAGGAACCCCCCGTCCGTGACGTCCCTCCCGCGGCCCGTCCGTGCCGTCCTGCCCGCCGCCCGCGCCCGTCACCGTGCCCGCGCGCTCGCCGCCGCCCTGCTGCTGCCGGCGACGCTGGCCGGTCTCGCGCTCACCGGCTGCTCCTCGTCGACCGGTCCCGACGGCACCAGCGCCGCCCCGGTGCGCGCCACGCGGCCCGCCGGCCCCGCGCTGCCCGCGGTGCGCAACGCCACCGACCTGAGCCTCGCCCCCCGCGCCGCCGCGGGCTCCGGCGCCGCGCCGACGGGGCTGGTCACCCGCGACCTGGTGACCGGCACCGGCACGCGGGCCACGGCCACGAGCACCGTGCGCATCCAGTACTCCGGCGTGCTGTGGCGCAACGGCGACGAGTTCGACTCCACCTGGGCCGGCAACGGCGGGCAGGCCGTCACCTTCCCGCTGTCGGGCACCATCCCCGGGTTCGGCCGGGGCATCGACGGCATGCGCGTTGGCGGCCGCCGCGAGATCGCCATCCCGCCGGCGCTCGGCTACGGGCCGATGGGCGGCCAGCCGCCGACGATCCTCGCCGACGACACCCTGGTGTTCGTCGTGGACCTGCTCGCCGTCGCGCCCGCCTCCGCCGGCTCCGGCGCGGGCGGCGCCGAGGGTGCCCAGCCCTGACGGCACCGTGCGCGCCCCGGTGGCGCGCCCCCCGACACGACCGCCGAGGCATCTCACCTCGAGGGTCGTGTCGGGGCCCGGGCGGGGTGCGGCTAGCCTGTGTGAGTGTGTCCCGGCGCCGGGTGGAACGCCTGCTCAACCTGACGATGTGCCTGATGGCGACATCGCGTTTTCTCACCGTGTCCCAGCTTGGGGAACTGGTCGAGGGATACGAGCCGGGCGTCGGCGCGGAGGAGCAGGACGCCTTCCGGCGGATGTTCGAACGGGACAAGGCCTACCTGCGCGAGATCGGCATTCCGCTGGAGACCGGCACCGACTCGGCGCTCAGTGACGAGGTCGGCTACCGCATCCGCCGCGGTGACTACGCGCTGCCCGACATCGCGCTGGCCCCCGACGAGGCGGCGGCGCTCGCCCTCGCCGGCTCGCTGTGGTCGTCGACGGCGCTGGCCGGCCCGGCTGCCAGCGCCCTGCGCAAGCTCGCGGCCGGCGGTGCGGCGGTCGACGAGGGCGGGGGCCTCGCCGCCCTCGACGGGTTCGAGCCACGGGTCGACGCCGCCGAGCCCGCCTTCGAACCGTGCCTCGCCGCCGTCCAGTCCGGCCGGGCGATCCGTTTCCCCTACCGCAAGGTCGGCGAGGCGGCGGTCGCCGAGCGGCAGGTGGAGCCGTGGGGCGTGCTGTCCTGGCGGGGCCGCTGGTACCTGGTGGGTCACGACCTCGTCCGCGCCGCGCCGCGGGTGTTCCGCCTGTCGCGGGTCGCCGGCACCGTGCGCCTGGTCGGCCCCGCCGGCGCCGTGCGGGTGCCCCCCGGCACCGACCTGCACCGGATGGTGTCCGCGCAGGCACCGCCGGAACGCACCCGCACCGCGACGCTCGCCGTGCGCCGCGGCGCCGGGCACACGCTGCGCCGCGGCGCCCGCCCGGCCGGCGGGTTCGGCTGCATCCCGCCCGCGCGCCCGCGCCCGGCCGTGCCCGCGGACCTGGACCTGCTCGAGCGCGAGTTCTCCGACACCGAGCGATTCGCCCGCTGGATCGTCGGCGCCGGCCCCGACGTGCTGGTCGTGGACCCACCCGACCTGCGCGCCGCCGTCGTCGCCCGGCTGCGCGCCGCCGCCGCGGGCACCGCCCCCGGTGAGCGGGACGCGGCGGCCGGGCCGGACGGGGCATGCGGGCTGCAGGAGGCTGCCGGGCAGGAGGAGGCGGCCGGGCTGGAGGAGGCGGGCCCGCGGGGCGAGCGGCGGGCGCCGGATCCCGCCGACGCGTCCCTGCCGGGCACGGTGGGTGAGCCGGGGCGATGAGTGCCGCGACCGATCGGCTGAGCCGGCTGCTCGCCCTCGTCCCGTGGCTGCGCGCCCATCCGGGGGTGTCGCTGCCCGCCGCCGCCGAGGCGTTCGGCATCACCCCGCGCCAGCTGCGCGACGACCTCGACCTGCTGTTCGTCTGCGGGCTGCCCGGCGGGGCGCCCGGTGACCTCATCGACCTGAGCTACTCCGGCGACCAGATCACCGTCGCCGACCCGCAGACCCTCGACCGTCCGCTGCGGCTGTCGGTGGACGAGGCGACCGCGCTCGTCGTCGCCGCCCGTGCCCTCGCCGACGTGCCGGGACTGGCCGGCCGCGACGCCCTCGACCGGGCGCTGGAGAAACTCGAGAAGGCGGTGGGCGCCAGCGCCAGCGCCGCCGGTCAGGTCCGGGTCAGCCTCGACACCCACGACGAGGTCCTCGCCGCCGTGCAGCGCTCGCTGCGGGAACGGCGCCGGGTGCACCTGCGCTACCTCGTCTGGTCGCGCGACGAGCTGACCGAGCGCGACGTCGACCCGATGCGCGTGCTGGTCCGGGAGGGCCGCTGGTACCTGGAGGGATGGTGCCATCGGGCGGAGGCGGTGCGGCTGTTCCGGCTCGACCGCATCGACGGCCCGGACGGGGTGCGGCTGCTCGACGTCCCCGCGGCCCCGCCGCCCGAGGCGGTCTCCCGGGACACCAGCGACGGCATCTACCACCCGGCCCCCGGCGACGTGCGGGTCGTGCTCGAACTGTCCTCCCCGGCGCGCTGGGTCGCCGACTACTACCCGGTGACGCAGGTCCGGGAGCTGTCCGCGGGTCGTCTCGAGGTCACCCTGCACGCCCGGGAGACGTCCTGGCTGCACCGGCTGGTGCTCGGTCTCGGCGCCGACGTACGCGTCGTCGAGCCCCGCGCGCTCGCCGAGGACGTCCACGCCCTGGCCCGGCGCGCGCTCGCCGCCTACGGCCTCGATCCCGGCGACGGATAGGGTCATGGTCATGCTCTGGGCGTTGGTCTACCTCGTGCTGATCCTCGGCGGACTGGCGCTGCTCGTCCTGTGCGCCTGGCGGGTGTGGCAGAAGGTGCGCGGGGTGCGCCGGGCGCTGGGTGAGCTGTCCACCCGGGTGTCCGGCCTCGCCACCGACACCGCGGCGCTGTCGGCCCGGCTCGACCACGCCGAGGTCGGCGCGCGCCTCGCCGACCGCACCTCCTGACGCGAGCCCCGGGACACCCCGGGCCGAGGCCGTCGCCCGACGGGGCCACCGAATGACCACAAGGCGCGACCGATCCGGCGGTGGCGGCGCGCGGCGGCGCCGGAAGCATGGTCCGGGTGTGATCCGTGGTGGCTCGGCCCCTGGCCAGCGGCGGCTACGCCTCGTGAGGACGCACGGTGCGCCGCGCGGTTGCCCACCTGCGGACAGTCGCCGCAGGCTGTGACGGGCGGGAAGGAGCCCGCGCACTGTCGCGGTTCGGCTACACTTCGTCTGTCAGGTCTGCTTCGTTGCGCAGCCGTCATCTGCCGGATACCCGAACACCTTCTATCGACTCCTAGGCTGACCGACGTAGCATCGTTCGCACCGGTCGTCGTACCGGGCCGGTACCGCTCATCGGAGGACGCCGACCATGCCTAACCTGGGCACCACCGAGATCATCATCATCGCCCTCGTCGTGATGGTGCTGTTCGGAGCGAAGAAGCTCCCCGATGCGGCGCGTTCCTTCGGGCGTTCGCTGCGGATCTTCAAGGCCGAGACCAAGGGCCTGCGCGACGACGACCAGCCGGCCGCCCCCGTGCCGGCGCCGCTGCCGATCGAGGCGCCCGCGCCCGTCGCGCAGCCCGGCGCGGCGAGCTCGGTCAACGGCTCCGTCCCGGCGGCCGACCGGCACTGACCGCGTCACCTGCCGGCCGGGTGATGCGCGCCCGGCCGGTTCCCGGCGGTCTCCAGGCCGGCCGGGTCCCCCCATCCCTCGACCAGGAGACGCCGACGTGCCAGGCATTCCGACGCCGCGCAGGCTTCTCGCCTCGGTGAACAACCGGCGGACCCGCACGGTCGAGGACAGCCGGATGCCCCTCACCGAGCATCTGCGCGAGCTGCGGAACCGGATCGCGATCTCGCTGGTCGGGTTCGCGATCGCGGCGGTCGTGTGCTTCATCTTCGAGCCGCACATCTTCGACTGGCTCAAGGCGCCCTACTGCGACCTGCCGGCGGACAAGCGGTTCAGCCCGGACGGCACGGCGTCGGCGAACTGCACGCTGTACTTCTTCGGCATCCTCGACGCGTTCACGATCCGCCTGAAGATCTCGATGATCGCGGCGGCGGTGGTCTCCTCGCCGATCTGGCTCTACCAGCTGTGGTCGTTCATCACCCCCGGGCTGCACCGGCACGAGCGGCGCTGGTCGCTGACCTTCGTGGCGATCTCGCTGGTGCTGTTCGCCACCGGCGCCGTGTTCGCCTACCTCACCCTGTCGACGGGCCTGGGCCTGCTGCTCGGCTTCGGCGGCCACGGGCTGGTCAGCGTCCTGGACGGCAACCGCTACCTCAGCTACGTCCAGGCGATGCTGCTGATCTTCGGCCTGTCGTTCGAGGTGCCGCTGCTCGTCGCGATGCTCAACCTCGCCGGGGTGGTCACGACGGCGAAGCTGCGCTCGTGGCGGCGCGCCGAGATCTTCCTCGTGTTCGTCTTCGCCGCGATCATCACCCCGAGCCAGGACCCGTTCACCATGCTCGCGCTCGGCCTGCCGATGTGCCTGCTCTACGAGGTGGCACTCATCATCGGCTGGCTCAACGACCGCCGGCGCTCGCGGCGCGGCGACACGTCCCCCTACGCCGACCTCGCCGACGACGAGGCCTCGCCGTTGGACTTCGACGAAGCCCACCGTCCGCGCTTCGCCGAGCCGGCCCCAGCGCCGGCCGCGACGGGCGACGGGGCGGGCACGTCATCCCCGGTCGGCGCGGGCACCGGTCCGGCGCCCGGCGGCGGTGACCCGCTGCACGGCGACATCACCTGACCATCGCCGCCCTCGCCGTTCCCCTCCTCGCCGTCCCGCCTTCGTCGTCGCCTGCCTCGTGGCGTCCACGTCACTGTTCTCGTCCACGTCACTGTTCTCGTCCACGTCAAGGTGGCGGCGCTCGCGGCGGATGAGTGCCGGCCGCGTCCCGTAGGGTGGCAGACGTGTCCTCCGCGCCAGCGGCTCTCGTGGAGTTCGCCGCCAGCCTTCCCTTCGGGCTCGACCCGTTCCAGCACGAGGCGCTGACGGCGCTGGCGGCCGGTGACGGGGTGCTCGTCGCGGCGCCGACGGGCGCGGGCAAGACGGTGGTCGGCGAGTTCGCCGCCCACCTCGCCCTGCGCACCGCGACCCGCTGCTTCTACACGACGCCGATCAAGGCGCTGTCCAACCAGAAGTACGCCGACCTCGTCGCCCGCCACGGCGCCGACGCCGTCGGCCTGCTCACCGGCGACACCTCCCGCAACGGCTCCGCCCCGATCGTCGTCATGACGACCGAGGTGCTGCGCAACATGCTCTACGCCGGCCCCGCCGGCGGCCGCGGCCTTGACGACCTCGGCTACGTGGTCATGGACGAGGTGCACTACCTCGCCGACCGGCAGCGTGGCGCCGTGTGGGAGGAGGTCATCATCCACCTGCCGGCGCATGTCCGGCTGGTCTCCCTGTCCGCGACGGTGAGCAACGCCGAGGAGTTCGGCGAGTGGCTCGTCACCGTCCGCGGCCACACCCGGGTCATCGTCAGCGATCACCGGCCCGTGCCGCTGTGGCAGCACGTCCTCGCCGACCGGGCCCTCTACGACCTGTTCCTCGAGGACGCCGCCGGCCCGCCCGGCGCGGCCGCCTCGCCCGCCACCGCGGCCTCGGCGGCGCTGGCCCGCGCGGTGTCCCCGCACGAGCTCGCCGGCCCCGACCCGCGGACCGCCGTCGACCGGACTGCCGTCGACCGGACTGCCGTCGACCGGACTGCCGTCGACCGGACTGCCGTCGACC
>NZ_FZMO01000144.1 GCF_900197875.1 Frankia canadensis | reverse complement strand
GATTTCAGGGCCAGCAACCAAGATCAATCGGTTCGGATGCTGGTACACATGGTCCACCACGTTGCGTAGTTAGCATCTGACCTGGTCAAATAGGTTTTATCTATCAATCGGCATGATTGCCGGTGTCTGCAGATGCAGGTCAGCAGGCACGGAGGCCCGGTTCGTACAATGCAGGGGCTTCCGAATGGACTCGTTCGGCGGTGACTGTCGGTCCTTGATGTCTTCGGGGTCCGAGGCTCGGTGCCAACAATGCCGGGGCTCCTCGCCGATCACCCTTGGTGGTGGCTGCCGGTCTGTCCAGACAGTGCGACAGAGTCGTTGTGCCTACAGTCTCACGGCCGCTCGGGCCGTTCGGGCCAGTTCTCCGACGAGTCGCCAGGTACGCAGCCGGTCCTCGTCGGTGCGGAAGGCGGCGGGGGAGATGCGTACGTCGGTGGCTCCGGCGTCCAGGTATTGTTGGATCCCGGCGGCGATGGTGTCCTCGTCACCGATCAGGGCGACGTCGGCGGGGTGGACCGCGCCCTCCCGGTCCAGCACGGCGCGGTAGGAGGGGACGTTGCCGTAGGGGGCGAGGGCCCGTTCCGCGTGGGCGCGGGTTTCCGCGATATCGGCGGTGACGGCGGCGGGGACACCGACCGCGATGGTGGGGTCGGGACGACCGGCGGCGCGTGCCGCCTCGACGATGGTGGGGACGATCGACTCGGCGAGGGTGCGCGGTCCTGCCAGGTAGGGCAGCGTTCCGTCGGCCAGTTCGCCCGCGGCGCGCAGGGCCTGGGGTCCCATGGCCGCGACGAGCAGCGGGATCGCAGGGGTGATGCCGGTCCGCGGACCCGTGGGCGACGTCGTGGGTAGGCGGGCGGTGACGGTCGGGCCCTGGACGTCGGCGGCACCGGTCTCGAACACCGAGCGCAGGATGCGGAGATAGTCGCGCAGGTGGCGGATGGGCCGCTCGAACGGGACGCCGAAGGCGTCCTCGACTGCGGCCTGGGTTCCCAGGCCGATGCCGAGGTGGAAACGGCCGTCGATGGCGATCTGCGCAGTCCTGGCCTGGGCGGCGGTCACGACGGGATGGCGCGGGTACATCGGTACTGCCGCGGTGCCGATCCCGATGCCGGGGACCTCCCGTCCGACGAGGGCGGACACGGTGATCGCGTCGATGTCGAGGCCCTGGGAGAACCAGATGGTGTCGACGCCGGCATCCGCCGCCTCATGGGCGCGTCCCAGGATGACACGCAACGTGTCGCCGATGGGGGTTGCTCCTGTGTGCAGCGAGATCCCGATGCCCATGAAAAACCGACTCCTTCGATGACGCGTCGCGAATCCGAACATCATTCCGGACGCTCGAGGACGCTCCACTATTCCTGGCCTTCCCGGGATCGAGAAGGCGTTAACTGACGTCCTCCGCGGAAAGACCGACCGCTGCCCGACGTGTCCGATGTCCGCGTGGGGCGGCGCTCGCCGGAACTCCTCTCGCTGGAACCCCTCAGACAGCCGCCGCGGGCTTTCGGACGTTGAGGGCAAGGATCGCGACCAGGTTCACCGCCGCGAGGAAGGCCGCCACCACGATGAAGGCGGTGGCGATGCCATGGGCCATGGCCTGATGCGCCTGAGCCGCTGGAGCCACCCCGGCCGTGGAGTTGCGGAGCGACGTGCTGTAGACCGTCGTCAGCACGGCGACTCCCAACGAGAGACCGAGCTGCTGGAAGCATTGCAGGAGCCCGGATGCCGAGCCGGTGTCCCGCGGCGGCAGACCCGCAAGAATGAGCAGTCGGTGGACAGTTCGGGTGCGACGTGGCTGTAGGCGCTGAGGGTCAGGCTGATCTGCGAGTGGCCCATGATCTCCATGACGACGGCGGATGAACGCCCTGGGCGAGGAGCAGGCTCGCCATGGTGTGGCGCGCGTCGTGGAGACGGGCGGACCGGACGTCCGCCGCTTTCAGGAGGTTCTTCCACGCCCGGTGATCGGCGTTGGGGCCGAGGGGGTGGCCGGTGGGCTGCGTGAAGACGAGCCCGTTGCCGGCCGCCTCTGCCTCCTGCTGCTGGGCCGTGCGGTGCGTGCGCAGGTCGGCCGCCAGGCCAGGCGGGAGGACGATGGTTCGCCGGCCCGCCCGGGACTTCGGGTGGACGATGACGAGTCCGCCGCCGGTACGTCGCGGGCATCGACGAGGAAGGCCGCAGGGCGAGCAGGTCGTCGACGTCCCGGTACGACAGGGCGAACCGCAGGTACCACCGAACCGCCAGGACGATCACCTCCGGCGGGAACCGGAACCCCGCGACTCCGATGTCGGGACCGGTGGGCAGGCACGACGTCGACGCATCACTCGATCATGACCGGCCGGCGGTCGCGGGACAGCGGACTCCGCCGATGCAACAGAGCGGTCAGGACGCCGTCCGGCCAGTCGGCTGCGGGGCCCGCCGGCCCCGCAGCCGAGCGGGCTAAGCCGCGATCGGGGTGTAGTGCGCGGCGTCATCCCCTTCGATGGCGTAGCTGTTCCGGCCGTCCAGTCCGGTGGGCACTCCGCCGGCGACCGTGACCCGGTGCAGCAGCCGCGGGAGGTCGCCGTAGTCGTCCACGGCGTAGTGCTGGGTGATCCGGTTGTCGAAGAAGGCGAGGTCGCCGGGTGCCCACGTCCACCGGACGGTGTTCTCCGGCCGAGTGACGTAGGTCTGCAGCAGGCGGAGCAGATCGCGTGACTCGGTGTTCGACAGGCCGACTATCCGCTGTGCGAAGCCGCCTATGAACAGGGCTCGCTCACCCGTCTCGGGATGGACCCGGACCACGGGATGCGCGGTCCGGTACTTCCGGGAGACGAAGACCTCGCGAAAAGCCTTCGTCTGCGCCGTCTGGGCCGGTGGGATCGCGTAGTCGTAGTCGTTCGTGTGCTCGGCCCAGAGCCCGTCAGCCAGGTCGCGCAGGGGGTCCGGGAGATCACGGTAGGCCGTCGCCGTGTTGGCGATGAGGGTGTCGCCGCCGAACGGGGGGACGGTGATGCTGCGCAGCGTACTGGCGGACGGCGGGCTCACCACGAAGGTCACGTCGGTGTGCCAGTTGTTGGCGCGGCCCTCGGTCGAGTCCACGCGCAGCACGTTCGGGCTGCCCTCCAGGGAGGGGACGGTAGGGTGCGCCCTGGTGAGTTCGCCGAAGCGGGCGGCGAATCGCTGCTGCCCCTCGTCGTCGAGTTCCTGGCCCCGGAAGAACAGCGCCTTGTGTTCAAGCAGTGCCTTCCGGACGGCGGCAACGGTCTCGCCGTCGAGGTCGATGCGCAGGTCGAGGCCTGCCACCTCGGCGCCGATCCGTCCGGTTACCTTGCGTACGCGCAGATCCGTACTGATGACTGCCATGGTTGGCTCCTTGGCTCACTTGGGGTCGCTTGGCGGGATCAGTGGAGGGGATGAGGGCTGGCCAGCTCGGCCGCATGCCGTCGATGCCGTCCGATCCCTCACCGGTGCGAGGACCCGGACCGGCACTGGGTGACGTCGAGACGGCCGCGATCCGATGCTGAGGTGCGGCTGTCGCGAACGGGCCTGCCGCCATTGCGTGGCTACCGCCGGCTGAAGACCGGAAGTGACGGGAGCAGGCCGCGACGCGGTGCCACGGCTGACCCGGACAGACCTGGCCCGGGCATCAGGCGGATGGCGGGAGATCAAACGCTGCCCGGAACTGTCAGGGTCACCACGCCGCTATCCCTGTCGCGACGTCATGGTTACGCCTGTTGACGCGGAGGTCAACAATTGGCACTCACACGAAAATAATTCCCCACTTCAGCGTAGTGGAACCAATACCCTGAGTGAGATACCAGGAATACACGCCCGAAGCTGGCGACAACCCTTGACAGACGCCTTCTTCACCAAGATAGTGAGCAACGTGATCGGGGCGGAACTGTCTACTCGGCGGCCCGTGGACCATGTCCACGTCGCCAGCGCTTTGTGTTGCCGCTGAAGCTGTGCCTGCGTCGGCGGTCCGTCGCGAGCAGGTAACGGCATCGGAGTACGGCCCTCCACGGCCGAAGGTTCCGGGGGTCGTTCCCTGACGCGCCGCAGCCTGCCGCCGCAATCGTAGAGAAAAACTTCGTCCGGCACGCTTCCCGGAAATTTCCGGCGACGCCACCGGAATCTTTATCGCGGGATCCCGTGACTGCGCGGTCGACCCTGGCCGGTCGCGCCTCCACGCACCACTCCCCACACTCATTCTCACCTCCTGCGGAATCGGGTTTCTGCGGCTTTTTCACCAGGCTTCCGCATGCCCACCGGGGCAGGCATGGGAAGGGATTCTTCCGCCTCCTGGCGTGAGAATCCACCACCAGGCTGAACGCTCATCTCCAAAAATCTGAACATCCTAGAGGACATACCACGATGCATCGCAGGATCCGACAGAAGTCGAAGCTGCTCACAACCACGGCCACCCTTGCTGTGGCGGCCCTCCTGGCCTCCGCCTGCGGCAACGACAGCAGTGGCAGCAGCGGCGGTTCGAAGGACGAGCGGACGACCCTGCGGTACCAGGGCAGCGTCGGCCAGGTCACGTTGCCCGAGCTGGCCGCCGATCTCGGTTACCTCGGCCCGGTCAAACTCGAGTGGATCGGCAACACCATCAGCGGCCCGCAGGACATCCAGGCGGCCACCACCGGCGACACCGACTTCGGCGGGGCCTTCAACGGCGCAATCATCAAGCTCATCTCCGCAGGCGCGCCGATCAAGTCGGTCATCAGCTACTACGGGGTCGACAAGGACCAGTACAGCGGCTATTACGTACTCGAGGACAGTCCCATCAGGTCGGCCCGGGACCTGATCGGCAAAAAAGTCGGCATGAACACGCTCGGCGCGCACCTCGAGGCCGTCCTGGACGCCTACCTGAAGAAAGAGGGCCTCAGCTCGGGCGACATCGACAAGGTCGTGCCGACCGTGGTTCCACCGGTCAACACCGAGCAGGCGCTGCGCGCCGGGCAGATCGAGGTGGGCGCTCTCGGCGGCATCCTCCGGGACAAGGCACTCGAACGCGGTGGCATCCGCCCGCTCTTCTCCGACTACGACCTCTACGGCACGTTCGCGGCCGGAAGCTACGTGCTGCGGACGGACTTCATCAAGAAGAACCCGACGACCGTCACGCACTTCGTCGAAGGTGTCGCGCGGGCCCTCGAGTGGGCGAAGAGCCATTCGCGTGACGAGGTCGTCGCCCGGTTCACGCAGATCATCGACAAGCGGAACCGCAAGGAGGACAAGACCGCGATCAAGTTCTGGAAGAGCTACGGCGTCCCGGACAAGGGTGGGCTCATCACGGACGAGAACTTCACTCGTTGGATCGACTTCCTGCGCGATGACGGCCAGCTCAAGAAGGATGTCAAGCCGGCCGACCTGTATACGAACGAGTTCAACCCGTTCCGGCCCGGCGGGCCCGACGCCGGTAGATGAGCGGCGCCACACGCCCGGCGTCCAGAGCGAGGATACCGATCATGAGCACCATCAAGTTCGACCGTGTGACCAAGCGGTTCGCAGTACGCGCCGACTCCAGATCGCGCGGCACGAAGGCCGCTTTCACCGCACTGTCCGAGGTCGACCTCACCATTCGCAGCGGGGAGTTCCTCGTCCTGGTCGGCCCGAGCGGATGTGGCAAGTCGACGCTGCTCGACCTGGTCGGCGGGCTGTCCAGGCCGAGTAGCGGCCAGGTCCTGGTGGACGGCGTTCCGGTCACCGGGCCCGGCCTGGACCGAGGAATCGTGTTCCAGCAGTACGCCCTGCTGCCGTGGCGCACCGCGCTCGGGAACATCGAGTTCGGCCTGGAGGCGAAGCGGGTCCCGCGCTCCGAGCGAAGGGCGCGGGCCCGGGAGTACCTGGATCTCGTCGGGCTCACCGGGTTCGAGCGCCACTACCCGCACGAGCTGTCCGGCGGGATGAAGCAGCGGGTCGCGATCGCCCGCAGCCTGGCATATGACCCCGCCGTCCTGCTGATGGACGAACCGTTCGCCGCGCTGGACGCCCAGACGCGGGAGGCGCTGCAGGACGAGCTGCTGCGCATCTGGGCGAAGACCCGCAAGACCGTCCTGTTCATCACGCACTCCATCGAAGAGGCGATCTACCTGGGGCAGCGGGTGGCCATCATGACATCACGGCCGGGTCGGATCAAGGCAATCGTGGACACTCCGCCCGTCGAGGAACTGGGCGGCGATCCGCGGTCGGCCCCCGAGTTCGTGCGTCACCGGCACCTGGTGTGGGAGCTGCTCCACGACGAGGTCGCCAGGGCGCAGGAGGCGGAACGCCGGGGAACGGAACCGCGCGAGCGGGAGGCAACGCCGCAGGATCCCGTCCCGGCTGTGGCCGGCCACGATGTCGCCGCTGGGGGGAGTGACTTCCCGGAGGCCGGAGCGGGTGCGCTGTCCGGGGGGAACGTGTCGTTCAGGAAGAAGGTGAGCAGCGTTGGCAGTCATCGATGATGCGCGTGACCTGGCCGTGGATGTGGGCGACGACCGGATCCAGTCGCGTGGCGCCCGGGCCTGGGCAGCGCCGCTGCGCGTCGCCGGCACCATCTTCCGTCGCACCGTCGCGATCGCGGTGCTGCTGGTCGCCTGGGAGGTCCTTCCGCGTGCCGGCGTCGTCGACCGGGTGTTCCTGCCGCCGTTCTCGGAAGTGATCGACAAATGGTGGGAGATGCTCCGCGACGGCGACATCCTGGCGCACACGGAAGCCAGCATGAAACGTACCGGATCCGGTTTCGCCCTTGCCGTGGTGATAGCTCTCCCGCTGGGCCTGGTCATCGGCTGGTTCCCGCTCGCGGCCGAGATCCTCAGCCCGCTGCTGGAGCTTTTCCGCAACACCGCCCCGCTGGCCCTGCTCCCGGTGTTCATCCTGATTCTCGGCCTGGGCGAGTCCTCCAAGATCGGTATCGTCACCTACGCCTGCGTCTGGCCGATCCTCCTGAACACGATCAGCGGCGTCCGGAACGTCGACCCGCTTCTGATCAAGTCCGCCAGGTCGATGGGACTGTCGTCGCCACGGCTGTTCCAGAAGGTGATCCTTCCTGCCGCGGTACCCACGGTGTTCACCGGTATCCGGCTGGCCGGGGCCTTCGCGATCGTCGTCCTCATCGCTGCCGAGCTGGTGGGCGCGAAGGCCGGACTGGGCTACCTGATCAATTATGCGCAGTCCAACTTCGCCATCCAGGAGATGTACGCCGGGATCATCACTATCTCGATGATCGGCGTGGGGATCAACCAGCTGCTGCTGGCCGTCGAGCGGCGGTTCTCGCGCTGGCGCGCCACACCCGGCTCGTGACCGCCCGCGCCGGCGCTACCGGCCTGCGACAGCTGACCGGCCTGCGACAGCTGACCGGCGTGCGCCCGGCTGGCCGGTCCCGCCCGGCCGAGACACCGACCCCGCCCGGCCGACCGAGCCACTGAGAATCGAGAGAAGAATGAGCGCCCAGCCTCGCCAGATACACCTCAACGCGTTCCTGATGCACGTCGGCCACCACGAGGCAGCCTGGCGGCACCCGGCGACCAATCCGGAGAACGACAGCGTCGACCATTACGTCGGCCTCGCGCAACTTGCTGAGCGGGGGAAACTCGACTCGATTTTCCTGGCGGACGGACTCGCCCTGTGGAACAACGTCAGGTACAACTTCAGCGGCCGTTTCGAGCCACTGACGCTCCTGTCCGCCCTCGCCATGGCGACCAGCCGCATCGGGCTGATCGCCACCGTGTCCACGACGTATAACGAGCCGTTCCACGTGGCCCGGAAGTTCGCCTCCGTGGACCACCTCAGCCGTGGCCGGGCCGGTTGGAACATCGTGACCTCCTCCCAGGAGGGCGAGGCGCGCAACTTCAGCCAGGAGAAACATCTCGACCACCACAGCCGCTACCAGCGGGCCGCGGAGTTCCTGGACGTGACGCGCGCGCTGTGGGACAGCTGGCAGGACGACGCGCTGGTATACGATCGGAATTCGGGTGTCTATGCCGAGACGGACCTGATCCGACCGGTCAACCACACCGGACAGCACTTCTCCGTCGCCGGGCCGCTGAACGTCCCCCGCAGCCCACAGGGCCATCCGCTGCTTGTGCAGGCCGGCTCGTCGGAGGACGGCCGGGAGTTCGCCGCGCGGTACGCGGAGGCGGTCTTCACGGCGCAGCAGACGCTGGCCGACGGCCAGGCGTTCTACGCCGACGTGAAGAACCGGGCCGGCCACCATGGCCGCTCGCCCGAGGAGATCAAGATCCTGCCCGGGATCGCCCCGATCCTGGGCGGCACCGAGGCGGAGGCGAAGCGGCGCGAAGCCGAGCTGAACGACCTGATCGTGCCCGAGTACGGACTCAGCCAGCTGTCGAAGATGGTCGGAATCGACCTGTTCGACCACCCGCTGGACGGCCCGCTGCCGGCAGATCTCCCGACGGTCGACGACATCAACGGCAATAAGAGCCGCTTCTCCCTGGTCATCGAGTTGGCCCGCCGGGAGCGCCTCACCATCCGCCAGCTGCTGACCCGGTTGGCTGCCGGTCGCGGCCACCGGGTCTTCACCGGCACCCCGGAACAGGTCGCCGACCAGCTCGAACTCTGGTTCACCAGCGGAGCGGCGGACGGCTTCAACGTGATGCCGCCCTATCTGCCCGGGGCACTGACCGACTTCGTCGACCAGGTGGTCCCGATCCTGCAGCAGCGGGGGCTGTTCCGGACGGAGTACGAGGGCAGGACGCTGCGCGAACACTACGGGCTGGCCCGGCCGTCCGCCCGGCCCGTTGCCGGCACCGCTGTCCGGGCCGGCGTCCCGCGGTGACCGGCGGGCCGCAGTGACCGGCGGGGCAGCGATCCGCGGGGCGGTGACCGGTGGGGCAGCGACCGGTGCTGCGGTGACCGGCGGGGCGCGGCGTCGACCGCGGTCGGTGGCAGTCCCCGCCGAGTGCGACGTCCTGGTACTCGGGGGCGGTCCGGCGGGGACCTGGGCGGCGCTGGGAGCGGCGAGTTCCGGCGCACGTGTCACGCTCGTGGACAAGGGTTACTGCGGGACCAGCGGCTCGACTGCGGCCGCCGGAAACAACCTCTGGCTCCTGCCACCGGACGGGCCGGCCCGGACGGAAGCCGTCGCCGCCCGGGAGGTCGCCGGCGGTCATCTCACGGACCGGCGGTGGATGTCCCGTGCCCTGGACCGGACGTGGGACGCCGTCGGGCAGCTGGCCGACGCCTGCGGAAGCGTGGTGGACGTCGCCGGACTGCGGGTGGCGTTCCTCGGGCTGATCGAGCTCTCGGGCCGGATGGACCTGGACGAGCGTGCCTACGCGCGGCTGATGCGCCTCGAACCGGGTGGCGTGGACGTCCTCATCACCCACGACGGCCCGTACGGGATGTCACGTGACCTGCGAGGAGGCGTGCAGGGCTCGGCGAAGCTGACCCGGCTCCTCGAACACCTGCAGCCACGCCTGCACGTCAGCGGTCACTACCACCACCTCAATGGCCCCCGCGTCTACGGCCGCACCACCTCCTACGCGCTCGCCCAGCTGGTCCGTCCCAAGGTCACCCGCTGGGAGCCGGAGACGACCAATCCCGAGCAGCGGGTGACGGCCGGCAGCGTCGGCCTGTTGGACACCGGGATCGGCGACTTCACCTACCTCGACGACGACTGGCTCGCCGAGGTGCGCGGCGACGCGCTCGACCTCACCGCACTGGTCGCCGCCGCCTGCTGACATCCCTCGTTCCGGTCAGGAGGGTGCCGCGATGGTGATCAGAGCGTCCGTCAGCCGCTGGAGGTGGGCGGCGGTGGACTGCACCGCCGGCGAGATCGAGCGTGTGCGGCGGCTGCTCGACGATGTCCTGGGGATCGGCGGC
>NZ_FZMO01000030.1 GCF_900197875.1 Frankia canadensis | reverse complement strand
GCCAACCGACACCCCATCCCCACCACCACCACCGGATCATCGACACCACCAGGCTCCAGCCGACCGGCGTGGCGCGCGGCGTCCCGCGCACTGGCGCCACCGGGCTCCCCGGCGCCGAGCAGGGCGTGGCGCAGGTATTCGGCGAGGGCGTCGGGACTGGGCTCGTCGAACAGGAGCGTCGCGGGCAGCCGTATCCCGATCCGCTCCCCGAGGTCGCCCCGCAGCCGCTCGGCGCGGTCGCGGTAGATGCCCCACGACCGCCACGGCGCCCGCCGGTCGAGGCCGGCGCGCCCACCGGCCGGCTGACCCGTGACAGCGGCGATCTCCGCGACGATGGCGTCGACCAGCAGGTCATGCTGGTCGCGCGCCGATCGGCCGGTCAGCCGGGCTCGCCATGCCGCGCGCGGCGTGCTGGCCGCGTGGGCGGAGCGACCCGGCGAGTGGCGCGTCTGGCGCATGCGAACTCCCAGGTTGCTCGGGACACCCATGGCCATCGAGCGGTCGGATGGCCTGGTGGGATGGGGGCGAGCACAGCGCCGGCGACGACTGCCCACGTCCGCGCACGGTCGAGGGGGCGACCGGCGGGCGGACGCGGCGGCCCTGGAACGCGTCCGGGGCCGTACCAGGGTGACGCGCCAGCCGCCGGCGTCGTACGGACCTGCGCTGCGCGACGGAACAACGGAGGGAACGATCAGCCGGGACACTCCCCGGTGATCATCAGTGGAGCCTGGGGGAATCCTGCCCGACGGCACCGGGGAGCGCCAAACGGTCGTGGCGCGTTCGAGCCACCACGCTCGTCGGACGACGCCCGGCCGCCTCCCGTCGCCGCAGGTCCGACGCCGGGGCCCCGACCGCCCTGTCAGGATGCTCACGCCCAGCAGCAGGGCCCACCATGCCCAGGCGAGCCCACCCGTCCGCGTGTGGATGACCATGAAACGACAGTAGGCCGGCGACACCGGATTGTCGAACATGCGTTCGCATCCTGTGGACAGCGGGGTGGGCATCCCCGGGCATCCGCGGACCGGGGCGCGCACGGGGCTCCGGCCGATCGCGTAGAGTGCCGCCATGCTCATGCGCAGGAGCCAGTGGTGGCCCGCCGTCCCGGCGGTCCCCGACATGCGCGCGTAGTTCCCGACGACGCACGCGGCCGCCCCGAAGCGGCCGCCGTCGTCCCCCTCGGCACGGGAAGCAGCGGCCGCCGGTCACCGGCCGTCGCGTCCCCACCTCACCGAGGACACGATCATGGATCTTCTTCGTTCCCTGCTCGCCACCGTCGTGGCCGGCGGCGATCCCGGACCGTTCGCGCTGTTGCGCCGCGAGGGCGCCGACCACGTCGACGTACTGCGCGGCGAGCTCGCGGTCGTCGCGACCATCGCCGAGATCCCCCTGCCCGCCGGACCCGCCGGGCCGCACACCCTGGCGTTGGTGCCCTACCGCCAGCTGGCCGAACACGGACTGCCGTGCGTCGACGACGGAACCCCGCTGGAGTGCCTGCGCCTGACCGGGCACCACCGGGTGCCGCTCGCCGACCTCGTCGCACGGCTGGCCAGCACCACCCTGCCCACCAGTACCACGCCGCTGGCCGGTGCCGGGCGGTTCGACCTCGACGACGAGCAGTACGCCGAGCTCGTGCGCACGGTCCTGCGCGACGAGATCGGCCGCGGCGAAGGCGCGAACTTCGTCCTGCACCGCACCTACCTGGCGACCGTGCAGGGCCCGCCCCTGGCCGCGGGTCTCGCGGCGCTGGGCCGGCTGCTCGTCGACGAGCCCGGCGCCTACTGGGCGTTCCTCGTCCACACCGGCACCCGAACCCTCGTCGGCGCGACGCCGGAACGACACGTCAGCGTCGCGTCCGGGCAGGTGACGATGAACCCGATCAGCGGCACCCACCGGCTCTCCGCGCCGCGCGCGGCGGACCCGGCCGACCTGCTGCGCTTCCTCGCCGACCCGAAGGAGACCGACGAGCTGTACATGGTCCTCGACGAGGAGCTGAAGATGATGGCCCGCCTCGCCGCGGACGGCGGCGGCGTCCACGGCCCGCGCCTGAAGCGGATGGCCCATCTCGTGCACACCGAGTACCTGCTCACCGGCCGCGGCGACGTCGACGTGCGGGACGCGCTGCGGGAGACGATGTTCGCGCCCACCGTCACCGGCAGTCCGCTGCGCAACGCCCTGCGGGTGATCGCCCGTCACGAGGGCAGGGGACGGCGCTACTACAGCGGCGTCGCCGCCCTGCTCGGACGCGACGCCGCCGGTCGCCAGACCCTCGACGCGCCCATCCTGATCCGCACGGCCGAGCTCACCGCGGACGGTGTCCTGCGCGTCCCGGTCGGCGCCACCCTCGTGCGCCACTCCACCCCGCGCGGCGAGGTCGCCGAGACCCATACGAAGGCGACCGGCATCCTCGCCGCCTTCGGCCTGCGCACGGGCCCGACCCCCGACACCCCACCGGCACCGCGGACGCCCAGGAGCGGGGTGGTCGAACGCGCCGCGCCGGACGATGGCATCGGTTGCGACGTCGAGCCCGGCGTCGCCGCGGCGCTCGCGGCCCGCAACACGCACCTCGCCCGGTTCTGGCTCGACCGCCCGGCCCTGCGCGACACCGCCGTACCGGCGCTGCGCGGCCGCACGGCTCTCGTCGTCGACGCCGAGGACGCGTTCGCCGTCATGCTGGCCCACCTGCTGCGCGCCCTCGGCCTGCGGGTCACCGTACGGCCGTGGCAGGACCTCGCCCCGGTGCCCGACAGCGTGGACCTGCTCGTCATCGGCCCCGGCCCCGGCGACCCGCGGGCGACCCGGGACACGCGCCGCGCCGGGCGGACGGCGACCGCCCCGGGCGCGGGGAACAGCACCGCCACCGGGGCGGGCCTACCGACGTGGATCGACGCGGACGTGCCGGTGGACGCGGCGGCGAAGATGGACGCGCTGCGCGGGCTGCTCACCGAGCGGCTCGAGAGCGGGCTGCCGTTGCTCGCGGTGTGCCTCGGCCAGCAGCTGCTCGCCGGGCTGCTCGGGCTTCGCCTGCACCGCCGGGAACGTCCTCATCAGGGCCTCGCCCGCACTGTCGACCTGTTCGGCCGGCCGCGCCGTGTCGGCTTCTACTCGACGTTCACGGCCCTCGCGGACGCCGACGACCTCACGACGGCGCACGGCCGGGTCCGGATCGCCCGCGACCCGGCCGACGGCACGGTGCACGCGCTGCGCGGCGCCACGTTCAGCGGGCTGCAGTTCCACCCCGAGTCGGTGCTCAGCCAGGACGGCCTGGCCATCCTGCGCGACGACCTGACCGATCTGCTGGCACCGTGCGCGCCGGTCCAGACCGGCACCGCAGGCGACCGCCCCTGAGACGGGAAGGTGGGATGGGAGGATTGTCGGTCATGGTCACGATCAGGTCGGCGGTACCGGCGGACGCCGCCGGCGTCCAGGCCGTCTACGCACCGTTCGTCGCCGCGTCGGCGGCCACATTCGACGAGGAGCTGCCGTCGATCGAGGCACTGCGGGCCCAGATGACGGCCGCTCCTCGCAGGCCGTGGCTGGTCGCCGAGGCCGGGGACGGGATGGTGGTCGGCTACGCGTATGCGAGCGCGCACGGCACCCGGTCGTCCTACCGCTGGTCGGCGAACACCTCGATCTACCTCACCAGCGGCCAGCACCGGCGCGGCCTGGGCCGGCGGCTGTACGGCGTGCTGATCGCCGAGATGCGCCGACTCGGATACCTCAACCTGTACGCGGGCATCACGCTGCCCAACGACGCGAGCGTCGGGCTGCACACCTCGATCGGCTTCGCCCCGGTCGGGGTCTACCCGGCGGTGGGATACCGGCTCGGGGCGTGGCGGGACGTCGGATGGTTCGGGCTGGCCCTGACCGGCCCGCCGCCGGACCCACCGGCCGAGCCCCTCGCCTGGCACCCCGAGGACCTGCTCGCCCCCCGTCCGACGGGGGCCGGGCCGAGCTGACCGCGCCGCCAGCCTGACCGACGGCGGACGGGGACGGCCACCGCCCGGATCGAGGCCGTCTCAGCGTTCCCCGGCCCAGCGGCGGTCGTCCTCGTCCCACTGCTCGTTGCGGTCGTCGAGCCGGGACCGCCAGTTCGCCGCCTGCTCGGCGCTCTCGTAGGGACCGAGCCGGCGGTGCCCGGGCGCGTCCGGCGGGTTCTCCACCCGCTCATGGTCCAGGCACCACCACCAGCCGGTCGGGTTCCACGCCGTGCTGTCCACGGGGCCGCCGTCTCCCCGGCGGCCCCGCCCGCCGCGCAACGCCTGCCGCACCCTCGTCCACATATCGGATCACTACCCGGATTCGGCCGCCGCGCACCCTGCCCCGCGGCCGCAACCGCCTACAGCGCAGCGGCCGCCGGGATCAGCCGTTCACCGAGCAGCTCCAGCGGGCGCAGCGTCTCCACACCCGGCACGGAGCCGTGGTAGTGGGTGATACCCAGAGTGGCGAGATGGCGCATGTCGGCGAGCAGCTCGTCGACCTTCTCCCCACCGGGACCCGGGTCGAGCGGACCGATCACGGTCTTCTCGATCTCGTCGTAGTCGCGCCCGACGTCGGCGCAGTGCCGGCGCAGCACGTCGAGCTTGTGCTCGACCTCGGGGCCGTTGAAGAGGTTGCAGGCCTGGGCGTACTGGGCGACGAGCCGCAGCGTCTTCTTCTCGCCGCTGCCGCCGATGAGGATCGGCGGATGCGGGCGGCGCAGCGGCCGCGGCACGCCCAGCGTGCGCTCCAGCTGGTAGTGACGGCCCTGGTAGGGGGCGTCACTGTCGCTCCACATCTGCAGGCAGATCTGCAGCGCCTCCTCGAGCCGCTCGAAGCGCTCGGCCGTGGGCGGGAAGTTCAGGCCCAGGCCGCGGGCCTCGTCCTCGAACCAGGCGGCGCCGATCCCGAGCGCCGCGCGCCCCTCGGAGAGCACGTCCAGGGTGGCGACGAGCTTGGCGAGCAGGCCGGGCTCGCGGTACACGACCGCCGAGACCCAGGCCAGCAGCTCGATCCGGCTGGTGCGCGCGGCCAGGTAGCCGAGCGTCGTGTAGGCCTCGAGCATGTCGTGCTCGGGCGGGCCGACCATGGCGATCTGCCAGAGGTGGTCCATCACGGAGAGCTTGGCGAACCCGGCGTCCTCGGCCGCGGCGGCCACCCGGGTGAGGTCCCGCGCGAGGGTGTCCGGTCCGCCGGACCAGGTGAAGTCGGAGATGTGCAGCCCGATGTGCATGGGCGTCCTTCCCGTCGGGCGAGGGCAGGCCGCGTCGCGCGCCTGCGCCGGGTCGGGTGGGGCGTGAGTGGAGCGTTCTCCACTTGGGACCCTACCGTCCGTCCGGCGCGCGCCGACGAGGGTGACGCTCCCTGTCCCGGCACCGCCGTTCGGGTACCGCCACGCGCCGGTCCCCCGAGGCACACCGGCGGCGGCGGACGTACAGATCGGGTATGACGGAAAGGAGGCGCGGCGTGGCGCCACCGGTAGGGACGACCCGGTCAGACAGGACGGCGATGACGCGAGCGGCACGATGAGCGGCACCTCCACGGCCCAGCCCCCGACCGTCCCGGCCCCGGCCGACCATCCGCGGGGCCGGCCGAGCTCGGCGGCGGGAGGCGCGGCGCGGATCGCGACCGACCAGAACGACCCGTCGGCCCGGGAGTACCCCGAGAGCCGGTTCCGGCTGGACGCCTACACGCAGGGCGCCCGGGGGGTGCGGGTCACGGCCAGGCTCGGCCCGTGGTTGTGGGGGCCGCACGGCGAACCGTCGGCGGGGGCGCTCGGCGTGCTCGTGGACAATGCCGTCGGCGCCGAGATCTTCCGGGAGCATCCGCGCGAAGTGTTCGCGGTCACCTCGGAGCTGTCCTACGACCTCGTCGCGCCGCCGCCCTGGTCAGGCCCGGAGCTACAGGCCGAGGCGACGCTGTTCGGCCGTGACGGAGCCGGCGGGACGGCCGGCTGCGAGGTGCGCGACGGGTCGGGCCGGCTCGTCGCGGTCGCGACCGGCCGCTGCCGCTGGATTCCGCTGCCGCCGGTGCTGCGCCGGCACGGCGGCGCTCCGGTGCCGCCGGTGCGGCTGCCCGCGGCGCACGGCAGCCTGCTGGCGACACTCGGGATCCCCGCCGGGCCGACGCGGCACGGTGAGCTCGGCCGGCTCGTTCTGCCACCCTCGCCGATGTTCGGCAACAGCGGCGGCGCGGTGCACGGCGGCATCCTGTTCTGCCTGACCGACACGGTCACCGACGCCCTGGCCGAGCCGGGACAGCCGGAACGCACCACCAGCCTGCGGATGAACTACCTGCGGCCGGCGGATCTGTCCCAACCGGTCACGGCTACGGCCGAGGCCATCCACCGCGGCCGCTCGCTCGTCGTGTACCGGGTGACGACGGCCGGCCCGTCCGACCGCCCGTACACGATCGCCACCGTGACCCGGGAGCGCACCGCCGGGCAGCCGGCCTGAGTCCGGCGTCGCCGCGTCGCCCCTCGGCGGGGGGTGGCGACGCGGCGGGCGCGGCCGGCTTCCTGGCCGATCAGGGGATGGCGGCGCGGATGGTCTGGCGCAGCGAGGACAGGGTCGCGGCCAGCGCGGTCGGCTCGTGACCGCAGTGCGCCATGCAGTTGGCGCAGCGCGGGTCGCGGCCGCGGCCGTAGCGCTCCCAGTCGGTCGTCTCCACCAGGTCGCGATAGCTCTTCGCGTACCCGTCGCCCATCAGGTAACAGGGACGCTGCCACCCGTACAGCGAGTACGAGGGAATTCCCCACGCCGTACACGGAAAGTCGAGCTTTCCCTCAAGAAAGTCGAGGTAGAGCGGCGAGTGGTTGAGTCGCCACCGCTTTCGCCGGCCATCCGCGAAGGCCTTCCGGAACAGCTCACGGGTTTCCTCGACGCCGAGGAAGTTCTCCTGGTCCGGAGCCTTCTCGTAGGCGTAGGCGGGCGAGATCATCATGCCGTCGACGTTGAGCTCGTTGTTCAGGTAGTCGAGCACCTCGATGACGGTCTGCGGGGTGTCGGTGTTGAAGAACGTGGAGTTCGTGGTGACCCGGAAGCCGCGGCGCTGGGCCTCCTTGATGGCGTCCACGGCCTGGGTGAACACGCCCTTGCGGGCCACGATCTCGTCGTGACGCTCCTCGAGGCCGTCGATGTGCACCGCGAGCGACAGGTACGGCGACGGCGTCAGCTTGTCGATCTTGCGCGGGATCAGCAGCGCGTTCGTGCACAGGTAGACGAACTTCTTCCGCTTGACCAGGCCCGCGACGATCTCCTCGACCTGCGGGTGCATGAGCGGTTCGCCGCCGGCGAGGCAGACGACCGGCGCGCCGCACTCGTCGACCGCGGCGAGCGCCTGCTCGACCGGCATGCGCTGCCTGAGGACGTCCGCCGGATGCTGGATCTTGCCGCAGCCCTCGCAGGCGAGGTTGCAGGCGAACAGCGGCTCCAGCTCCAGGGTGATGGGGAACTTCTCCCGTCGCAGGAGTTTCTGCTTGAGGAGATAGCCGCCGACCCTGATTGCCTGGCGTGGTGGAATGGCCATTTTCACCCTCCTGGAGTTGATCTCGGCTCACCGGGTGGGTGGAGTCACGCCTTACCGCTTCCAGTGTAGATGCGAAGCCCGTCCGATCCACCACCATGCGCCAGTGAGAGCTGGTCAACCAGGTGGCTCCGACGATTTCGCGTCGATCTCCGGGCGGCACCCGGACCAGGAGCTGGGACAATGCCGGGGAATGGCGGTCCGCCGCCGCGCGAGAACACGATCCCGCATCGATCCGCGGCGGGCCGGCGAGGCGGCCCCGGCCTCCGATTTCCAGCTGATCACCATGAGCGTGTCCCTGGGCGGCGGAATCATCCCGCCGTGGCGGCGGCTACGCTGGCGCGGTGGTCATCGTGCTCGCCTCCGCCTCGCCTCGACGGCGGGAGTTGCTGGCTCGGCTGGGCGTGCCGTTCGAGGTGGTCGTCAGCGGCGTCGACGAGTCCGACGCTTCGGCCACCGAGGCGGAGGCGTTGACGATCGAGCTGGCCGAGCGCAAGGCCCGCGCCGTCGCCGCGCTGCGTCCCGACCGGCTCGTTCTCGGCAGCGACACGGTCGTCGAGCTCGACGGCCGGATCCTCGGCAAACCCGCCTCCCCCGCCGAGGCGCTCGCCATGCTCCAGGACCTGCGCGGGCGCACCCACCGGGTGTCCACCGGCGTGGTCGTCCTCGACCCGGCCACCGGCACCGCACACCGCGGCGCCGCCATGACCGCGGTGACCATGCGCCACGTCCCCGACGCCGAACTCATCGCCTACGTCGCCACCGGCGAGTCGATGGACGCCGCCGGCGCCTACGCCATCCAGGGCGGCGCCGGCGCCTTCGTGACCCGCGTCGACGGCGACCTCGACACGGTCATCGGCCTGCCGACCGCCCTGGTCCGCACCCTGCTCACCGCCGCCGGCGTAGCGGTCCCCGCCGCGTAGGGCGCGGTCCGTCGCCGCCCTGACGCGGGCTCGCCGCGGACACGGTTGACGGTGTGGTGTCCCGCCGACCGTGGCGGCTCGCCGTGGTGACGAGGAAGCCCGGTCCGGCCGGACCCGGACCATGACGCGGGTCGGGCGTCAGATCGAGAAGTCCTCGCCCTGCCAGACGCCGGCCTTCGGCGGGCGGATCACGGCGGGGACGTCCTGGCCGACTTTATGACCGTCACGGTGGCCGTCGCCGCTGCCGGCGTGGGCAGCGGACTCCAGCCGGTCGACCCGGGTGAGCAGGGACTGCAGGCTCAGGCCGACGAGGTCGGGCAGCGTGTCGTCGGCAGCGGGCCTGGGTCGGCTACGGGTGATCACCTGGCCGGGCACGCCGACGACCACCGAGCCGGGCGGCACGGCCCGCACGACGACGGCGTTGGCGCCGATGCGGCTGTCCGCCCCGACGGTGAACGGGCCGAGCACCTTCGCGCCGGCACCGATCACGACCCGGTCGCCGATCGTCGGGTGCCGCTTGGTGGGCTCCAGGCTCGTCCCACCGAGGGTGACGCCGTGGTAGATGGTGACGTCATCGCCGACCTCGGCGGTCTCACCGATCACCACACCGGTGGCGTGGTCGATGAACACCCCGGTCCCGATCCGCGCGGCCGGGTGGATCTCGACGCCGGTGAGGACCCGCGCGAGTTCGGCGCCGAGGCGGGCGGGCAGCCGCAGCCCGCCCGCCCACAGCCGATGAGTGACCCGGTACGCCCACAGGGCGTGCACACCGGGGTAGCAGAGCGCGACCTCCAGGGCGGAGCGGGCGGCGGGGTCGCGATCGCGGGCCGCGCGGAGGTCACGGCGCAGCTGAGCGAGCATGGCGGTCAGTCTCCTGTCAGTCGGCCAGACCGGCGAACAACGGCGTGGACAGGTAGCGCTCGCCGAAGTCGGGCAGCACCACGACGATCAGCTTGCCCGCGTTCTCCGGCCGGGCGGCGAGCCGCAGCGCCGCGGCCACCGCCGCGCCGGACGAGATCCCCACGAGCAGCCCCTCCTCGCGGGCGAGGCGACGGGCGAGCTCCATCGCGTCGTCCGCGTCGACCTGCACGATCTCGTCGACGAGCGAGGTGTCGAGAACCTTGGGCACGAAGCCGGCGCCGATGCCCTGGATCGGGTGCGGCCCCTTCACCCCGCCGGACAGCACCGGCGAGGCCGCCGGCTCCACGGCGACAAAGCGGGCCGACGGCCGCCGCTCCTTGATCACCTCGGCGACACCGGTGATCGTCCCGCCGGTACCGACGCCGGCGACGAGGATGTCGATCTGCCCGTCGGTGTCGCGCCAGATCTCCTCGGCGGTGGTGGCCCGGTGGATCGCCGGGTTCGCCGGGTTCTCGAACTGCTGCGGCATCACATAGCGGGAGTCGTTCTTCACGAACTCCTCGGCCTTCGCGATCGCGCCGGCCATGCCCTCGGGGCCGGGGGTGAGCACGAGCTCGGCGCCATAGGCCCGCAGCAGCATCCGCCGCTCGACGCTCATCGTCTCCGGCATCGTCAGCACGCAGCGGTAGCCGCGGGCCGCGCACACCATCGCCAGCGCGATGCCGGTGTTCCCGCTGGTGGGCTCGACGATGATCGTGTCCGGGCCGATCGCGCCGGCCTGCTCGGCGGCGTCGATGAGCGCGAGGCCGAGCCGGTCCTTGACGCTGTGCGCGGGGTTGAACGACTC
Organism: Frankia canadensis; assembly: GCF_900197875.1. Lineage (GTDB taxonomy): Bacteria > Actinomycetota > Actinomycetes > Frankiales > Frankiaceae > Frankia > Frankia canadensis. Next base: position 9,831 of record NZ_FZMO01000030.1, on the reverse strand, counting down.
CAGCTTGGCGACGACCTGCGCCCCCACCCCGTCGGTGACCCTGCGCAGCCGCACCAGCGGCGTGCCGCCCACCAGCCGCGTGATGTCCTCGGCGATCCTCATCGACGTCCTTCTCCTCGTGCCGGCGCCCGTGCGTGTGGCGGGCCGTTCTCGTCCCGGGCCAGGGTATGCCGCGACCACCAGCTGGAACGTTCCGCGAGTAATCAGGCACCTCCGGGCACGGCGGCGGCTTCGCCGGAGTGGCGGACGGCAGCTCCTCGACGGGTTAGGTTCGGGCCTGTGGCGCTGCGTCGAGTCCCGTTGGCCCGAGGTCGTGAGGTGGGAGGCGTCCGGACGCGGTGAGAATCGCGTTGTTCGTCACGTGCCTCGTGGACGCCCTGTACCCGCGGGTGGGGCAGGCCACGGTGACGCTGCTGGAACGTCTGGGCCATGAGGTGGTCTTTCCCGCCGGCCAGACCTGCTGCGGCCAGATGCACGTCAACTCCGGCTATCCCCGCGAGGCGCTCACGCTGGTCCGCCACCATGTCGACGTCTTCGAGGACGCGGAGGTGATCGTCGCACCGTCCGGTTCGTGCGCGGGGTCGGTACGCCACCAGCATGCGGCGCTTGCCCGCGACGCCGGCGACGACGCGCTCGCCGTCCGCGCGGACGCGGTCGCGGCGCGCACGGTCGAGCTGTCCGAGCTGCTCGTCGACGTCCTCGGCGTCGAGGATGTGGGCGCCTACTATCCGCACCGGGTGACCTACCACCCGACCTGCCACAGCCTGCGGGTGCTACGGGTCGGCGACCGGCCGCTACGGCTGCTGCGCCGGGTGGCGGGGATGACGCTGCTGGAACTACCCGAGGCGGCGACGTGCTGCGGCTTCGGCGGCACCTTCGCGGTGAAGAACGCGGCGACGTCGACGGCGATGCTCGCCGACAAGATGCGTCACATCGTCGGCACCGGCGCGGAGGTGGCGACGGCGGGCGACGCCTCCTGCCTGATGCACATCGGCGGCGGTCTGTCCCGGCTGGGCGCGCCGACCCGCACCGTGCATCTCGCCGAGATCCTCGCCAGCACCGCGGCGGCCCCCTCGTGAGCCGCGCCTTCCTGGGGATTCCGGCCATCGGTGTGCCCGCTGCCGGGCCTGCGGCCCTCGGAGCTCCCACGGTGGGCGTTCCCACGGTCGGGGCGGCGGCGCCGCCCGGCGTCGGGCACCTGCACGCGTCGCGGCCGTTTCCCGCCGCTGCCCGCGACGCGCTCGCCGACCCGCAGCTGCGGCGCAACCTCGGCCACGCCACCGGGGTCATCCGCGCGAAGCGGGCCGCGGCCGTCGCCGAGCTCGACGACTGGGAGCAGTTGCGCCTGGCCGGCGAGGCGATCAAACGCTCGACGATGGCGTCGCTCGACACCCATCTCGTCCGCCTGGAGGCCGAGGTCACCGCCCGCGGCGGGACGGTGCACTGGGCCCGCGACGCCCGCGAGGCGAACGCGATCGTCACCGGACTCGTCCGCTCGACCGGCGCCGACGAGGTCGTCAAGGTCAAGTCGATGGCCACCCAGGAGATCGGCCTCAACGAGGCGCTGGCCGCCGCCGGCATCACCGCCGTCGAGACCGACCTCGCCGAACTCATCATCCAGCTCGGCGAGGACCGGCCCAGCCACATCCTCGTTCCCGCGATCCACCGCAACCGCGGCGAGATCCGCGACCTGTTCCTGCGCACCATGCCGGACGTCGACCCGCAGCTCGCCGCCGAGCCGCGCCAGCTCGCGATGGCCGCCCGCGCGCACCTGCGCCGCACGTTCCTGCGGGCCCGGGTCGCCGTGTCCGGGGCCAACCTCGCCATCGCCGAGACGGGCACGCTCGCCGTCGTCGAGTCCGAGGGCAACGGCCGGATGTGCCTGACCCTGCCCGACACGCTCATCACGGTGATGGGCATCGAGAAGGTGCTGCCGAGCTGGTCCGACCTCGAGGTCTTCCTCCAGCTGCTGCCCCGCTCGTCGACCGGCGAACGGATGAACCCCTACACCTCGCTGTGGACGGGCGTCACCCCCGGCGACGGGCCGCGGGCGTTCCACCTGGTGCTGCTGGACAACGGCCGCACCGCCGCGCTCGCCGACCGGGTCGGCCGCGACGCGCTGCACTGCATCCGCTGCTCGGCCTGCCTGAATGTCTGCCCCGTGTACGAGCGCACCGGCGGCCATGCCTACGGCTCGATCTACCCCGGCCCCATCGGCGCCGTCCTCTCCCCCCAGCTCACCGGCCTCCACCGCGGCTCGGACGGCGGCGGCGGCGGCGCGACCTTCAACGCGTCGCTGCCGTTCGCGTCGAGTCTGTGCGGGGCCTGCTTCGACGCCTGCCCGGTACGCATCGACATCCCGTCGCTGCTCGTCCGCCTGCGCGCGGCCGCCGTCGACGCCGCCCGCGACGCCCAGCGCCTGCCGACTCCGGAGGCGTTGTCGATGGCGGCGGCGGCGCATGTGATGTCCTCCCCGGCGCGTTTCGCCGCCGCCGAGTCGGCCTCCCGCCTCGCCCGCCTGGCCGGACGGCGCACCGGTCGCCTGTCCGCCCTGCCCTGGCCGCTGTCCGCCTGGACGGCGACCCGCGACGCTCCCCGTCCACCCGCGGAGACCTTCCGCCAGTGGTGGTCGCGCACCCATCCGGACCGGCCATGAACCACAAGCCGTCAACCCCGGCCGGCGCGCGGCGCCCGCTGCCGACAGCCCGCGACGAGGTCCTCGCCCGCATCCGCGCCGCCAACGCCGCCGCCGGCACGCGCCCCGACGCTCCATCCCGGTCCGGCACCGAGCGCCCGCCCAGCAGCGAGAACCTGCCCGGCACCGAGTCCTGGCCCGGCACCGAGGACCCGCCCAGCACCCAGTCCTGGCCCGGCGCCGAGAGCCCGCACGGCATCGAGAGTCCGCACGGCATCGAGAGTCCGCACGGCATCGACGGCGCCCCGACCGCCGCCTCGGCCGGTTCCGTCTCCGACCCGATGCCGGATCGCGCGTATCGCCGCAGCGGCGGACCGCCTCCCGGTGATCCTCGACTGCTCGCCCTGCTGCGCGAGCGCCTCGTCGACTACCGCGCGACCGTCCTCGACTGCGCTGCCGGCGACGAACCAGCGACCATCCGCGCGGCTCTTGCCGCCGCCGGCGTCGTGGTCGATACCGGCGTCGCGGCGGCGAACGGCGTGACGACGGACGGCGTGACGACGGACGGCGTGACGACGGACGGCGTGACGACGGACGGCGCCGGAGCGGATGGCGCCGGCCGGGTGAGCGGACGGGTGGTGGTTCCACCCGGGCTGCCCGCCGGTTGGTGCCCGGACGGGATCATCGACCGCGGCTTCGACGCGGCGATGCTGGACGGCTTCGCCGCGGTCGTCACCGGGTGCGCCGCCGTCTGCGCGCTGACCGGGACGATCGCCCTCGACGGCTCCCCCGACCAGGGCCGGCGCGCGATCACCCTCGTCCCCGACGTGCACATCTGCGTGGTCCGAGCCGAGCAGGTCGTCCACGGCGTCCCCGAGCTGTTCGCCCGCCTGGGCCGCGCGCCGTCCCGTCCGATCACCCTGATCAGTGGCCCGTCCGCGACCAGCGACATCGAGTTCGACCGCGTCGAGGGCGTCCACGGCCCCCGCACCCTCACGGTGATCCTGGTCCGCTAGGTCGCGTGCGGAGTTGTGATCTTCGGGGCAGCCTTCGCGAGGACGCCTCCGCCCGCGTGCCGCGTCCGCCCGGGTGTTCACCGGCTTCGGCGAGGTCTGGTGTCCGGGACGGTTGGGCAGGTTTCCGGGGTGTGCGTGGGAGCGGGCTCTCCTGTGTCGTTCTACCGGGACGAACCGGACACCGAACCCGGTAGAGGGACCCAGAATCCCCCCAGCCCCGCCCACCCCGGCCAGCGATCACACTCGCCGTGACCGTTACCGGAAGCCGCCGTGACCGTTACCGGAAGCCGCCATGATCGACACCGGGGTCGGTGGTTCCCCCGTAAGCCGCATCTCGGGCGGTCTTCCCATGGGCGGGAAGGACATGCGGGGGGCGGCGGGGCCGTGTCGTTCGTTCGCGGTTCCACGTCCGATTTGCCCAACAATTCGAGACACGCACCACCGCGACGCTGCCAGAACGCGGCCACGATCGGCCGGCGGAGAGCGACGACACCGCCAGAGATCACAGCTCAAGACGCGACCTAGCGCGGTCACCACGATCGTTTTCGGGTGCCGGCGTTCATGGCCCGAATGCTGCCACGAGCCGCCACGCGACAACGGGCCGCGACGATCACACCTCGACACGTGACCAGGCCAGGCGCACGCCGCGTCACCGGACCGGACGCCGGCGGCGGCGGCGGCGGCGGGAGGTTTCCCGAGTTCAGGCGGCGTGGTCCAGCACCGCGACGTAGCTGGCGCCCTCCCACTCCACCCCGCTCAGCGACCACGGCGAATCCTCGAGGAGGCGAGCCAGCTCGTCGGGAGACAGGAACAGGTAGTCGAACCACTCCGTCGCCATCGCACCGTCCCTGACCCGCAGCGTCGCCTGGCCGGGGAGCCGACCCCGCTCGATGTTCCACGCGTGATATGCCAGATGGCCGTCGTCAGCGGTGCGATACGGGTCCATACCGCAGCCGAGGAGTCGGGCCCACGGAGCGGCGAGGGCGGCCAGGCTGGCCAGCACCTCGGGCGCCCGCTCACGACTGCCCAGCAGTCCGAGGTTGTTGCCGAGCATCATGATGGTGTCGAAGGCGCCGAGCCCAATTCCCGGCTGCGTCACCGTCGCCTGGACGACCTCGCCACCGCGTTCGCGGGCGATCGCCGCGGCGCCAGCAGAAGGCTCCAGGCCGACGGCGTCATGGCCGGCGCCGGACAGCGCGAGGAGGTGCCGTCCGGCGCCGCAGCCGACGTCAAGGACCCGTCCCACCGCCTGCGCGCAGGCCCACCGCTCGGTCGGGATCCAGCCGTCCGGACCCGCGAAGTACCTCGCCGCGTCCTCGACGTCGACGCGGCCATCGTCGCGTTCGAGCACCGCGAACACCGTCCCCGGGCGGGCGCCGGACGCCCAGCAGCGGCGGAGAACGGCACCGAATGCATCGCCCGGCACCGGTTCGCGCGGATCCGTGGTCATGCCCACACTCTGACACGAGCCGCCGGGCGACGGGCCCGAGTTCCGGCCACCACGGCCGATCATTCGGAATCCGCGTTGGGGAACAGGTGTTTGCCTTCGAGCCATCCATTCACTAGGCTTGTATTCGAAAGTCGACGAGCACCGGTCGACGAGCATCAGCCGGCCCATGCCCCAGGAGTAGAGCGATGGCACGCGAGGTTATCTCGATCGTCAATGTGTGGTGCGACAACAGCGGTCAGCACCCGCAGGACCGGGCCGTCGCCACGACGACCGCGACCCTTGCCTACGACGGCCGGCTCGTCCGACTCGATCTGTGCAATGAATGTCGGGATGAGATGTCGTCCGTCCTCGGCGAGTACGCGGACTACGGCGAGACGATCGAGCTTTCCCGCACCACGCGGGTCGACACCGCCTGGACGCCGGTGGAGAAGAACGACGCGGCCACCCCGCCGTCGGCGGTGGACCCGGAGCCCAAGCCGGCGCGGGGCGCGTCCAGTCGGGCGCGAGCGCGCCGGCCCCACCAGGCCGCCGCCAACACCGAGGTTCGTTCCTGGCTGCTGGAGCACGCCGACGAGCACGGCCTGCCGCTGCCCGATCGCAGGTCCCGGCTCTCCGACGAGCTCAAGGCCGCCTACGACCGGGCGCATGGCTGGGCCGAGGTCGACGGCACCTGGCAGCCCGCCGCCGCGACGCCCACGAGCGACGGGCCCACCGACGACGCGGCCGCCGGTTCGGCCGGCTGACGGCGCGGGGAAATCCGGTGGCCGTTCCGCCCGCCGACCGCGAGAATCCGGGCATGACGGCAGCCGACACCCCACCCGGCCTGCGCGCCCGCGTGCCGCACGAGGACGACCATTTCGCGGTGCAGCTGGTGCTGCGGGAATGGTGGGACGGGATGAACAGCCCGGATCAGGTCCGGGAACGCCAGCTGCTCCTGCCGCGGCTCTTCTTTCAGCATTTCACCCCCGGCAGCCGCGTTCTGGAAACCGTCGACGGAACGCTCGTCGCGTTCCTCGTCGGATTCCTGTCCGACACGGATCCGAACAGCGCCTACATCCACTTCGTCGGAGTGCGTCCGGACCATCGGCGCGCGGGCCTCGCGTCGTGGCTGTACGGCGCTTTCTTCGCCTACGCGCGAGAACACGACCGGCGTTGGGTCCACGCGATCACCAGCCCGGCCAACCGCCGGTCCCTCGCCTTCCACACCGACCTCGGCTTCACGATCGACCGACGCGACACCGCGGTGGACGGCGTTCCCGTCCACCCGGACTACGACGGCCCGGGGATCGCCCGGGTCACCTTCACCCGCGACCTGCTCGGCTGACCGCGCCGCGTCCTCGCCGGCCGCGGGAGAGCTGAGCGCTCCCGCTACTCGCCGGACACAGCGGTACCGAACACGGCCGCGCGCAGGGCGCCCAGATCGGTGAGATCGGCGAGGACCACGTCGGCGCGGGCGGCGGCCAGGCCGTCGGCGCTGGCCCGGCCGGTGGCGATGCCGATCGCGCGCACACCAGCGTCGAGGGCGCCCTTCACGTCGTGCACGGTGTCGCCGATCACGACGGTCCGCGCCGGCGGGAAGGTCCGGTCATATGCCGCCTCGGCGCGTTTGACCGCGAGACGGACCAGCACAGCGCGGTCGCTGGCGTCGTCGCCAAAGCCGCCGACCTCGAGGTCGAGGTGGGCGGTGAGGTCGAAGGCGGCGAGCTTGGTCTCGGCGAGCGGCCGCAGGTTCCCCGTGACCACCGTCTGGACGACGCCGCCCGCCACCAGCCCGCGAACGGCGTCGCGGGCGCCGGGCAGCGCCCGGCCGCGCACCCGCATCTCCCCCTGCAGCCGGCGCGCCGCGTCACCGAGCGCCGCGAAGAAGCGCGGCAACAGCGGCTCCGGATCAGCGACGCCACCGATCCGCAGCGTCTCGAGCGCGATCGCCCGCTCGGTGCGCCCGGCCATGTCCGCCAGCCGCTCCATCGGCCGGCCGGTCACCACCTCGAAGGCGTGGCCGTAGATCTGCCGGCTGACCCCGCCGCTGTCCAGCAGCGTGTGATCGACGTCCCAGAGGATGAGGATCGGCGCGTTCACCCGATCACGATCCCACATCCAGCCGGCGGACGGACCAGCCGGCGCGTGCCGTCATGGACCGCGACGAGCCGTCATGGACCGCGACGAGGCGGTGACGGGAAACCGACGCGTTACGGCCGGACCAGCACTGTTTACTCCGCCGTATCGGCGGCGGGAACCCGCGTCCGTAAATTCGAATCTACCCAGGACGGCCGCGGGCACAGTACGGATGGACGCCGGCGCCGCCACCTCCCGCCCCACCGAAAGGAGCAGCGAAAATGATGGAGTCACCCGTGCTTCCGCCGGTGAGCGAGATGGTCGGCAGAACCGTCCACGAACGCGTCCGCGCGTCGCTGCGCCTCGCGATCGTCCGAGGACAGTTCCTCCCCGGGCAGCGGCTGCACCAGAACCAGCTCGCCGGGGCGTTGCAGGTGAGCGTCACCCCAGTGCGCGAGGCGTTGCGGGACCTGTCCGCCGACGGGCTCGTCCTGTTCGACGCCAACCGCGGGGCGACCGTCGCCAGCCTCGGTCTCGACGACTTCCTGGAAATCCGCCGACTGTTCGAAACGCTCGAACCGCTGAACGTCCGACTGGCCGCCGAGCGCGTCACCGACGGCGAGCTGGAGGCGCTCTACAAGGCTCAGGCCGAGATCGAGTCCAACCCGGACGACTATCTCGTCCTCAACCGCGGCTTCCATGACCGACTGACCGCCGCGGCCAGATCCGCGCGGCTGGCGACCCTGCTCGGATCGCTGGTCGGCACGGCCAACCTCGTCGTCAACGCCGGCGTCGACGCGATGCCCGAACGGGTCGAGCAGGGAATTCGCGAGCACCGGGCGATCCTCGACGCCCTCACCCGGCGTGACGGCGATGCCGCGTACGCGGCGGCGCTGGCGCATCTGACCCCGACCTGGGACGCCGTCGAGGCCCTCGTCCGCGCCACCCACCGATCCGCCGGGTCCTGACCGTCGACCGTCGCTCAGCCCGCACCTCACCTCCATCACCGCACCCCACCCCTTCACCGCGCCGCACCACGCCGCACCGCGCGCGGAAACTCCCCCGTGCGCCGAACCGGCGTGCCCGCCAAGCGGAGGACTGTGATGCCCGAGCCCCGTGGCTCCACCGACGACCCGCACCACGGCAGCACGCTCACGACCGCCCGCGACGGCTTCGTCCAGCCGGTCGGCGTGCGCGAGGTCGCCGCGTACACCCATGCGATCGTCCGCCCGGGCGTGCCGGTGTTCCTCACCGGCCAGGTCGCCTGGGACACCGACGGTCGCGTCGTCGGCGTCGGCGACATCGCCGCCCAGACGGCCCAGGTCTGGCGCAACATCGCCCTCGTCCTGGCCGGCATCGGCGCCGGCATGAACGACATCGTCAAGCTCACCACCTACACCACCGACGCCGCCCACCGCGACGTCATCGGCGCGGAGCGGGCCCGCCACTTCGCGCCCGGGCGGTTTCCCGCGAGCACGTTCCTGGTCGTGGCCGGTCTCGCCGATCCGGAGCTGCTGGTCGAGATCGAGGCCATCGCCGTCCTCCCCACCGCCTGAGGACGGCGCGGACGCGTCTGGCCCGTCGCGCCCACCGTCCCGTCCTCGTCGTCGCGTCACCGCCCATCCCTCCCCCCGCGGCGGTTCCTGTCCGCTGCCCTCGCTCCGTGCTCGCACTCCTCGACGTGAAGGAAACCTCAGCGATGAACTCCCAGCTGAGCCGCCGCGCTCTGCTCCGCAACACCGGACTGCTCGCCGCCGGTGGCGGCGCGGCGGCGCTGCTCGCCGCCTGCGGTGACGACTCCTCCTCCGCCTCTGCCGCGGGAGGCGGTGCCGCGACCGACACCGTCCGGCTCGCCCTCGACTGGACCCCGAACACCAACCACACCGGTTTCTACGTGGCGGACAAGCTCGGCTACCTGAGCGAAAACAAGATCAAGCTGAGCATCGTGCCGTTCTCCAACGCGCCGGCCGACTCGCTGGTCGCCGCGGGCAAGGCGGACTTCTCCATCAGTTTCCCGACGTACATGTTCGCCAACATGGCCGCGGGCCTGCCGCTGGTGTCGGTGATGTCCATCCTGCAGAAGGACCCGCTGGAAATCATGGTGAAGGCCGACTCCGACATCACCCGGCCGAAGGAGCTCGACGGGAAGAAGGCCGCGGGCACCGGCAGCCCGGCGACGTCCTGGGAGATCCGCACCGCGATCCAGAACGACGGCGGCACCGGGAAGTTCGAGGAGGTCACCCTCAACACCGACTCCTACCAGGCCGTGTACAACGGGCAGGTCGACTTCGCCGCTCAGTTCGCCACCTGGGAGGGCATCCAGGCGACGCTCGCCGGCATCAGGACGCGGGTCTTCCCGTTCCGTGACCACGGCATCCCGACGAACTACTCCGTGGTGATGGCGGCGAGCACGAACTATCTGAGCAAGAACGCCGATCTCGCCCGCCGGTTCGTCGCGGCGGTGGTCCGCGGCTACGAGTACGCGGCGAAGAACCCCGACGAGTCGGCCCAGATCCTCGCCGATGCCAATCCCGGCGCGTTCACCGACCCGCGCCTGCCGAAGCAGAGCCAGGAAATGCTCAGCAAGTCCTATCTGCTCGACGCCGCCGGCACGTTCGGCACGCAGACGATCTCCGGCTGGGGCCCGTTCGGGAAGATGCTCTTCGACGCGGGCG
>NZ_FZMO01000240.1 GCF_900197875.1 Frankia canadensis | reverse complement strand
CCCGCCGGGCCGCGGCCCGCCGGCCCGCCACCAGCCCGGCCACCACCGCGCCGCCCGGCAGCGCGCCGCCCGGCAGCGTGCCACCAGCGGCCGGCGCCCGCGGCGAGACGGCTCCACAGCCGCGGCCCGGCCAAGTCCCCCGAGTCACCGCTGGGATTTCCCCGGGCGATGCCGGCGGCGATGTCCGCGCCCTGTCCCAGGCCGACCGCGAACCCGCGGGGGCCGACCGTGTGCCCAGCCGGCCCGGCCCCCGCCCCGGCCCATCCGCCCGCAACCCGCGGCGCGCGACCCGCGATGCGCGGCGTCTCGTTCCGAAGAACCGACGACGCCGGCCCGGCCACCGGTGCGCCGCCCGCGCTTTTCACCGATTCCCGCGGACCCCGCGGCGAGTCCCCCGTCTTTCTCGACGAACCGTCCGGGCCGCCCGCATTACCGCCCACGGATCCAGCGGGAATGCGCCGGATTATCTCGGTGTCATCCGTGGCGCCCGAGCGCCCCTGCGTGGGATTGGTCACGGCGGTTCAACCCCGACGGGCGCCGCAGCCGGCCGCGCCGCCGCCGCCACGGCGCCGCGCGCACCGGACCGGCGACGACGAACGCCGCCGCCCGCCGCCGGCCGGGCTCCCCTCGCCGGTCAGCACGCGGAAGAACGGGGAGACTCCCGGAACCGGCGGGATTCCTCCGGCCGGAGGCACGCGGTCGTCCGGTGCGACCGGCTCGCGCTGCGCCGGTAGCGGGCCCGGGACGGCGAGCGGCTCCCGAGGCCGGGGCACCACGGTCGACCACAGAATGACCGGTGCGGAATCCGGTTCAACCGGGAAATCGTCCGCATCCGGTTTCTCAGGGACAGGGGCAACAATGCGAGGGCGACACGGCATGCCTTAATGGTGCACACCACCGGGCCGGCAGACAACGGTGCAACCGGATTTCGCCCCGGGTGCAACAAGGCATTGCACCCGCCTTCACCGAACCCAGAGCGACCGGTTTCCGGACTGTATCAAAAAAGTTTCTTCACCAGGTGGGAGGCCTGGTTTCGTCAGCCCTTGTGGTCGAGTGCGAAACCTGCGGGGACGATGATGTCGTCGGGAGACAGTTCGTGGACCGAGGATCGACCGAGGCCCAGCATCGTCTCGCTTGCTCCCTGCCGGAGGATCTCCAGCACGTTCGTCACCCCGCGCTCGCCGGCGGCGGCCATGCCCCACAGGTAGGCTCGACCGATCATCACCGCGCGGGCACCCAGCGCCAGGGCCTTCACCACATCGCTGCCGCGGCGGATCCCGCCGTCGAGCACGACCTCGAGCTGATCGCCCACCGCGTCGACGACGCCGGGCAGGCAGCGGATCGACGCCGGCGTCGAGTCCAGGTTGTTACCGCCGTGGTTGGACACCGAGAGGGCGCTGGCGCCCGCGTCCACCGCGCGGCGCGCGTCGTCCGGCCGGGTGATTCCCTTGATCATGAAAGGGCCGTCCCACTGCGCGCGCAGCCAGGCGAGGTCGGCCCAGGTGGGCGGAGGCGTGCCCATCCACTGGCCGTAGGCACCGAAGAACGTCGGCGGGGTGGCCTCGCGCGGGCCGAGGTTCGGCACGCCGAGGTCGGGCAGGGAGCGGCTGCGCAGCCAGCGCCCCAGGTAGGCCGGGCGCAGCGCCACCTGCGGCGCGTAGCGGGCCATCGCCTTCACGTCGAGGCGCTCGGGGATGTACGGGCTGCCCCAGTCCCGCCGCGAGTCGAACACCCAGTCCAGGGTGACGATGAGGCCCTTGGCACCGGCGGCGCGGGCGCGCTCGGCCCGGGCGAGGATCTCGTCACGCGAGCCGAGCCAATAGGTCTGGAACAGCAGTTTGTCGAGGACCGCGCCGACCTCCTCGACCGGCTTGGAAGCGAAGGCGGACAGGCCCATCGCCGTGCCCGCCGCGGCGGCGGCCCGCGCGACGGCGACCTCGCCGTCAGGGTGCACCGCCTGCACGCCGGTGGGCGAGATCAGCACCGGCATGCTGATGTCCTGGCCCATCACGGTCGTCGAGAGGTCCCGGGTGGGCGGCAGGTCGGCGATGTGCGGGCGGACCTTCAGCTCGTCGAAGGCGCTGATGTTGTCGTTCATCGTGACGCCGGCCTCGGCGCCGGCGACGAGCGCCAGATAGACGCCCCTGGGCAGGCGACGCTTCGCACGGCGCTGCGCCTCCGCCACCGTCTCAAACCACGTCCTCGTGCTGGCCATGGAACCCACCTCGTCGTTCGTGGTCCGCGCCTTTCCCAGGAGCCACGCGAACCCGGGCCGATTTGGCACCGAGTGCCACTGTAACGGAGTCGGACCGGACACGGCGGATGGCGGGCCGCTCGGACGGGATCCGCCGTGCACCCGGGGTGGGCCGCCGTTTCGTAGGCAGCTATCTTTTTCTCCGCAGGACTTGCAGCTGCAACTGATGTGCCCCGTCGCCACCGCCTACCAGGAGGCCCGCGTGACCGCCGCCCCGTCCGAACTCGCGCCGCTGCCGCTCGTCCCCGGAAGCTGGACGCTCGACACGGCCCACTCCAGCGTCAACTTCCAGATCCGCCACCTGGGCGTCACCAACGTCCGCGGCCGGTTCGACACCTTCGCCGCGACACTGACGGTCGGCGACGCCCTCGAGACGGTCGCCGTCGCGGCCAGCATCGACCTCGCGTCGATCAACACCAACCAGGCCGACCGGGACGCGCACCTGCGCAGCACCGACTTCTTCAACCTGGCCGAGCACCCCACGATGGCCTTCGCCTCGACCGCCGTCTCCGCCGAGGGCGAGCAGTACGCGCTGCGCGGCGACCTGACCATCAACGGGGTCACGAAGCCGATCACCCTGGCCGTCGAGTTCTACGGCACGGACACCCACCCCGCCGACGGCCGGGTCCGCTCCGGCTTCTCGGCGACCGGCGAGCTCAGCCGCGCCGACTACGGCATCACCTTCAACCTGCCGCTCGGCGCGGGCAAGCTCGCCCTGGCCGACAAGGTGAAGATCGAGCTCGACCTGCAGTTCATCGCTCCCTGACGCACCGCGCGCCGCCGCACTCCGGGGAGCACACCACTCTCGGGGGGCATGTCGTGGGCGGCGCCGAGCCGGCGTCACGCGCCGGAGTCCGCGCTCGCGGGTTCCGGCAAGCGGGCCGGGGCGGCGCCCCCACGACATGTGCCGGGCAGCCGTCAGGCCGGGTTCAGGTACTCCTGGGCCCACGTCTCGAGGGCCCGCAGTCCGTTACGCGGCGGTCAGCAGCGCGTCGGCCTGGGCCGCGAGGTCCAGCACACGCTGCCCCAGATAGCGCAGGTCGACGCGGTCGGAGGACATCGCCCGGGACTCGTAGCGCGCCTTGATCCCCTCGGCGATGATCGACATCCGCCAGGCAGAGAACGCCCGATACCACGGCAGGTCCGACACGTCGAAGCCCGTCGTGCGGGCGTAGCTCCGGACCGCCTCGTCCCGGTCGGGGAACCCGCCCGCGCGGGTCGGGGGCGTCTCCATCCACACCCGCGGCACGTCGTCGCTCGGCAGCTCCCAGTTGTTGATGAGGAAGCCGAGGTCGGCGAGGACGTCGCCGACGGTCGTCAGCTCCCAGTCGAGGACCGCGACCACGGTGCCGTCGGGCGCGAGCATCACGTTGCCGAGCCGGTAGTCGGCGTGCACGAGCCCGGTGTACCGACTGGGGGGCGCCGAGGAGGCGAGGCGGCGCCCGACGTCGTCGACGAGGGGAAGATCGCGGGTGCGGGTCTGCGCGAGCACCCGGCTCATCCGGGCGAGAAGGCGTTCGACGTAGCGCCCGCGGTCGGCCAGGCCGCCCAGCCCGACCTGGTCGATGTCGACGCGGTGCAGTCGGGCCAGGGTGTCGATGAGGCTCATCCCGGCCCGGCGCCGGCTCGCGGGCTCGGGAAGCGCCGCGAGGACGTCGTCGGGATTGGCGACGACGGCGCCCGCGGCGAAGTCCATCACGTAGAAGGGCGCACCCGTGACCGCCACGTCGTCGCACGTCGCGGCGATGTGCGGGACCGGGACGTCGGTGGGGGCGAGCGCGGCCATGATCCGCGCCTCGCGCAGCACGTCGTGGGCACCCTTCGGCAGGTCGCCCAGCGGCGGTCGCCGCAGTACCCAGGCGTGTCCCCCGTCGTCGAGGACCCGTACGGTGATGTTCGAATGCCCGCCCGAGATCGGCTCGTAACGCAGGTCCCCGGTCACTGCCGGCAGCCGTCCGGACAGCCACGGCGACAGCGTCGCCGGGACCAGGCCGCGTGGGTCGCCCACCTCAGTCGTCCAGCCCGATCGGGATCCCGTCGACGACGAGATCGTGCCACTCGTTGTGCCCGCTGCCCGCCCGCCCGTCCGACCAGGTCCACACCGTCGGGGACTTCACGATCCGCAGCAGTGCCTCGCGGCCGTCGGGGCCGGGCTGGCGGTGGCGAACCGGCAGCCACCCCTGCGGCGTGCCGGTGGCGGACCAGCTGCGAGCGCCCACGGTCGCCGTGACCGAGACCGACTCGAGCACGTGGCGGGGGCCCGGGCCGTAGCGGGACCGGAAGGTGAAGTCGTCGACGACGTGGAACTCGCCGCCGTCGAGCACGAACCCGCCGCGGGTCTTCTTGGTCGGGCCGACCGCGCGGACCAGCATGAAACCGGTGTCGTCGTCGACCGCGCAGATCAGCCAGCGCAGGTAGATCTTCGCGTGCCAGTTGCGCGGTCCCCACGAGTGGTCCTTGCCGCCGCGCCCGTCGACCCGCCACGTCTGATCACCGAGGCGCACCGTGCCGACCGAGCGGCACAGGTGCTGGTAGTGCCAGTCGGCCTGGCCGGGCAGGAAGATCCGGTCGATATGCCACTGCTCGCGGCCCATCACGGTCGACAGCCCGGTGGAGTGGACGGTGAGGTCGATCTCGGCGTCGACCCGGGGACTGTCCTGGTAGGCGCGCTTCGGGTCGGTCATGGCCCAGGGGTCGTCCAGCAGCAGCATCGGGCCGCGGTAGCGGACGGTGTTCTCCCGGTACGGGTCGCCGATCGACCACCGCTGGCCGCCGGCCGTCAGCCCGTTGCCGTCGATCGGGGCACGCTCGAAGAAGAATCCGGCGCGCCCGTCCGGTAGGTAGACGCACGCCGACATCTCCGCGCGGCCCTCGTTGGGTCGCATCCCGATGCGAAACCATCCGCCGATGCCGGACTCCGGGTCGCGAAAGTCGATGTAGCGGCTCTCGTTCCAGTTGAGCTCCGGACCGACAGGATGGATGCCCTCGTCGGCGTCGCCCAGTCGACGCTCGTCCACCGACCGCCCTCCTCCGTCTCGTCGTGACGCGGCCCGCCATACCGTGGCGCCGCGATGCCGCGATGCCGCGATGCCGCGATGCCGGGGTGCCGGGGTGCCGCGATGCCGGGGTGCCGTGGAGCCGTCCCCGTCACTCCCCGGCCGGCGCCGGCGCGAGGGCCGGGTCGAAGCCGGCCAGCGGATTCTCCTCGCAGGTGGTCTGTCTCATCGACCCAGTCGGCGACGTGTACGCCAGCCCCTTCGCGATCCACGACGACTTCCTAGCCGGCAACGTGCGCGACGCGGGCGGCTTCACCGCCGTGTGGCGCACCTCGGAGC
>NZ_FZMO01000278.1 GCF_900197875.1 Frankia canadensis | reverse complement strand
CTGTGAAACAGGAACCGGGCACGGCCACGGCCGGTCAGACCCGGGGTGCCCCACCGAAAGGTGAGGCGGCATGAACGCCAGCTATCTGGCGCCCTCACGCAACGGTTCAGCCGCACCGGGCCGGTGATCGACCGTCCCGTGGCGAGGATGATCGACTGGATGCCGCCCATGAGGCTGATGGCCAGCCGCGTCGGCGAGGCCGCGGAAGGCGCCGCGGCCGTTTCCCGATCCATCGGATTCAGGTCTGGCAGATTCCAGATCGGCAGCAGGCGCGCGGGTATCCCGCATCCTTCCCCCCGTTACGCGACCGGCGGTATCGGGCGCGCGGGCCGGGATCGGGATCCTCGTCGCCGCGGCCCGAGCTGCTGGTCGGTGACGCCAGGACCTTGGCGGGAACCGCCACGCGGTTCCGCGAGCGACGACAGACGAGCGTCAAACACGGAATCCTCTATTCAACTCAATCCGACCGGTCGCTCACAACAGCGCCTCGCCCCTGCTCACCCACGATGTTGACTGTCGACGCGGGCGACACGAGGGTGACGGGAGGGCAGCGTGACGGCGGAAGCATCGGGAAAGGAGCGCACATGGCTGACGGTCGACTGGCCGGCAAGGTCGTGATCGTGACGGGGGCGGGTACGCAGGGATCCGGTGACGCGGTCGGCAACGGTCAGGCCGCCGCGATCACCTTCGCCCGCGAGGGCGCCGCGGTGCTGTGCGTCGACCTGTTCCCGGAGCGTGCGACCGCGGCCAGCGACCGGATCGACGCCGAGGGCGGGCAGGCGGCCGCGTTCGCCGGCGACGTCAGCGATCCCGCCGTCGCCGGCGCGATGGTCGACGCGGCGGTCACCCGCTGGGGCGGTCTGCACGGCCTGGTCAACAACGTGGGCATCTCCGTGCGGACGAGCCTGGACGAGCTCGACCTGGAGGCGTGGAACCGCAGTCTGTCGGTCAACGTGACCGCGGCGATGCTGTGCGCCCGCGCCGCGGCGATGGCCATGCGCTCGACCGGCGCCGGCGGGTCGATCGTCAACGTCGGCTCGATCGCCTCGCTGCGCTGGACCGCCCCCACGGGAATGGCGTACACGACCTCGAAGTCGGCGCTCGACGGGCTCACCCTGTCGCTCGCCGGCCAGCTCGGTCCCGACCGCATCCGGGTCAACCAGGTCACCATCGGCCAGGTGTGGTCGCCGCATGTCGCCCTCGCGATTCCCGACGTCAGCGTCGAGGAGCTGCGGGAGCGGCGCCGCGCGGGCGGACTGCTGCCCGACGAGGGCACCCCGTGGGACATCGCGAACGCGGAGCTGTTCCTGCTCAGCGACGACTCGACGTGGATCACCGCGCAGACCCTCGTGGTCGACGCCGGCGTCACCACCACGATGCGCTGATCGACCGCGATGCGGTGACAGCAGCGCGGCGACAGCAGCGCGGCGACAGCAGCGCGGCGACAGCAGCGCGGCGACGGCGGTCAGGTCGTCTGCACGGACGGCGGGTGGCCGTTCCAGGTGACGAAGCACGAGGAGGCGGCGCCCTCGCGGCTGAAGTCAACGCGCAGCCAGCCCGTCGCCTGCCAGGCCTGCACCTGCCAGCCGGGTTCGGGCGTCGCCGACACCAGCCGCGCCGACGTCTGCGTCATCTCGAGCACGACGCGACCGCCGGTGAGCTGGTAGGCCTGCACGGTCGCGGTGCTGGAGGGCGACGCGACCGCCGGGGCAACGGCGGCGGGCGGCGGCCGTGGGGCCGGGGTGGCGAGGTCGGGGGCTGTCGTGGCGCCGAGTGGCGTCGGTGAAGGCGTCGGTGAAGGCGTCGGTGAAGGCGTCGGTGAAGGCGTCGGTGAGCCGGAGGGCGGCTGGGGCCGGCCGCTCGCCGCGCCCGGTGACGGCGCTGCCGGGGCGATCGGGATGGCCTGCGGGGCGTCGGCGCGGGCGTCGGCGAACAGGGCGGTGCGCACCCCGAACCACGACACCGTCATGGCCAGCAGGGTGGCCGCCGCCCAGGCGCCGAGGCGGATCAGCAACCGGCTCATCATCTTGGTGCCATACTGCCGTAGTTCACGCGCTATACGGCATTTGGCCGAGTCTCCCGCATTTCGACAGTTCGGGCTGCGTACGGTTACCGGCTATGGCGACTGTTCTCGTGGTCGAGGACGACCCGGCCGTGCGGGCCGCGCTGGTGCGGCACCTGTCGGCCGCGGGGCATGCCGTGCGCAGCGTCGGCGCCGCGCTGGACGCGGTGCGGGAGGTCACCCAGGTCGGCTGCGACCTGGTCGTGCTCGACCTCGGCCTGCCCGACCTCGACGGCGCGTCGGTGCTGCGGATGCTGCGCGGGGTGAGCGACGTCCCGGTGGTCGTGGCGACCGCGCGCGACGACGACGCCGGCATCGTCCGCCTGCTGCACAGCGGCGCCGACGACTACCTGGTCAAGCCGTTCTCGCCGGAGCATCTCAACGCCCGTGTCACGGCGGTGCTGCGCCGGTCGAACCGAACGGGCGCCGATCCGGCCCTGCGCGTCGGCGATCTGGTCGTCGATCCCCGGCGGCGCACCGCGACGATGGCCGGCCGGGAGCTCGACCTGACCCGCCGCGAGTTCGACCTGCTCGCCTTCCTGGCCGCCCGGCCGGGCGCCGTCGTGCCACGGCGCGAGCTGCTGACCGCGGTGTGGCAGCAGTCCTACGGCGGCGACCAGACGATCGACGTCCACCTGTCCTGGCTGCGCCGCAAGCTCGGGGAGACCGCGGCCCGGCCGCGCTACCTGCACACCGTGCGCGGCGTCGGCGTCCGCCTCGAGGCACCGGACCCGCTGTGAGATGGGCGCTGGCGCGGGTCGCGGTGGCGGTCACGACCATGGTGGCGCTGGCGTTCCTCGTCCCGCTCGGGCTGCTCGTCCAGCACAGCGCGCATGACCGGGCCTTCACCCGCGCCGAGCGGCAGGCCGCGCAGCTCGGACCGGCGCTCGCGATCACCACCGACCAGGACGCCCTGCGCCGCGCGGTGGCGAGCACGGCCGACGGCGCCGCCGGCCGCGTCGCCGTCCACGTCCCCGCCCGGTCCACCGCCGGGACCGCTGCCGGGCTGACGACGGTGGGGCGCTCGCGGATCGGCACCGCCGCGCTGCGGGCCGTGGCGGCCGGTGGGCGGCTGTCGGTCGTCGAGGTGGCCGGCGGTTTCGCGGTGCTGCAGCCGGTGGCGGTGGACGACGCGCGGATCGCGGTCGTCGAGGTGTTCGTGCCGGCCGGGTCAGTCGACCACGGCGTCGCCACCGCCTGGCTGGTGCTGCTGGCGGTCGCGGCGGTGCTGGTGGCGATGTCGGTGTCCGCCGCCGACCGGCTCGGCACCCGCATCGTCAGCTCGGCCCGCTCGCTCGCCGACGCCGCCCGCGAGCTGGGCGCCGGCGACCTGGCCGCCCGCGCTGCCGACGACGACCCGGGGGCGCCGCCGGAGCTGCGGGCCGCCGCCGCCGCGTTCAACACGATGGCGCGCCGCGTCCAGCTGCTCGTCGCCGCCGAGCGGGAACTCGCCGCCGACCTGTCGCACCGGCTGCGCACGCCGCTGACAGTGCTCCGGCTCAACATCGCCGGCCTGGACGACGGCGAGGCCGCCGCGCAGACCCGCGAGGCGGTGGCCCGCCTGGAGCACGAGGTCGACCAGATCATCCGCACCGCCCGCAGCCGAGCCGAGGACGAGCCCGAGCCGCACCGCTGCGACGCCGCCGAGGTCGTCCGCGACCGCGCCGAGTTCTGGGCGGCCCTCGCCGACGACCAGGGCCGTCCCTGGTGGCTCGACGGCGTCGAGCGACCCGCCTGGGTGCCGGTGGCCCGCGCCGAGCTCGCCGCCGCGCTCGACGCGCTGCTGGGCAACATCTACCGGCACACCGAGGAGGGCGTCGCCTACGCGGTCGAGCTGCACGCGACCGCCACCGCAGTGACGGTCAGGATCGCCGACGCCGGCCCAGGGATCCCCGATCCGGACGCGGCCCTGCGGCGCGGCGCTGGTGCGGGCGGCACCGGCTCGACCGGTCTCGGGCTGGACATCGCCCGCCGGGTGGCGGCGTCGACCGGCGGCGAGCTCACCGTCGGCGTCAGCGTGCTCGGTGGGGCCGGCCTCGACCTGCGCCTGCGCGTCACGGCACCGGCCCTGTCCCGGCCTCGACCCAGGCGGCTCCGGCGACTCGGTCCTCGGCGATCCCTAACTGCACCTTAAATACGTTTCTGCTCTACCTCAGCAACGGTTCCGGTGATCGTCACGCGGGCTAGCGTCCGCCTTCACCGGCCCACCCACGGCCGGCCCGATCACACCCCGCCCGATCACACCCCGGAGGTAGACCAGCGATGTCCTCCCCGCGCGGACGGCACCGGCGCCGCCGCCAGCTCGTCCTCGGCACCGCCGGGACGCTCGTCGTCGCCGGCGGCCTCAGCCTCGCGATCGTCCCCGCCCTGTCCGGGACGGCGAGCGCCGCCGAGGTGAGCGCCGCGTACTCCCGCACCGGCGACTGGGGCACCGGCTACTCGGCGCAGTACCGGGTGACCAACCGCACCACCGCCGCCGACGGCTATGCCCTCAGCTTCGACCTCCCCTCCGGCGCCCGCGTCACCTCGCTGTGGAACGCCGCGTACAAGGTCGACGGGCAGCACGTGGCGGTCACCCCGCCGGCCTGGCAGAAGACCCTCGATCCCGGCAAGTCCGTCGACATCGGCTTCGTGGTGGCCGTGCGCGGCGTCGGCGTCCGCCTCGAGGCACCGGACCCGCTGTGAGATGGGCG
>NZ_FZMO01000258.1 GCF_900197875.1 Frankia canadensis | reverse complement strand
CACACGGCCAACGCCGACGTCAACGCAGCACGCACCATCGCGGCCGGACGGGCCGCGGCCGCGCGGGGAGGCACCGGGCTGCCGGTGCCCGTGAACCGCGAACCTCAACACCGCGCACCTCCTCCGGTGGGTGTGTAGAAGTTGGAATCCCCCGCGTTCACACGGGGGAGGACGTCAAGCGAACGACTCCCGCAGCGCCGCCGAGACGGTTCGGGCGACGTCCCCGAAGGCGGCGTCGAAGCGCAGGTCAGCGGGCCGCGGGTAGGCGAACGGGACATCGATCTGCGCGATCACTCGCCCCGGTCGGGCCGAGAGGACGACGACGCGGCTGGCGAGCCAGACCGCCTCGACGACCGAGTGGGTGACGAACAGGCCCGCGAACCGCTCACGGGCGTGCAGCCGCTGCACCTGCTCACCGAGCCGCTGCCGGGTGATCTCGTCGACCGCGCCGAACGGCTCGTCGAAGAGGAACAGCGACGGCCGCACCGTGAGCGCCCGGGCGAGCGAGACCCGCATCCGCATGCCGCCGGACAGCGCGGCGGGCCGATGGCGCTCGAATCCCTCGAGCCCGGTAAGGGAGATGGCCTCGGCCACGAGTTCGCGCCGCCGTTTCTTCGGCACGCCGTCGAGTTGGGCGAGCAGACCGACATTGCCCGTAACGGTGCGCCATGGCAGGAGCGTGGGGTCCTGAAAAACGTAGCCGGGGGCCTCGGGCCCGACGGTAACCGTCCCGCTGGAGGGCCTGGCCAGCCCCGACGCGATCCGCAACAGTGTGGACTTTCCGGAGCCCGACGGGCCGACCACCGTGACGAACTCGCCGTCGGCAACGGTCAGCGACACTCCCCGTAACGCATCGACACCGCCCGGGAAGGTCTTTCCCACCTCGTCGAACGCCAATGCGATCCCCGGCACAGTGGGCACCGTCTCTCCCTTCTTACCGCGGGGCCGGGCCGTCGGCGGCATGCCCGCCTTTTCTATCACCATCCGGTACGCTGAGGGGAACAAGCCCGAATGAGGTGAAGGCAGGGGAATGACACTGCAACGGGCTAGCGGGCCGATCGTGCGCCGCGTTGTACTGGGCACCCAGCTGCGGCGGCTCCGGGAGGCGAAGGGTCTTAGCCGGGCGGACGCGGGCTACAGCATTCGGGCATCCGAGTCGAAGATCAGTCGACTGGAACTGGGTCGGGTCAGTTTCAAGGAACGTGATGTGGCCGACCTGCTGACGCTGTATGGAGTCATCGACGAGAAGGACCGCTCACCGCTACTCGAACTCACCCGCCAGGCAAACGAGCCCGGTTGGTGGCAGGGTTTCACCGACGTGATGCCGGGGTGGTTTCAGCCATACCTGGGCCTGGAGGAAGCGGCGGTCCTGATCCGGACCTACGAGCTTCAGTTCATTCCCGGTCTCCTCCAGACCGAGGATTACGCGCGCGCCGTCATGGCGGTAGGCCGCCAGACGCACGGTACCGACATCGTCGAACGCCGGGTCCGGGCACGGATGAGTCGGCAGACCATGTTCGACCGGCCCGACGCACCCCGGGCCTGGGCGATCATCGACGAGGCGGCGCTGTGGCGCTCGGTCGCCGGTCCGGCCGTCATGCGACGTCAGCTCGAGCATCTGCTCGCCCTGAACGCGAACCCGAATCTCACCATCCAGGTGGTTCCGCTCAGCGTCGGCCCGCACCCCGCCGAGGGGGGCGCGTTCACCATTCTGCGGTTCGGTGATCCGGACGTGGCCGACGTCGTCTACCTGGAGCACCTCACGGGCGCCATCTACCTCGACAGGCAGGAGGATGTCACCCGCTACATGCTGGCCATGGACAACCTGGCGCTCAGGAGCACGGCGCCGGACGACACGGTGAAGGTCATCGAGAAGATCGCCGCACACCACGCCGCCTGAGCGCCGTCCTCCCACCGGACGGCGAACGTCCGTCCTCAGGCCTTTCGGCCGACGCCGCACAGGTCGTCGATCGCCACCGGCGGTTCGGCCGAGGGGGCGGGCCGCCACAACGGCGTCGAGACCAGACCCGGCTCGACGAGGTCGAAGCCGTCGAGGAAACGGGCCACCTGCTCGGGCGTGCGCATGTGGTACGGGAAGTTCTCGTTCTCGTGGAGATCGTGGATGCTGTCGGCGCGGTCCTCGCCCATGACGGCATAGGTGCCGTCCTTGAACACGAGATAGCTGCCGGACGGAAGGGCGTCACGCAGTTCACGCACGATCGCGTAGGCCTCGTCGAGGTCGGCCACGTTTCCCATGATCCCCAGCATGATCAGCCCGATGGGCCGGGTGAAGTCGAGGGTCTCGCGGGCCGCCTCGAGGATCTTCCGCGGCTCGCGGACGTCGGCGTGGACGTAGGTGGTGGTCCCCTCGGGCGTGCCGACCAGCAGGGCCCGCGCGTGCACCAGTACCAGCGGATCGTGGTCGACGTAGACGATCCGCGAGTCGGGGGCGACCCGCTGCGCCACCTCATGGGTGTTGTCGGCCGTCGGCAGGCCGGTACCGATGTCGAGGAACTGGCGGATCCCCACCTCACCCGCCAGGTGGGTGACCGCGCGGCCGAGGAAGGCCCGTGCCTGCCGGGCGATCTGGACGATCTCGGGGAGCAGCGCGTAGAGCCGGTCGCCGAACTCGCGGTCGACCGGATAGTGGTCCTTCCCGCCCAGCCAGTAGTTCCACACCCGCGCCGAGTGCGGCACGGTGATGTCGACAGCGGGTGCCGAACCGTCGGTCATGGGTGACGTTCCCTTCGCAGCCTTCGCAGCGCGGCCACAAGAATGCCGATGTTCATCATAAGGACCGTCCGGGGCGGGCGGACCCGCCCCGGACATCGCTTCTTCTTCCGTCGCCGTCGCGGCCCCTACTTCAGGCTCACCGTCTTGTCGAGGAACTCGTTGGTCACCAGGTCCGCGGGAGCCAGGCCCGCCTTCGGCGCGCTGCCCTTCGCCGTGAAGACCGGGGCCAGCCGGCCGATCAGCGACCCGACCCGGGCCGTGTCGAAGCTGCCCAGCACGCCGTCCTTGCCGTCGGCGATCAGCCCGAGCCGCTTCTGGGTGGCGTTGCCGTACGCGAGCAGCCCCGGCGACAGGGTGAACCCGCCGGTGTGCAACGTGCTGACGGTCTTCAGCAGGAGCTGGTTCACCGGCGCCGGATTCGCGACGTAGTCGCGCTGCGCGTGCTGCAGCAGCGGCACCAGCTTGGCCAGGCAGGCCCGTTGGCTCGACACCTTGTCCGGCCGCACGGCCAGCGCGGAGATGTACGAGGGGTACTCGTCCTGCAGGAGCAGCTGCTTCACCGGCCTGCCCCACGCCTTGACGTCATGCTGGAGCAGGTAGGGCTCGTTGGTGACGAACGCCTGCTGCACGATCTTGCCGTCGGCGGCGACGAACCGGTCCGGCGACCCCTGATAGGAGGTGTCGACCTGCGACGCGGTCAGCAGCCCCTCCCGGACGAAGACGTCGGGAAAGGACGTCCCGCTCGCGCTGGCCAGCACCGTCGCGCCCGAGTCGCGGACCTCGGCGACCCTGCTGAAGTTCCACGCCGGATTACCCCAGATGAGCGCCAGCGGTGACTTCTCGTACGGCGCGAAGACGGCGACGGTCGCCTGCTTCCCGGATGCCTGCACGGCCTCGTCCGTACCCACATAGCCGGCCAGGATGTCGTCGTCCTGCGCCAGCAGCGAGGTCACCGGCTGAAAACCCGTCGCCGGCCCGCCGGCGCGCACCTGCAGCCGCACACCGGTATCACCCAGCGGGCCCTCGACCCAGTTCTTGCCCACATTGATCGACGGGTTCGGGCCGAGAAGCTGATACAGATATCCATCCGGAAGCCCGGGCCACCAGTTCGACTGAATGACGACCGTGGACGGACAGATCCCCTTCAGCGGCGTCGTGTATCGCGACGCGGCGGCGGCCTGCGTGGTCGACGGGCTCGCCCCGTCGGACCCGGTCGTCGAGTCGGAACACGCGGTCAGGCCGAAGGCCAGCACCGCGGCGCATCCCGCCACCCAGCGGCGGCGAAACCTCGAAACTCCCACCAGCCCAGATCTCCTCAACACTGTGCAACATATGAATACCGGCGGTGAGAACATCGGACCTGCGATGCTCCTGACACGGCAAGCCGTCTCCGCCCCCAGCCGTCAGGATTCCACACCACCGAGGACAGGCTGGCATGAGGTGCCATTTCTCCGGCAACCCGCCCACCGGGCACAGGACACCTCCGCCGCCCCGTCCAGCCCGCCAGAGATGACGGATTGATCAGACGAACCGCCCGACTGGTTCGCAAACAGGCCCCCGACCAGCGAGAACACCGACGCACCGCCAGTCCGGCGCCGTGCGGGTCGGACCCGAGCCGTCAGCCGAGCAGGGTCTCGCCGACGAATCCGCCGGCCGCGCAGCCGGGCGGGATGGCGAAGACCGCCGAGCCGATCGGGGTGACCCACTCGTTGAGCAGGTCCAGCTCGGCCAGGCCGGTCAGCGGCGCCCCGTTTCCCAGCGTGCGACCGATCACCGCCGGTCCACACGGGTTCGAGCCGGTCGATGGAGAAGGCCGGAAGCTGCCGCAGCCACGGCGGTGTCCGGGTCGGGTCTCCCGCCCTGGCAGCACGGGCGACCAGGGCGGGGTCGAACCCGAAGGTCACCGTCAACCGCGACGGCGAGCGCGCGAGTTCGGGCTCGGATCGGAGTCGGCGAGGGCCGCCTCGCCCCGCATGAGCCGGGCGGCATCGCCGCTCAGGATCCGCATCATTCGCCGCAGACCGTCGTGGTCGGTGTCGTCATGAAGATCAAGCGCGGCGAACGTCGCATGCGCCTGCGGCGCCGTGTCGACGCCCGCCTGGTGCACACCCCGTGGAACCGCCACGGTTCGCCGCCCTGGCGCGCCGCTGGCCACCTCCTGCGCCCACGCCATCGACGACGCCGCGGTCGGGCTGCCGACGCCGACGACGGTGACGGCATTCGGCCCGGAGTTCCGCAGGGTGCCGAACGCCGCGGTTCATCTGCGACGAGATGATGACGGTGTGGCTGACCTCGACGACGCTGCGGAGGTGGACGCGCCACACCGCGATAGCACCACCGTCGGTGGCGGGCTGCGGACCGGGGCGGGAACGTCCCTGGAAAAACATGTGGGGCCGTCCCGACCACAGTCGAAACGGCCCCACATATGTAAGTCCGGCGGCGTCCTACTCTCCCACACGGTCCCCCATGCAGTACCATCGG
>NZ_FZMO01000178.1 GCF_900197875.1 Frankia canadensis | reverse complement strand
CACCGCCCCCCAGCCGGCTTCCCGGCCGGGAGGCGGTGCGGCCTTCGGTGCGGACCGATCCGTGCGCGCACGGCCCGGCCAGGGCGGCGGCGCGGTGGCGGACGGCGCGACCAGTTCCGGCAGTGGCGCTGGCGGCACTGCCGGAAGCGGCGGCGCTGGCGGGACCACGGGCAGCGGCGGCGCCGGCGGGACCAGCGGCGCCGGCGGGCCGGCGCCCGGGGCGGGACCGGCGCCGGTGACGCGCCGGCGGCTGCTCGTCTCCGCCGTCGGGCTCGGCGCGGCCGCGGGCGGCGGGCTGCTCGCCGGCCGGCTGCTGTCCTCCGGCGACGCGGGCCCGGGCGGCCTGCCCCGCACCCATCCGTCCACGCCCGTCGGCGGCGTCACCGCGGGCCCGTCCATGCCGGCCGGGTCGGAGACGGAGCTGCCGGCGAACCTGCTGACCATCTACGGCGCCCCCGGCACCTTCGGGGAACTCGGTGACGGTGCGTCACCCACCCGGATCACCGAGGTGCCCGGCTGGGGCTTCGGCCCCGGCCAGGCCGCGTTCATGTCCGCGGTCTCCCCGGACGGCACCGTCTTCATCTCCACCACGCCGTTCACCGACGACCAGTCGAAGCTGACCGGCACCGACATGGAGCTGGAGATCTTCGAGCCGGAGGCGGGCCGGTTCTCCCGCCTGGTGATCCCCTCCACGCGGGGCCGCACCAGCCTGCCGCGCTTCGACCCGGGCTACCGCGGTGTCGGCGGCGGCGACACGTCCGACGTGATCGTCGTGCCCGGGCCCGACGGCGCCGATCGCGTCGTGTTCACCTCGCTCATGCCGTTCTACGGCTGGGACACCTCGGTCGACGGGGAGCTGCCCAGCGTCGGCCAGCTGCGCCGCGACGGCGGCTCCGGCCGGTGGATGTACGACGCGTCCGCGTCTCGCACGGCGGCCCAGCTGGCCGCGCGCGCCCCCGCCACCATCGCGGCGCGGGCCTTCCCGGTGCTCAACCCGCTCGAGCCGCGCTCGCCGCGGGGGCCGTCGTCGATCGCCCGACTGCCACGCAGCGGGCATCTGGTGATCGCCCAGTACCTGGGCACGGGCCGCGGCGGGACGGACAACGGCGCGCTGCTCGTCCTCGATCTCGACGGGCGGGTCCGCGCCCACTGGCAGTATCCGCAGGTCCGCCCGCTCGGCGTCGAACTCGTCGTCAACCCGCGCGAGGTGGTCGCCGACCCGACCAGCGAGCCCGACGACGAGCGTTTCGTCCTCATCAGCGACGCCCGCGGCCTCGACTACAGCACGCAGCCGTTCCCGATCCAGGAGTTCTCCTACTCCGCCTCCACCGGGACGATCACCCCGCGCAGCACCGCCGTGCGCGCCGTGCAGGACGGGTCGCGGATGGAGTCGGCGGTGTTCGGCGCCGACGGCACCCTCTACGTCGCGCGGACGAAGCAGGACGGCCTGCGCGCCGAGACCCTCGCCGTCTACCCGAAGCTCGGTCGGGAACGGGGCCTGGTGAGCCGCACGCCGGCGACGGGAAACTGGCCGGTCGACACCTGGGGCATCGCGAACCCGCCCGACTACCTCGTCGTCGGCACGGACCGTGGGGGGCTGGTGCGCAGCATCAGCGTCGACCCGAGCACCGGGGCGGTGCTGCTCGCCGGCCTCAACGGACTCGTCCAGACGGTCCGGCCCGCCGGGCGCGGCTCGCGGATGACGTTTCGCACCGGCCAGCCGATCGACGTCGGCCTCAGCAGGCTGCGCGGCCCCTCGACCCGTTATGTCGGCGTGCGCCGCGGGAGTGTCGACGCCGAGCGGCGCAGCCTGTGGCTGCCCGTCAACCAGATGGTGCTCGATGGCCTGACCTGGCCCTATCCGCCGTTCAAGCTCGACCAGTGGCTGTTGCGCGTCGACCTCGACGTCCTGCTGAACGACGGCTAGCGCCCGCCGCCGCGGCCGGGCCGGCGTGCGTGCCCGCACCTGCCTGTAACCCGCGATGATCTGAGCGGGTGCCCCGGTCCCGCGGCCCGGTCAGCCGGCGCTGGCGGCCGCGGCGGCGCGCAGGGGGAGAGCCCGCAGGTAGGGGTCGAAGCGGACCTCGCGGAAGCCGAGATGGCGGTAGAAGTCCCGGCTGCTCGGCGCCGCGCAGTGGGCGAGCAGCAGTGGCAGGCCGACCATGCGGTGCACCGTGAGCGCCCGCATCACCGCGTCGCGGACCAGGCGCGCGCCGAGTCCGCGGCCCTGGTGACGCAGGTCGACGGCGAGACGCCCGATGAACATGGCCGGCACCGGTTCGGTCGGGCGCCGGGAACGCCAGCGGGAGCCGGGGATGCGCTCGACGGCCGCCGTGGCCAGGCAGTAGTAGCCGGCGATGCGACCGTCGTCGACGATCACGAAGGTGTTCGTCGTCCGGTCCTGCTGATGATCCAGGGCATGGTGGCGCAGCCAGCCGTCCAGCGTGTGGTCACCGCTGGAGAACGTGGTGCGGTCCAGGGCCTCGGTCAGGGCCGTCGGCTTGCTGAGGGACACTGCGTGACATCCTTGGACGGGCGCCCGGCGGCGCGGTCGGACGGCGAGGGGCGGTGCGGTGGGGGACTGGTCGGCCTCCCTGCCCGGCACCGCCGATGATGCGAGCCTGCGCTGCCTACTCGGCCTTGTCGGCGCCGGGTCCCTCGTCGAGCAGGCGGCGCAACCGGAGCGTGTCCGCCGAGGGGGCGTTGAGCAGGGCCTCGAACGCGCTCCAGTCGGTGTCCGGCACGCGGAACAGGCGGCGGTCGGCGAGCACCTCGCGGGCGTACCGCTTCATCGCCTCAACGGCGAAGTCCTCCAGCGAGAGGCCCTCACCCTCGGCGGCGTCGCGGATGACCTCCGCGGAGTCCGGGGGCAACGGTACGGAGAGTCGGTCATCCCTGGCGGCACTCATGCAGGCAGTCTGCTCTCCGGGTGGCCGTTGACGCGCGCCGGGTGGCTCACACCACTGCCGGGCAACCACGCCAGAGCCAGTCACCGAAACCAGGGTTCGTCACAGAGAGGTTCGCGCGCCGTGCCACCTTCGCCCGTCCCCACCGTCGCCCTCACCCACGGTGCCCGGATGCCCCGGCTGGGGCTCGGCACCTGGCCGCTGGACGACCAGGCCGTGGCTCCGGTGGTCGAGCGGGCGATCGGGCTGGGCTACCGGCTCATCGACACCGCGCACAACTACGGCAACGAGCGGGGGGTCGGCGCCGGGCTGCGCGCGTCCGGAGTGCCCCGCGAGGAGCTGTTCGTGACGACCAAGTTCAACAGGCGGTCGCACAGCGTGCGCGGCGTCCGCCAGGCCGCGCGGGACAGCGTCCGCCGAATGGGCATCGACTACGTCGACCTGCTGCTCATCCACTGGCCGAACCCGTGGCGCGACCGGTATGTCGCCGCCTGGCGGGGCCTCATCGAGCTGCTGACGGACGGTCAGGTCCGCGCGATCGGGGTGTCGAACTTCAAGACGACGCATCTCGACCGCCTGCTCGCCGAGACCGGGGTGGCACCGGACGTCAACCAGATCCAGCTCGACCCACGCGTGGGCCGCGCCGAGATCCGCGCCTACCACGCCCGCCACGGCATCGTCACCGAGGCGTGGAGCCCGCTGGGCGCCGGCACCGGCCTGCTCACCGAGCCGGTGATCACCCGTATTGCCGCCGAGCACGACCGCACCCCCGCCCAGATCGTGTTGCGCTGGCATCTGGACCTCGGCCTCGTGGTCGTGCCGAAGTCGTCCAGCCCCGCTCGCCTGGCCGAGAACATCGACGTCTTCGACTTCGCCCTGACACCCGCCCAGATCGCCGACATCTGCGCCCTCGACCGCGGACCCGCCGGCGAGGCCGCCGCTCTCGACTCCGACTCCTTCGGTCACTAGGCCGCCCCCCGCAAGCACGCGGGACGGGAGGAAGGACCGCGCCGGGTGGCCTCCCTCCCGCGCCGCGCGTCGTTCAGGAGCCGGCGAAGACCGCAGGCCGGCGGTGCCACCAGGGCATCGCGTCCGCCAGCTGGGCGCCGACCCGGAACAGCAGGTCCTCCCGCCCGTGCGCCGCGACGAGCTGCACGCCGATCGGCAGGCCGTCCGCGCTCATGCCGAGCGGCAGGCTGACCGCCGGGTTGCCGGTGATGTTGAACGGCACCGTGAACGGCCCGTAGTCGAACAGGGCGCGCAGCCAGCTCTCGGTCGTGGAGCGGCCTTCGCCGCGCTCCTCGGCGTTGTGGTCGAGCGCCCCGTGCGGTGCGGGAAGCTGCCCGAGCGTCGGCGTGACCAGCAGGTCGTGGGTCGTGAAGAACCGGGCGATCGCCCGGGTGACCTGGTCGGCCGCATTCAGGGCGGCGACCAGCTCGACGGCGCCGCGCCCGGCGGCCTCGGCGAGCACCACCCGCGAGACGGCCTCCATCCGATGCGCCGGCGGCCGGCGCGGTGCCAGCAGGAACGGCGCGGCGAGCGCGGTCGCCTCCAGCGTCGCGGCCTGGACGACGCCGTCCCAGTCCACCGCGGGACTCGCCGCCTCGACGGGATGGCCGAGCCGCTCGAGCACCTCGCCGACCCGCGTCGTCGCCGCGGCGACCTCGGCGTTCACCGCCACCCCCGACCAGGCCCCGGTCGCCACCGCCACGCGCAGGCACGACGGCTCACCGCCGCGCCGCCCCTCCTCGGCGTAGGGCCGGGCCGGGGGTGGGACGGAGAACGCGTCGCCGAGTCCCGGGCCGCCGACCGCGTCGAGGAGGTGAGCGGCGTCGCGCAGGGTCCTGGTCAGGGCGAACTCGGACAGCATCCCGAACGCGCCGAAACCGGTGCCGGCGCCGTGCGGGGTGCGTCCGCGGCTCGGCTTGAACCCGACCAGGCCGCAGCAGGACGCGGGGATCCGCAGCGAGCCGGCGCCGTCGTTGCCGTGCGCCATCGGTACCGCGCCGGCGGCCACCAGCGCGGCGGATCCACCGCTGGACCCGCCGACTCCGCGGGTGACGTCCCACGGGTTACGGGTGGGCCCGGTCCGGACCGGCTCCGTCGCGAAGTGCAGGCCCAGCTCCGGCGACGTCGTCAGCCCGACGGTCGCGAGCCCGGCCGCGCGGAACCGGGCCATCAGCTCGTGATCCTCCGCGGCGGGGATGCCGTCGCCGAGCGCCCGGCTTCCGCAGAAGAACGGGACGCCCCGCGCCATCGGCCCGGAGTCCTTGATCAGGAAAGGCACCCCGGTGAACGGCCCGACCCCATGGCTGAGCGCCCGGGGGAAGGGTGCCCTTGCCAGGCCGTTGACCTGGTCGTTCACCGCGCCCAGGGCTGCGCGGGCGGCCTGTTCGACCTCGGCCGCGCTGATCTCGCGGTCACGGATCAGCCCGCTCAGGCCGACCGCGTCGAGGCATGCGTACTCGTTGAGCTCCATCGAAGATCCCATCTCGGCGCCCGTTCTCGGGAACGCCACGCAGGCCGGCGGCGCGCGGCACGCGCGGCAACGCCGGCTCGGAGAAAATGATCAGTTCGATGGCAGCTCAGGCTCGCATGACGGGCAGGATGCCAGAGCCGCACTGTCCCGTCGAGGGATTTTCCGGGACCGCGGCAGGCCGGCGTGCCCCCGGGGCAGTGCTCGGCAGCGTCGGGTGCGCGGCGTCAGGAGGTCATGTCGCGGCGCTGGAAGAAGAGGATGGCCACGAGGAGCATGACGGCGGCGTAGAGCAGGCCGCGCAGCAGCGCGGCGGAGTAGGGCATGTCGAAGGTTGCGCCACCGGTGGCCACCTCCTGCATGAGCTGGACGGGGAGCCAGTCGCGGGCGGGATGGTAGATGCGGGAGATGAGCATCTCGACCGGCAGGGCGTAGGCGAGGGACACGGCGATCGCGGCGGCGGGGCCGCGGAGCAGGATCGCGGCCAGGGCACCGACGGCGGCGTAGCCCAGGGAGCCGACGCTGAGGTTCAGGAAGCCGGACCCCAGGGCGGCGAGGCCGGAGCCGGTGAGCCAGGCCGACGTCGACACCCCGGCAACCGGCGCGAGCGCGAACGACAACGCCGTCGACGCGAGCAGCGCCACCGCGACCACCAGGACGACGAACAAGGCCAGCGCGACGAGCTTCCCGACGAGCAGCCGCGCCCGATGGGGCTGCGCGACGAGCTGGTTGCGCAGCGTCCCGTGGCTGTGGTCGCCGGCGAGGGCCGCGGCGACGACGGACAGGGCCACCACGCCGAGCAGGATGCTCACCGCCTGCGCGCCCTGCACCAGACCGGTCGGGTGGGACAGCGCGGCGGCGGTGACGGGGTCGCCGTCGAAGTCGTTGTGGCCGACCGAGAAGAACGTCAGCACCGTGCCGAGGATGGAGCAGGCGAGCACGGCGCCGAGCGTGCCCAGGGCGAACCGGGGGCGCAGCAGCGGCACCCATTCGGCGCGGAACGCGTTGATCACGTGGCGCCTCCGCGGCTCTGAGCCGGGCCGAGGCCGGCGCCCACCGGCGGGACGCTGCCGTCCGACACCGGGCGCACCTCGTCGGCGCGGGAGAGGTCGCCGTCGATCTCGCCGGTGACCCGCAGGAACGTCTCCTCGAGGTTCGGCCGGTGGGCGCGCAGCGACCGCAGTGCGATCCCGGCGCTCATCGCGAGCCGGTTCAGATCGGCTGCCAGCACCTCGGGCGCGTGCACGGTGATCACCGGACGGTGCTCGGGGGCGGCGACGGCGTCCGGGGGGCCGATGCGCATGTCGATCTCGACGCGCAGGCCGGCTTCGTCGAGGATCCGGGCGAGCTGGCGGGCGTCGCCGTCATGCTCGGGAACGAGGTGGATGCGCGGATCCTCCGCCGCCAGCAGCTCGGTGACGTGCCCCTGGAAGAGCATCCTGCCCCGGTCGAGCATCACCAGGTGATCGCAGATCTGCTCCACCTCGGTGAGCAGATGGCTGGAGACGAACACGGTCATCCCGGCGCCGGCGAGCTGACCGAGCAGCGCCCGGATCTCCCGGATGCCGGCCGGGTCGAGGCCGTTCGTCGGCTCGTCCAGGATCAGCAGGCTGGGCTTCGGCAGCAGGGCGGCGGCGATGCCGAGGCGCTGCTTCATGCCCAGGGAGTAGGACGCGAACGGATCCTGCGCCCGGTCGCCGAGGCCCACCTGCGCCAGGACCTCGTCGACACGGCGGCGGAGCTGGCCGCGCCGGCCCCCGAGGCCGCGCAGGATGGCAAGCTGGTCGAGGTTGCGCCGGCCGGACAGGCCGGGGTGGAACGTCGGGCCCTCGATCATCGCACCGACGCGGTGCAGGTAACGGTCCGGCCGGCCGATGGGCTCGCCGAGGACGTGGCCGCGCCCGGCGGTGGGCCGCAGCAGGCCCAGCAGCATCCGCAGGGTCGTCGACTTGCCGGCGCCGTTCGGCCCGACGAAGCCGGACAGCGCACCGCGGGGCACCTGCAGATCCAGGTGGTCGACGGCGCGCCGCTGGCCGTAGCTCTTCGTCAGGCCGCGCGTCCAGATCGCCGCGTCGGACCGGGCCAGGCTCCTCGTGCCCCCCGCCCAGGCCGCGGGCGCGCGCGCCGTGCCCGCATCCGCCTGAGCGGCGGACGGTCCGAAGGTCATCGTCGTCGTACTCCCAACCTCGAGTGTCGTGCCGCCCCAGCCGGGCGCCATGACCTCGAAACACGGCGCCGAGCCAGCGCGGGCCCGCAACAGTGGAATGCCCGCACCAGTCCACGATCGACCCTGGCCGGCCCGAACCACGTGGGCGCTCGCGCTATGGGCGCAGCATGGTGCAAACACGCGCGAACGGACGGTTCGGCGCCGCACAAGAACATCGCCCGGGACGGGGAACATCGCCGGGGAAGCGTGGGGTGCGTGCGGACGAGTCAGGCACCGACACATGTCAGGGGCGCCGCGTCCACGATTTCCAACGACCGGCCCACAGCCGGCGTTCCGGCGTGGCGGTGATGGTTTCGCCGATTGTCGGGCCACGCGGTGGTGAACGGTTCCGGCACAGTGGCTGAACTGTGATCGGTCGGTTCATTTGACCTTTGCTGGGCGGACATGTCCCGGCCGGTCGCCG
>NZ_FZMO01000018.1 GCF_900197875.1 Frankia canadensis | reverse complement strand
GGATCTTGCGGTCCAGCGAGTCGCCGGCGGCCACCTCGCGCTCCTGTGAGGTCCGGGCGTTCTGCAGCAGCACGTTCTTGACGTACTGCTGGGTGAGGGTCGAACCGCCCTGGGCGACCCCGCCGGCCTCACTGTTGCGCAGCGCCGCGCGCAGCACGCCCTGCGGGTCCACCCCGCCGTGCTGGTAGAAGCGGGAGTCCTCGATCGAGACGATCGCCTCCCGCATGACCTTGGGGATCTGGTTGCCGGGGACGACGATCCGGTTCTCCGAACCGCGCAGCGTCGCGATCACCGAGCCGTCCGACGCGAGGATCGTCGAGCTCTGCGGCAGCGGCGGCGTGATCAGCTCGCTGGGCAACGAGAGGAAGTGATCGGCGCTGCCCTTGGCGAACAGGCCGATCGCGCCGACCAGTGGCAGCGACAGCAGGGCCACGACCACGCCGAGCGCGCCGGCGGTCAGGGCCATCTTCCGCGCGACCCGCCGCCGGTTCACCGGCGGCCGCACCAGCGGGCGGGTTCCCGGGCCGCCGGGCGAGGGTGGACGGTCACCCACTGCGGACTGCGAGTCAGGGGTGTCGCGGGCGCCCGCGCCGGCTCGCCCGTCGTCCTCCGGCGCCGCGACGGCCACACCGCCGGTGGGGCGCACCCCGGTTGCGTGTCCATTGCGGGACTGGGCGGGCGGGTCCGCGGGTCGCGTCACCGCCGGAACCGAGCCCGATCCTGCCCCCCGACGACCGGAGGCCGCCACCTTCGTGCGCGCGCCCTTCATGCCTGCCGCCTTCATGCCTGCCGCCTTCGTGCCCGCGGCCCCCGCGCCCGCGGCGGGCGGCGGGGAGCCGGCCGCCGGCGCGTTCGCCCTGGGCGGCGTCGCGGCCCGCTCCGCCGCGACCGATCGCGGCTGGGCGCCGGCCCGTGGTGGCACGCTGGCCGACCCCGCGCGCCCGGATCCGGCACGGCCGGAACTGGCACGTCCCGATCCGGCGTGGCCGGAACCGTCGCGGCCTGACCCCGCGCGCGACGCACCGTCCGCCGAAGGGACGGGCCGGGATGGAGCGCTCGACTCCCGTCCGCCAGACGTCGACGTCACCCCCTCGGTGGGCCGGCGAGTTCGCCGGGATCTTCGTGGGACCTCCACCAGCATGCGGGAGCCGGTGCTTGGTCGCCCTTCGGCCCCCGTGTGGTGCGAGGGATTCGGACATTCCCGACGAAGCGCGCCTGGTCGTACGTGCGTACGGATTGCGGCCGGTTGCCGGGGACGGTCCGATACCGCTGGTAACGGTAGACGAGCGTTTCCCCGTGAAGCCAACCGGCAGGTCGCATGTGCGCGGTCCGTCCGGGATTGTTTAGCGGACGTTAAGGGAGTGGGGCTCCGATGGCCCGGCTCCGGCTCCGGTGTCCGACGGGTGCGCGCGAACCAGTCCGGGCATGCGCAGCAGCCGACGGGCCTTCTGCGCCTCGAAGTCGAGGGCCGCTACCGGCGGTGACGGCGGAATGCGCCGGGTGAGCTGCCCCAGCCGGCGCACGTCCGCGGCGACCTCGACTTCGGCGAGCACCCGCACGGCGAAGGCGAGATCGCTGGGGCTGACGTGGTAGCGCCGTTCCAGCTCGTCGGCGTAGGCGGCGGCCAGCAGCTCGCGCTCGCCGTACTCACGGTGACCGCCCGGTGAGCGGGCGGGGGTCACCAGACCGAGGGACTCGCGGTAGCGCAGCATCCGCGGCGTGGTCTGCAGCACGGCCGCCGCCCGGGCGATCGGCAGCCGCTGCTCGGGCCGCAGCTGGACGCGCTGGCGCAGCCGCTCCAGCACCTGCCGCACGAACGAGTCCTCCCGCCGCGGTGGGACGGCGGCATCCTGGCCCCTCACGTCGGTCCGATCATGCGGCGAAGCGTACGGTCGGTCGGCCGTCGCATGCACTCATCCTGACAAGAGGCTGTCAGTTTCGTTGACGCCATCCGGGTCCGCTGGTCATCGTGATGACACACCTCGCCGCACGCACCGCAGGAGCGTCATGCCCGACCTGGCCGATCTGCTACCCGACCTGCCCGATCCCGCCGCGCTGCCGCGCCACGACGTGGCCGACCTGGCGCTGGCGGCCCAGGGCCGGACCCGGATCGAATGGGCCGATCGGGCGATGCCGGTGCTGCGCCGCATCCGCGAGCGCTTCGCGGCCGAGCGCCCGTTCACCGGCGTGCGCGTCGCGGCCTGCATGCACGTCACCACCGAGTCGGCGAACCTCATGCGCGCCCTGGCGGCCGGCGGCGCCGAGGTCACGCTGTGCGCGTCCAATCCGCTGTCGACCCAGGACGACACGGCCGCGGCGCTGGTCGCCGAGTACGGCATCGCGACCTTCGCCCGCAACGGCGTCGACCGGGACGGCTACTACGCGCACATCGGTGCCGCGCTCGACACCGCGCCGCACTACGTCTTCGACGACGGCTGCGACCTGGTCACCCTCCTGCACACCGAGCGCACGGACATGCTGGCCGGGGTGCGCGGCGGCTGCGAGGAGACGACCACCGGGGTGATCAGACTGCGCCAGATGGCCGCCGCCGGCGCGCTGCGTTTCCCGATGATGGCGGTCAACGACACCGACACCAAGCACATGTTCGACAACCGCTACGGCACCGGGCAGTCGACCCTGGACGCGATCTTCCGCGCGACCAACACCCTGCTGGCCGGCCGCACCGTGGTCGTCGCGGGCTACGGCTACTGCGGCCGCGGGGTGGCCTCCCGGGCGAAGGGCCTCGGCGCCGCGGTGATCGTCACCGAGATCGACCCGACCAAGGCGCTGGACGCGGCGATGGATGGCTTCCGGGTCATGCCGATGGCGGCGGCCGCCCCGCTTGGCGACGTGTTCATCACGGTCACCGGAAACCGCGACATCCTGTGCCGGGAGCACTTCGTGCTGATGCGGGACGGCGCGATGCTCGCGAACTCCGGCCACTTCGACATCGAGATCGACATCGTCGCGCTGGCCGAGCTCGCCGTCGACGAGCCGCGTCGGGTCCGCCCCTCGACCGACGAGTACGTCCTCGCCGACGGGCGCCGGCTGCTGCTGCTCGCCGAGGGCCGGCTGGTGAACCTGGCCGCCGCGGAGGGGCATCCCGCGGCGGTGATGGACATGTCCTTCGCCGACCAGGCGCTGACCGCCGAGTGGCTGCACACCAGCGGCGAGCGGCTCGAACCCGGCGTCTACGACGTGCCGACCGAGATCGACAAGGACGTCGCCCGCATGAAGATCGCCTCGATGGGCATCGAGATCGACGCCCTGACGCCGGCCCAGGTGGAGTACCTGAACTCCTGGGAGCATGGATCCTGACAACCCGATGTCAGGATCTGCCGGTCACCATGACGGTGGCGAGGGCGGCCTCGGCGGCACCAGGACGGGTGGCCGGGACGGCATCGGCGCCGGCGGGTGGGACACCCACGGTGGCGCTCCCAGGTGTCCGCCCGGCGGCCCCCCGAACCCACCGCCCGCGTACGCGGCGGGGCCGCCCGGCGGGCCCGTGGGTGCCTCCGGCGGGCGCTGCGCGATGAGCCGGGCGTAGGCACGCCGGGTTCGTTCGGCGAGCACCGCCGACAGGAACGCCCAGCCCGGTGTCCCGGGCGGCGGCGCGGGGGTGACGACGGCACGGACCTCGTCGACCAGCCCCCGGCCCATCCGGTCGAGCGCCGCCGGCGACAGGGCGTGGGCCCGGCTAAGGAAGTGCCGCGCGCGCAGGGCGAGGGAGTCGTCCAGCCCGGACAGGTCCAGCAGACTCGCCCAGCCCAGCAGGGCGGGCGGCACGAACGGCGTCGCGCCGACGGTGCGCGGCACGCGGACCTGGAGCACCACCGTCCCGGCGAACACGTCGCCCAGCCGCTTGCTGTTGCGCGAGACCAGCATGCTGATGACGGCGGGCAGCCCCAGCAGCGAACCGGGCCGCTCGACGACCGCGCCGACCAGGCCGCGCACGAAGGCATGCCGGAAGTGGATCGGCCCGCCGTCATCCCGCACGACCCGCAGGCCCATCGCCATCTTGCCGAGCGTGCGGCCGCGGGTGAACGTCTCGCACGCCACCGGGTAGCCGAGCACGATCGTGACGTAGACGAGCAGGAACACGGCGGCGGCGAGCGCGTCGTCGTCGGGCCGCACGGCGAACACGACCACGATCGCGAGGAAGTAGAAGATATACAGCTGGGCGAGCAGGTCGATGAGTCCGGCCACCAGCCGGGAGCCCAGCCGCGCCACCCGCAGGTCGATCGCGACCGCCTCGCCGGTGATGATTCGCTGCGCGCCCCCGGCCCCCGGCGCGTCCCCAGCGGCCCCGGCCCGCGCGCGGCCGGTAGCGGCGGCGGACCGCGCGTCGGTCGCGCCGCGCGGCATGGCCTGGTTCACGCCGCCCCCAGGGGATCTCGGTATGCGTCAGACCATCACCCTATGGGGTTCACGCGGACCCTATGGGGTTCACACGGACCCTATGCGGTCGATCGACGGGCACACCCGTTCCGGCGGGAGACATCCGGATCGGCGTCTCGGGAGCCCGGTGACCTGACGACCCTCGCCTCGCCGGGCTCGCCGAACGCCTCCTGACGTCCTGGTTCGGCGGCCGCTCTGGAAGGATGGGTCCGTCATGGATCTCGATGCGTACGTCGCCGTGCACCGGCCGGAATGGATCAGGCTCGGCCGGCTCGTCGACCGGGCCGGGCGCCCCGGCCGGATGGCGGCGGCGGAACTCGACGAGCTGGTGGAGCTCTACCAGCGCACCGCCACCCATCTGTCGGTCATCCGTACCCGCTCGTACGACACGAGCCTCGTCGACGACCTGACGAACCTGGTGAGCCGGTCCCGCGCGGCGGTGACCGGAGCGCCCGATCCCGGGTGGCATGTGGTCGGCCGGTTCTTCACGATCACGTTCCCGCTGGCCGTCTGGCAGCGGCGGTGGTGGGTCCTGGCGACGGCGGGTGGCTCGCTGCTGCTCGCGCTGGCCATCGGCCTGTGGATCGTGGGCGACGACGAGGCGCGGGCGGGGATCGTCCCGCCGGGCGCGGTCGCCGACCTGTGCCGCAGCGACTTCGCGTCGTACTACACCGAGCATCCCGCCTCGTCGTTCGCGAGCCAGGTGTGGACCAACAACGCCTGGGTGTCGGCCACGGCGGTCGCGGCGGGCGTGCTGCTCGGCCTGCCGACCCTGCTGGTGCTGCTGGTCAACGCGGTGAACACCGGGATCGTCGGGGGATACATGGCGAGCTGCGGGCAGAGCGACCAGTTCTTCAGCCTGATCCTGCCGCACGGGATGCTCGAGCTCACGGTGGTGTTCGTCGCGGGCGCGGTGGGCCTGCGTCTCGGCTGGTCGATCATCGCTCCCGGCGCGCGCCGCCGGGCCGAGGCCCTGGCGGCGGAGGGCCGGGCCGCGGTGTCGATCACGCTGGGCGCAGCGCTCGCGCTCGCGGTCTCCGGGGTCATCGAGGCGTTCGTGACACCGTCGGGCCTGCCCACCGCGGTGCGGATCGGGATCGGTGCCCTGGCCTGGGCGGGCTTCGTCGTCTACATCGCCGTCTACGGCTCCCGGGCGGCTGCCGCGGGGGAGTCCGCCGACCTGGAAACCACCCGCGGCGCCGCCGATCTGGCGCCCGTCACCTAGGCACACCTGGGCAGGGAGCCGCTGGGTCGCCGTCAGGCAGCCTGACCGGGGCCCGCGACCGCCCTGCACGCGAACGCGCCGCCTGTCATGGTCCGTGATGTACTGCCTCGACGTTGTGGCCGTCGGGGTCGCGCAGAAACACCGCGTAGTACCCGGGGTGGTACTCGGGCCACTCGCGCGGGGCGTGCAGCACCTCGACGCCGTCGCGGACAGCGGCCTCGTGTACGGCGGCGACGGCGGCGCGGTCGGGTGCCCGGAACGCGACGTGGAGCTCGCGGCGCTCGGTGGCGAACGCGGGGCTGAGCCAGAGGGAGGCCTGGCCGTCCGGCCCGGCCAGGCCGACGACGATCGAGTCGCCGTGCGGGAAGCGCATCTTCTCCTCGATCCCGACGCGGCGAAGGTACGGAGGTAGAAGGCGAGGGACGCCGGGACGTCGGCGGCCTGCACCCCGAGGTGATCGATCATGGGCGGGAGCCTACGGGGAGGGCCCGACAGTTCTCGGCGCCGAGGGCTGCGTTCCGGCCGGCCCGGCGTCGGGCGTCTGACACATCCGTCCACGGACCTACTCGTAGACCGGGGTGGAGCCCGGCCAGTACTGTCGTGGATCAAATCTGGAAGATTCGAGCAGACAAGGCAAATCGACCTCGGCCGTCGCCCGGCGGTGCCGGCGAGGGCCTCGGCTACCCTCCGCCACCCGCCCTGGCACACCGCCCTTCGCCGGGCCGGGAGGGCCGGGAGGCGGGCCCAGGCCCCGGGTTCGCGGCGCCGACCCCTGCCGGGCCCGGCCCGTTTCCGCCCGGCGCGATGCCCTGTCCGGGCCTGCCATGCCGCCCGGACCACCCGGTCAGGGCGCGCCGCCGTTCGGTGGTCCGGCGGGACCTCCCGGTGCGCCGACTGCCTGGCAGGCGCCGGCCGGCGCGGGTGCGCCGGCTCCGTGGCCGCACGGCGGCCCGGCTCCGGTGGCGGGTGGGCCGACGTGCCGGATCTGCGGTGCCGCCCCCGCGGCGGCCGCGCTGACGCGGCCGTCCGCGGCCCGCGGTGGCGCATGATGTCGCGGTGCGCATCCGCGTCGAGGCCCATGATCTACCCGGTGTCCGCTGCGCCCCGGACGGTGACCGCGTCCACGACAACGTCCATGTCGGCCTGCAGGCCCGTGGCCGCCAGGACGCCCTGCTGGACCTACAGCGGGGCGACGCCATCGGCGCGGTGTGGACGATCGACTGCACGGTGACCTCCGGCCCCGCCGGCGTCGACCTGCGGGGCCGCCACGTCCAGGGCCGGCCGGGCGCGAGGTTTCTCTATCTGTCCTGGGGAGACGTCGACGCGGCCGGCACGTTCGCGATGTTCCGGCGCGCCAAGCTCATGCTCGACGCCGTCCCGGCGGACGTCCTCGCCGACGCGATGCGCGGCGGCCTGCTGGTGGGCCGGCTCGGGCTGACCGATGACCGTGGTGACCCCCTGTGCGCGGCGGTCCGTCCGCCGCGCGTCACCTGGGTCGCCGGCTCCAGCGAGCCGCCCGGCCAGCCCGGCGGGGCCGGATGATCAGAGCCGGCCGAGGGACTTGAGGGTGAGGTAGGTGTCGGTGACCGCCGCGGCATAGCCATCCGGCGGCGCGTCGACGACCTCGACGCCGCGCCGGCGCAGCGTCTCGGTGAGCGCGCGCCGGCGCAGCAGGGTCTGCTCGGCCGCCGCGGCGGCGTACACGGCGCGTACGTCGTCCCGGCCGGCGGCCAGCTCGTCGATCCGCGGATCGCGCAGTGCGGCGACGACGACGTTGTGCCGGGCGGTCAGCGTCGGCAGGGCCGGCAGCAGGCCCTCCTCGATCACCGCCGGGGCGAGCTCGGTGAACAGCACGACGAGGCTGCGGCGGGACGCCTCCCGCAGCACTGTCGTGACGATCCCGCCGTGGTCGGCCTCGACGATCGCCGGTTCCAGCCCGGCCATCGCGTCGCTGACGCGGGCCAGGAAGGCGTGGTCGTGCGAGCCGGGCAGCCGCAGCCGCGGCACGCTGTCGTGGGCGACCAGGCTGACCCGGTCACCCGCGCGCAGCGCGACGGCCGTGAGTAGCAGCGCGGCGTCGAGTGCATGATCCAGCCGGGGGGTGTCGCCGACCCGCCCCGCCGAGGTGCGACCGGTGTCGAGCACGCAGACGACTCGGCGGTCGCGTTCCGGCCGGAACGCGCGGACGACCACGGCGCCGCGCCGCGCGGTGCCCCGCCAGTCGATGAGACGGACGTCGTCACCGATGACGTAGTCACGGAGACTGTCGAACTCGGAGCCGGCCCCCGCGCCGCGGATCGAGACCTCGCCCTCGACCTCGCGCAGCCGGGCCAGCGCGGCGGGCAGGTGCCGCCGCGAGCTGAACGGGGGGAGCCCCCGCACCCGCCACGGGCAGTGATGGCGACCCTGCCGGCCGGCGAGGCCGAGCGGCCCCAGCGAACGCACGGTGATCCGGAACGGCTCGCGGTCCCCGCGCCGGGTGGGGTACAGCGTGGTCTCGAGGAAGCGGCGTTCGCCCGGCGGGACGCGCGCCCGGTGCGTCCGCGGTCGCGCGCCGGCCGACGGCGGCCACGCGTCCCGCAGCCGGACCCGTGCGACGCGCCCGCCCCCGTTGCTGACGGCGAGCACGAGGGGCACCGGCTGACCCAGGCGGGCCGACGTCGGCCCGGACCGGCCGAACTCCAGCGGGCGAACAGCGCCCGCCAGCGCCACGTCCACCGCGACCAGACCGACGAGCACGACGTTGACCAGCGCGAGGGTCAGGCCGGGCGCGGGGGACAGCACCACGACGGCGACCCCGAACAGGGCCAACGCGACAGTCCGGCCGCTGATTGCCATAGGGCGCCGCTACCGCGGGGCCGGGACGGTGGCCAGCACCTGTTCCAGCACCACGTCGGCGGTGACGCCGTCGAGCTCGGCCTCGGGCCGCAGGCTGATCCGGTGCCGCAGGGTCGCGCGGGCCAACGCCTTGACGTCGTCCGGGGTCGCGTATCCGCGCCCGGACAGCCAGGCCCACGCCCGCGTCGTGGCCAGCAGGGCGGTGGCCCCGCGCGGCGACACGCCGAGCTGCACACTGGGGGCGACCCGGGTCGCCCGGGCGAGGTCGACGATGTAGGAAAGCACCTCGGGATGCACCGCGACCTGCAGGACGGCCGCCCGCGCCGCCGCCAGGTCCGCGCCGCTCGCGACCGGCCGCACGCCGGCCGCGGACAGGTCCGTGGGGTCGAACCCGCCCGCGTGGTGGGCCAGTACCCGGATCTCGTCGTCGCGTGGCGGCAGCGGCAGCGTCACCTTCACCAGGAACCGGTCGAGCTGCGCTTCGGGCAGTGGATAGGTGCCCTCGTGCTCGATCGGGTTCTGGGTGGCCAGCACCGCGAACGGCGTGGGCAGCGGCCTGGGCACGCCATCCACGCTGACCTGGCGCTCCTCCATCACCTCCAGCAGCGCGGCCTGGGTCTTCGGCGGCGTCCGGTTGATCTCGTCCGCGAGCAGCAGGTTGGTGAAGACCGGACCCTCCCGGAAGGTGAAGGCCGAGCTGCGGTTGTCGTAGACGAGCGAACCGGTGACGTCGCCGGGCATCAGGTCCGGGGTGAACTGGATCCGTCTGGTGTCCAGCGACAGCGCGGTGGCGAGCGTGCGCACGAGCAGGGTCTTCGCCACCCCGGGCACGCCTTCGAGCAGCGCGTGCCCGCGACAGAGCAACGCGACGACGAGCCCGCTGACCGCCGCGTCCTGACCCACCACCGCCTTCGCGATCTCCCCGCGCAGCGCGATCAGCGCGCGGCGGGCGGCCTCCGGGTCGGGCGGGACGCCCTGGCCCGCCGGGCGCTCCGCTGCCGGAGGTGGTGGGACCGGGGCGGCGGACGCGGTCGGGGCCGGAGCCTGCGCCGGGGCGCTGGCTGTGGCCGGGGCGAGCTGGGGCGGTGCCGTGTCCGGGCGGCGCAGGGTCACGTCACCGGGAGCATCCTCCTCGGCTCGCGGCTGCGCCGCGGGGGGCTGCGCGGCCGTGGCGGTCGACTGCGCGTCGATGTTCGGGGAGCTCACCGTCCACCTACCTGTCGGTCGAGGTCGTCGAGGGCCAGGGCGAGCGCCAGCAGGTCGGCGTCCGCCCGGCCGGGCTTCGCGCCGCGGCGACCGGGCGGCCCCGCGAGTGCTCCGGGCGAGGCGCCCGACGGCCACTTCGGGCTCGGGGGCAGGTCACGGGTCTGGACCTGATCGACGATATGGCCGACCGGGCCGGGACCGGGATGGCTCCGCGGCGGCATGCCCGAACCGTACAGGAGCGATCCGATTTCCGACGGTGACCGTCCGGTGCGTTCCGCGACGGAGGCCACAAGCGAGATCGGATCCGGTCCCGCGGGACCGGCGGGACCGGCGGGACCGGCGGGACCTGATCGCACCGGCAGGCCGCTTCGCTCGGCGAGCCGCACCCGCGCTCCCGCCCGCAGCGCGTCGGCCGCCCGGTCCCGGGCCCGCGCCACCGCGTACAGGCGACCACGGCCTTCCACGGTCTCGGCTGCCCGGACCACGACCGGCAGCGGCTCCGCGACCGGCGGGCCCAGGCGGCGCCCACGCCACAGCGCCAGCAGCACGAGCAGGACGATCACCTGCAGACACGCCACGCGAACACCGGCGGGCAGCAGGTCGACCAGGCTGCGGCTGCCCACCCCGTCGCTGGCATCCGCGACCGGGGTGATCCAGGACAGCCCGGAGTGCCGGGCGAGCAGCCCCAGCGCCAGCGCCGCATTGCCGTCCTGGTCCAGTTCCTGGTTCGTGAGCAGGCCGGCCGAGCCCAGCAGCACCAGCCGGCCGCTCTGCCCGCCGCCCGGCACGGCCGCGACGTCGGGCGTCAGCACCGCGAGACGGGCCGCGGCGGGCGGATTGCCGTAGCAGAGCAGGAGGCTCATGTCGGCCCGCCGGTCGGTCTCGGCCCGGGTGTAGGCGCGGCCTCCGCGCAGCGTCGTGCTGCCGGCGGTGGTGGCTTCGGGCAGTGCGCAGCGCGGCACGCCGTCCTGCGCCGAGGGGGGATCGTCGGACAGGCGCACCCCTACGTCGAGCGCGTCCAGGACGGCGTCCCCCGCCGCGACGAGTACCACGTCGGACCCCTGCCAGACCTGGCTGAGCAGGTCGGTGAGCTCGTCGTGGTTCAGCCGGCCGGGCTCGAGCACGACCAGCGTGCGGCGTGGTTCCCCCGCACCGGCGTGGGCGGGCAGGGTCTGCGCGGCCGACACCGCGATGCCGCGGGCGCGCAGGATCTCGGCCAGCGCACGCGCGCCGTCAGGCCTGGCGGCGCGGATGTCGAGGGCGTCGGAGCCGGTCGACCGGCTGGCGACACCCAGGATCACGAGGAGGAGGACGACGAGGACGCCCAGGACGGCGACCACCCAGGCGCCCCTGCGCACGGCGGGCCGCCCGGGCCCGACCCGCAGGGCCGTGGACGTCGGACCTGCCGCGGGAGCGGTCCGGACGCCGGCGGCGCTCACACCGGCACCGCGAGCGTGTCCGCCGCGTCGTCCCGCCCGCCGCCGACGCCACGTACCCGGGACAGCGTGGCGTCCGCGTCGACGATCACCTGGTAGCCGGCCCGGGACCCGGGCCGGCCGCCGTACCAGGTCTCACTGAAGACGTCGACGGCGGCGGCGAGGGCCGTCAGCGGCTCGTCGGCGGCAGTCCCGCGGCTCTCGCGTGCGACCGGCCGGGTCGGCGGACGACCCCCGGGCGCGATCGCCGCCGCGACGTCGGC
Organism: Frankia canadensis; assembly: GCF_900197875.1. Taxonomy (GTDB): domain Bacteria; phylum Actinomycetota; class Actinomycetes; order Frankiales; family Frankiaceae; genus Frankia; species Frankia canadensis. The sequence continues at coordinate 10,186 of NZ_FZMO01000018.1, read as the reverse complement.
GACGAGTTCGCCGGCGGTGCGGCCGGGACGCGGATCGAGCACGCCCTTCTCCTCCATCATGCGCGCGATCGCCCGGAGCCGGGACCGCACCGCCATCGTGTAGTCGCCGCCGACGGCATACCGCTCGGCCTGCGCGCGCAGCTGTGCCGCCGTCAGCGGGCTCGACAGATCGTCCTGGTCCGCGCGCTTCGCCCGCGCGGTCCGATGCACCGGACCGAGCCACCAGCGTGCCGCGACCACGGCGAGGACGAGCACTACCACCAGCGCCAACGCTCCGAGCCCACGTGAGCTGCCGCCACCGGGCCCGTCGTGCGGGAAGATCCGGGACAGTAGGTCCGAGACCCGATCCGTCATCCAGCCGAGCGCGCGATCCCACCAGCTCGGCCCCTTGCCCTGGTAGATGGCGCGCGACAGCTCGCGGTGCGCCTCGTCGCGGGCGCCGTCCCGGCTGACGGGGCCGCCGAGGGTCATCGGGGGGTTCCGGCCGCCGCGCGCTGGCGCGCCGCCTCGGCGAGGGTGACGTCGAGGCCCTCACGCCGGATCCGCAGGTCGATGTAGAGCAGGACGACGGCGCCAGAGATGATCGGCGCGGAGACGGTGGTGGCCAGCAGGTTGCCGATGCCCTCGACGATATGGCCCGTCGTTGTGAGGTCTCCGTCGAGGAAGTCTCCGAAGACGCCAGGCGCTGAGGCGAGGACGATCCCCGTGGCGAGGGCGAAGACCGCGCTGAGCATGAGCGCGACCACCGTCGCCAGCAGGAGGATGCCGAACGTCCGCCACCAGGACCCGCGCACGATCGTCACCGAGCGGCGCAGCGCATGGCGGACCCCGCCGCCCTCCAGGACGTAGGCGGGGGTGGCAAGCCCCAGGTAGACCCCCACGACGATCGCCCCGACCAGCAGGGCAACGGTGCCGAGCAGCACCGCCAGCGTTACCAGGACGGTGAGGCCGAGTAGCCCGGCGAGCCGCGGCAGCACCCGGCGGACCGCGTCGACCGGACCGATCCGGCTGCCCAGCGTCGCCTCGCTGACCACCACGCTGAGCACACCGGACAGGAACAGCCGCACCACGAAGCCGATGACGACCGTGCCGAGCGTGCCGAGCGCCATGGTCGCCGTCGAGGAGTCCTCGGTGGAGATCGTGACGGCCGTGGCGATGATCTGCTCGACGGTCGCCGCGGCCAGGGTGACGCCGATGGTGGCGCCCGGATTCGCACGGATGGTGGCGAAGGTGCCGTCAAGTATCTCGCCGAGCGCGAGGGGACGCAGCGGGATGATGCCGGGCTTGGGCGCGGCACTGCCCCAGCGCCAGGGGTTCGGCGGCCCGGGCGGGGCGCCGTGCCAGCTCGATGGCGGACCGCCGCCCGGGCCCGCCGGACCGCCACCGGGACCGGCACCACCCGACGGCGTGGCCTGGCCGCCTCCCCACCCGTCCGGTGGGAGTGGGGAGCCCCACCTCGGCCCGCCAGGACTGCTACCACCGGGCGGCGGCGCACCAGGGGCGGCCCAGCCGGGTCCTTCGGCCATCGCTGTGTCTCCACTCGTCGTTCGTGCAGGTCGTGCGGGCTGCTCGGGCGACTGACCGGGACCGTTCCGCACCTGTCGGATGGTGGGGCCGGGACCGGGCGACCGTACGCCGCCGGGCCCATACTGACCTGGCGGGCCCGGCCCCCAGCGGGGCGGCTGCGCTCCCTGGCGCCGTCGTGACCACGACACGGCGGGACGGCACCTGATGATCTGTCGTTGCCGATCGTCTCAGATCCGTGCCCGGCACCTCGCCATGGAGCCGTAGCTGTGGACACTCGATGCGGGCTGTGGAGGAGAACGGGCTCGCAGGGCCCGAGGAGCAGCTCTGTCCACAGGCGTGGACCTCACTCGGGCGCTGTCCACAGATGGAGTCCTCGGGGTTGGCCAGCGGCATGGTCCCGGTGATCCTTCTTGCGTGACCCGCTTCCTCCCGCCCCTCGTCGGCCGTGGCCTGGCCGTCCTTGCCGACCTCGTCGTTCCGCTGTCCTGCGCGGGCTGCGGCAGTCGCGGCGCCGCCGCCTGCCCGGCGTGCGTGGCGGAGCTGCGCGGTCCCACCCTCCTCGCCGCCGCGGGCTCCCTGGCCACCCCGCGGCGGCGGGGGCTGCCGCCGTGCCTGGCGGCAGCCCCCTACGGCGGCCGGGTCCGGTCGCTGCTGCTGGCCTACAAGGAACGCGGCCGGACGGACGCGGCCCGGCCCCTCGGCGCCGCGCTGGCCCGGGCCGTCCTCCAGGGACTTCCGTCCGACGATCCGCGAGGCTCACACCGGGTCGCCCCCGCCGGCCGCGGCCCGGCCGGGCACCCGTCCCTGGCGCTCGTGCCCGTGCCGACGACCCCGGCCGCCCGTCGCCGGCGCGGCTTCGATCATGTGGCTCTGCTGTGCTCCGCGGCCGCCGCGGTGCTGCGTCGAGCCGGGATCCGGGTGCGGGTGGTGCCTCTGCTGCGTCCGGTGCGGCGCCTGGCGGACCAGGCCGGGCTTGGCGCGGCGCAGCGGGCGTCGAACGTGGCTGGGGCGTTCGCGCTGGGGCGGCCGGGTCGCGCGGCTGCTCTGGCGGGCGCCTCGCCCCGGGCAAGGGTCGTGGTGGTCGACGACGTGCTCACCACGGGAGCGACGGTGGGTGAGGCGGTGCGGGCCCTGCGGGTCGGCGCGGTGCGGGCCGACGTGATCGCCGTCGTCGCCGCCGCGGGTCCGACGCGCGGAAAAGCGCGACTGCCTGCGATCGGCGGCCCATCGGGGTGAAACTACCGCTACGCGCCACCCGTAAGGGGCCAGGTGCCGAACGGCCCTCGCCGCCGGGACCTGGGACCGGTGCGGAGTAGCGCACCTGTCGTGCGGATGCTGGGCGAACGGGCGGAGTAGCGGGACCGCAAGCGGGAAGGAGCCGAACACGGGCAACCGTCCGCAGAACGGCACGATGGGAAGGTGTGACAACCGTGGACAGGGCGTCCGTGGATCGTCTCGGCCCGCATGCGGGCGAACGCGGCGGGCGCCGAGGGATACCGGCGTGTGACGAGGCCGTTCGGACGAGTCGCGACGCCGGGATTGCGAACGGGAGGTGGATCGCGTGGACATCGTGGTCAAGGGCAGGCACACCGCGGTTCCGGAACGGTTCCGCAAGCATGTCGAGGCCAAGCTCGCCAAGCTCGAGCGGCTGAACTCCCACATCATCCGGGTGGATGCCGAGCTGTCGAAGGAGCACAACCCGCGTCTCGCCGACGTCTGCGACCGGGTGGAACTCACCGTGTACTCGCGGGGCCCGGTGATCCGGGCCGAGGCCGCCGCCGCCGACTGCTACGCCGCCCTCGACCTGGCCGCCGGCAAGCTCGCCGAGCGCCTGCGCCGGGCCGCCGACCGGCGGCTCCGCCACCACGCCAACCACGCCGGCAGCCGGCCGGCCGGCATCACCTCGGTGCCGCTGGACAGCCTGATGCCGCTGGAGGGCGCCCGCCCCGCCGATACGCGCCGCCCGGCCGAGGCAGAAAGCGCTGGGGTCTCGCCGGCCCGTCCGGTCGTCGCCGCCCCCGTCGACGCGGCGGCCTCACTGCACCAGCAGGCCGACCAGGAGGGCTCCGCCGACGAGGCGCCGCTGGTGGTACGGGAGAAGCTCCACGAGGCCGACCCGATGACGCTCGAGGAAGCGCTGTCGAACATGGAGCTGGTCGGTCATGACTTCTACCTGTTCCTGGACGCGGACCGCGGGTTGCCGAGCGTGGTCTACCGCCGGGTGGGCTACAACTACGGGGTCATCCGGCTGACCGGCTCCGAGGCCGCCGGCGCGGAGGCGGGCGACCGCAGCGAGTTCGCGAGCTCCGCCGCTCTTTAGACGATCTGCAGGTCACGTCCACCGGGTGGCGTGGGACCATTTGCCTCGGGTGTCGGAGTGCACGGTACGCCACCCCGCGTGTAGTCACGTGGGGTGGCGTAACCGGGGTGAAGGTGGTCTAAGGAGGTCAGATGACGGTGGATGAGCAGCGCGCTGAGGAGGTGCTGCCGACGCCTTCGGAGGCGAATCCGATCCGGGTGCTCATCGTCGACGACCACGCACTGTTCCGTCGCGGGTTGGAGATGGTGCTCGGCCAGGAGGTTGACATCGAGGTCGTCGGCGAGGCCGCGGATGGTGCCGAGGCAGTGACCATGGCGAAGGAGATGGCCCCGGACATTGTGCTCATGGACGTGCGGATGCCGCGGCGCGGCGGAATCGACGCGACCAGCGCCATCAAGGAAGCGGTGCCGAGCGCGAAGATCGTGATGTTGACGATCAGTGACGAGGAGGCCGACCTCTACGACGCGATCAAGGCGGGGGCGATGGGCTACCTGCTGAAGGAGATCTCGATCGACGAGGTCGCCGCGGACATCCGGGCGGTCTACGGCGGGCAGAGCCTGATCAGCCCGTCCATGGCGTCGAAGCTCCTCAGCGAGTTCGCGGCCATGATCAAGAACAAGGACGACCGGCCGCAGCTGCCCACGCCCCGGCTCACCGACCGGGAGATGGAGGTGCTGCGGCTCGTCGCCAAGGGCATGAACAACCGCGACATCGCCAAGCAGCTGTACATCAGCGAGAACACGGTGAAGAACCACATTCGCAACATCCTGGAGAAGCTCCAGCTCCATTCGCGGATGGAGGCCGTGGTCTACGCGGTCCGGGAGAAGCTCCTCGAAATCACCTGATCAGCCGCGGCATCACCCGGACCGGTGTGGCGGCCGGCCGGGTGGGGTGGGATCGGCCGGCAGTCGGGAGCCGACCCAGCAGTCGACTCGCCGGCCGCCCCCCACCACGAGGGCCTGACGAAGAGTGCCCTCCAGAACGAAGCCCGTCTTCCTGGCCACCCGCAGGGAGGCGACGTTGCCCACAGCCGCCCGCCACTCGATCCGGGACAGGCCCAGCGTGCCGAAGCCCCACCGGCAGACCGCGGCCACGGCCTGCGACGCCACGCCCTGGCCGCGGCAGTGCGCCGCGCACCAGTAACCGATCTCAGCCTCTCCCTGCGCCGTGATGTGCATCAGCTCCACCGAGGCGAGCAGCTCCTCCGTCGTCGCGTCGACGACCGCGAACGGCGCACCGGTTCCCTGCACCCAGGACAGGGGGGCCTGCCGGGTCGCGAAGTCCTCGGCATGTGCGTGCTCGTAGGGAGACGGCAACCGCGTCCAGCGCTGGATCTGCGGATCCTGGCACAGCCGGTGGACGGCGTCGGCATCATACGGACGCCATGGCCGCAGGTGTAGTCGACCGGCGGTGATCTCCGCGGCCTCGAGGGACGGCATGCCTTCTTCTACTACCTGGCCTCGCCCGCCGATGTTCGGCCTGTCCGGATCCGGTCCGGACGGTGTCCGGCGGGCCATCGTGGGTGGACGCCGCGGACGGCCAGGACAGGGTTGGCGACGCGCGCGGCCGATGTCGGGCACCGGACAGAGCCGTCGCTCGTTGGAGGTGGAGACGGCGGTCGACCGCACGCCGGCGGTCCGCGCGTCGCCCTGGCGTTTGCCGCTGTGCACGTTGCTCGTCCATGCGGAGACACCCGTGGCGCGACTTCCGTGTTCCGGAGGAGCGCCGCGCGGGAACCGCGCCCCGATGGATGTTGTGGGTGCCGGTCCAGGGGCTAGCATCGTGTGGTCGGTGACCTCGCCGACATGCCTGCCGGAGGAGTTTCGCCCGTGGTTCTAGACAAGATCTTGCGTGCCGGTGAGGGCCGGATTCTGCGCAAGCTCAAGGCGATCGCCGAGCAGGTCAACCTGATCGAGGACGACTTCACCGGGCTGTCCGACAGCGAGCTGCGCGGCATGACCGACGAGTTTCGCCAGCGCCTCGCCGAGGGCGAGGAGACCCTCGACGATCTGCTGCCCGAGGCATTCGCCGCGGTGCGCGAGGCCGCCCGACGGACCCTCGGCCAGCGGCACTTCGACGTGCAGATCATGGGCGGCGCGGCGCTTCATCTCGGCAACATCGCCGAGATGAAGACCGGTGAGGGCAAGACCCTGGTCTCCACCCTGCCGTCCTACCTGAACGCGCTGTCCGGCAAGGGCGTGCACATCGTCACGGTCAACGACTACCTCGCCCAGCGCGACGCCGAGAACATGGGCCGGGTACACCGCTTTCTCGGGCTGACCGTCGGCGTCATCCACCCGCAGATGCCGCCGGCCGTGCGCCGAGTCCAGTACGCGTGCGACATCACCTACGGCACCAACAACGAGTTCGGCTTCGACTACCTCCGCGACAACATGGCGTGGAGCGCCGACGAGCTGGTGCAGCGCGGCCACAACTTCGCCGTCGTCGACGAGGTCGACTCGATCCTCATCGACGAGGCCCGCACACCGCTGATCATCAGTGGTCCGGCCGACCACCCGACCCGGTGGTACACGGAGTTCGCCCGCATCGCCCCCCTGCTCGAGCGCGACACCGACTACGAGGTCGACGAGGGCAAGCGGACGGTCGCCATCACCGAGTCCGGCGTCGAGAAGGTCGAGGACCAGCTCGGCATCGAGAACCTGTACGAGTCGGTGAACACGCCGCTCGTCGGCTACCTGAACAACTCGCTGAAGGCCAAGGAACTCTACAAGCGGGACAAGGACTACATCGTCACCGACGGTGATGTGCTCATCGTCGACGAGTTCACCGGCCGGGTGCTGCACGGCCGGCGTTACAGCGAGGGAATGCACCAGGCGATCGAGGCCAAGGAAAAGGTCGAGATCAAGCAGGAGAACCAGACCCTCGCGACGATCACGCTGCAGAACTACTTCCGGCTCTACGACAAGCTCTCCGGCATGACCGGTACGGCCATGACCGAGGCGGCCGAGTTCCACCAGATCTACACCCTCGGCGTCGTTCCGATCCCGACGAACAAGCCAATGGTCCGCCAGGACCGCGCCGACGTCGTCTACAAGACGGAGATCGCCAAGTTCGACGCCGTGGTCGAGGACATCGCCGAGCGGCACGAGAAGGGCCAGCCGGTCCTGGTCGGTACCACCAGCGTGGAGAAGTCCGAGTACCTGTCCAAGGCGCTCGCCAAGCGTGGCGTGCCGCACGAGGTCCTCAACGCCAAGCACCATGAGCGGGAGGCGACCATCGTCGCCGAGGCGGGCCGCAAGGGCGCCGTCACCGTGGCGACGAACATGGCCGGCCGTGGCACGGACATCATGCTCGGCGGAAACCCGGAGTTCGCGGCCCGGGAGGAGCTGCGCCAGCGCGGGCTGTCGCCGATCGAGACGCCGGAGGACTACGAGGCCGCCTGGCAGGAGGCGCTGGAAAAGGCCCGCCAGGCGGTGAAGAACGAGCATGAGGAGGTCGTCGCCGCCGGCGGCCTGTACGTCCTCGGCACCGAGCGGCACGAGTCCCGGCGCATCGACAACCAGCTGCGCGGACGCGCCGGCCGCCAGGGCGACCAGGGCGAGTCGCGCTTCTACCTTTCCCTCGGCGACGACCTGATGCGTCTGTTCAACGCCGCCGCCGTCGAGGGAATCATGGATCGGCTCAACATTCCCGAGGACGTGCCGATCGAATCGAAGATCGTCACGAGGGCGATCCGATCCGCGCAGACGCAGGTCGAGGGCCAGAACTTCGAGATCCGCAAGAACGTCCTCAAGTACGACGAGGTCATGAACAAGCAGCGCACCGTCATCTACGACGAGCGCCGCAAGGTTCTCGACGGCGCCGACCTGCACGAGCAGGTGCGGCACTTCGTCGACGACACGATCGAGGGCTACGTCGTCGGCGCCACGGCCGACGGCTACCCCGAGGACTGGGAGCTCGACAAGCTGTGGACGGCGCTTGGCCAGCTCTACCCGGTCGGTGTTGAGGCCCCCGAGACCGACGATCGCGACGGGCTCACCCCGGACCACCTGCTGGAGGACATCCAGGCCGACGCGCAGGAGGCGTACGACCGGCGCGAGCTGGAGCTCGGAGACGGCCCCGACGAGGAGCCGATCATGCGGGAGCTGGAGCGGCGCGTGGTGCTCGCCGTCCTCGACCGCAAGTGGCGTGAGCATCTCTACGAGATGGACTACCTGCAGGAGGGCATCGGCCTGCGGGCGATGGGGCAGCGCGACCCGCTGGTCGAGTACCAGCGCGAGGGCTTCGACATGTTCCAGACGATGATGGAGGGCATCAAGGAGGAGTCCGTCCGCCTCCTGTTCAACGCCGAGGTGCAGGTGGCCGGCCAGGAGGGCGAGGCGCCCGCCGTCGGCGAGGACGCCGCTCCCGCCGGCACGCCGGCCCTCCCCGTCAGTGCCGCCGTGCTGCCCGCCGCGCCGCCCGCCGCCCTGCCGGGCGGTGCGCAGGACGAGGAAGCCGCGCCGACAGCCCGCCGGACGTCGCCGCCGGTGCCGGAGGCGCCGACGCCCGCCGCTCCGCCGCCCGTCTTCGTCAAGGGGCTGGAGACCCGTCGGCCCACCGGCGGCCTGCGGTACACCGCGCCGTCCGTGGACGGCGGCTCGTCCGGATCGGTCACCAGCACGGACAGCGGCGGCGTGCCCGGCCTGCGGCCTGCGGGCGGCGGCGCCGGCGGCGGTCGTGCCGCCACCTCCGGCGGTGACTCCGCAAGGCCCGCCCGCAACGCGCCGTGTCCCTGCGGCTCCGGCCGCAAGTACAAGCGCTGCCACGGCGACCCGTCGCGCCGCAACGCCGAGTAGCTCGGTCCGACGCGGGCCCGCCCCGGCGGTGGAGACCAACCCGGGGCGGGACCTGGGTCGCGACGGTCGCGGCAGCGCTCAGCCGACCTGCAGGGTGGTCACCCGCCAGCGGCCGCTCGTGGACTCCATCCGCAGCGCCAGCGCCGCCGCCCTGGAGCCACGGCTGATCACCGCGGACACCTCGGCGACGCCGGGTCGGGGCTCGCTGACCCGGACACTGCGGACCTGACCGCGCCGGCGATCCGTGAGCTGCGCCGCGGTCCTCTCGAGATCGTTCTGCAGGCGCGGGGTCGTCCAACTCGCGAGGTGGGAGACGGGACGGACGCCGCCCAGCGCCTCGACGATCGCCCTGACGACGATCACGGCGGCCTCGCGCGGCGAGGGCATCGGCCGTCCGTCGGCGCCGTGTGTCGCACCGCCCGCGGTGGCCGGGGACGAGGCGTTCGGCGCGAGCGGCGGAACAGGCCGTCCGGACTCCGTGAAGACGTGCCGCGGGACGGCCAGGCGCCGCGGGGAGCGGTCGACCGGCCGCTCGGGCGCCGTTCTCCTACCCGGCGGCCGGGTGGCGGGTGAGGACATCACCGTCGAGGTGGGACGGCCGGCGGCGGGCGGTCGAGCGGTGGGTGGCCGGGTGGCGGGCGGCCCGCCACCCGTGCCAGCGGTCCCACCCCCCCGGCCGTCGGCGAGCGGGGTTCGGGCGGCCGGGACGCCCAGGACGGAGTGTGCCCCGGCCGGGTCGGGGGCGCCGTGCGTGGCCGGAATCGCGGTGGCGGCGTCGGCGTCGGTCGTCGGGACGAGGGGCGGCGCGGAGATGGTGGGGTTGGACCGGGCGGGATGGCCGGGAGCCCGCACGGTGCGGCTGATGGCGGTCCCGGCGGGGGCTGGGCCGAGCTCGTCGTCGAACGGCGGTTCGGTGGAGGGGACGGGGAGTAGCCGCACGCTCGCGGTCGACGGTGTTCGTCGGGGCAGGGTCAGGGCACAGGATGCGGTCACGGCTGGCTCCGAGGGTGGCGGGCGGGGTCAGGGCCCGGATGGCGGTCTGAGACGTTGGCCGGGAAGGATGACGTTCGGGTCGTGGCCGATCAGGTCCGCGTTGGCGGCCCACCAGCGGGGCCATTCGGCCGCGATCTGCTCGTGCGTGGCGGTCGGGCCGAGGTGGCGCGCGGCGATCGTCCACAGGCTGTCGCCGCGCAGGACGACGATCTCCTCGCCGCCGGTCGCCGCGCCGGTCGCGGGTACTCCCGTGCCCCGATGCGCCGGGGGGACGACCGGGTCCCGCGACGGCGCGCTCGGTCTGGCCGACGGCGGGGGCGAGGTGTTCGGCCTGCTCGGGGACGCCGCGGTTCCCGGGGACGGGGGACGGGTGGCGTGGTCCGATCCGCTCGCGGTCGAGGCACCGCCGGCGGGGGCCGGGCCGGTCGGTGCCGTCGACGGACCCGCCGGGCTCGCCGGCTGCGTCGAGGGGCGGGTCAGATCGGGCCAGCTCGCCGGGAGCCGGGCCGTGGTGAGTCGGACGGGTGTGCCGGGGACGGGGGTGCCG
>NZ_FZMO01000542.1 GCF_900197875.1 Frankia canadensis | reverse complement strand
GGCGAGTGCAGGGGTGTGTGGGCAGCGGGTGGCCGGTGAGCGCGGGGCGGGGTCGGGTACGGCCGGCGGGCGGCGACGGCCAGGCTGACCCGGTCGCCGGCCGGGCTCGATGAACTACCTGAAGGGGACGGTTCTGGGCCTGGTGCAGGGGCTCACCGAGTTCCTGCCGGTGTCCTCCAGCGCGCATCTGCGGGTCACCGCCGCGCTCGCCGGCTGGGACGATCCCGGCGCGGCCTTCACCGCGGTCACCCAGATCGGCACCGAGGCCGCCGTGCTGATCTACTTCCGCCGCGACATCGCCCGCATCCTGCGGGCCTGGGTCGCCTCGATCACCCGCCGCGAGGCTCGCGCGGATCCCGACGCCCGCATCGGCTGGCTGGTCCTGCTCGGCACGATCCCCATCGGCCTGCTCGGCGTGACACTGCAGGAGGCGATCGAGGGACCGTTCCGTGACCTGCGCCTGATCGCGGCGACGCTGATCACGCTCGGACTGATCCTCGGCGGCGCCGACTGGTACGCGAGCCGCGGCTGGCCGGCCGGGCGCCACGCGGTACCGCGCCGGCGCAAGACCCTCACGGATCTGTCGGTCCGCGACGGTATGCTCTACGGCCTGGCCCAGTCGGCGGCCCTGATCCCGGGAGTGTCCCGGTCCGGGGCCACGATCAGCGGAGGCCTGCTGCTCGGCTACACCCGGGAGGCAGCGGCCCGCTACTCGTTCCTGCTGGCGATGCCAGCGGTGCTCGCCTCGGGCCTGTTCGAACTGCGCAACATCGGCGGTCCGCGGGACGCCGGCGCCGAGGCCGCGCACGGTGCGCCCTCGGCCACTGGCCCGGACGGGTCCGCCGGGGCCGCAGTGGCGGTCAGCGGCGCCGACGCGGAGGTCGCCTGGGGGCCGACGCTGGTCGCCACGGTGGTGGCGTTCCTCACCGGGTACGCGGCGATCGCCTGGTTCCTGCGCTACATCACCACCCGCAGCTTCGCGCCGTTCGTCGCGTACCGGGTCGGGCTGGGACTGCTCCTGTTGGCCCTGCTTGCCGCCGGTGCCCTCGACGCGCGGTCGGGCGCCGAGGTCGACTGAACCCCCGCGGGCGGACCGGCGCCGGGCCTGTCGACTACGGTGGGTTGACACCTTCATGCGACGTGCGGGGTACGGCACGCGCGGTGTGGAGCGCGTGGTGACCCGTGAGGCGCGGGGACGCGGGGGACACGTGTCGGGGCACGAGCGGGAGGACACGATGGATCGGCCAGAGGTCGCGGGAGCGCGACCGTCCCCGGAACAGGGATCCGCCCGGGAGGCCGCCGTCGAAGCGCAGTCCCGACCGCCCGCGCCGGCGGTGGGCCTGACGGCCGCCGAGGTCGCCGAGCGGATCGCCGACGGCCGGGTCAACGACGTGCCGACCCGCTCCAGCCGCTCGTTCGGCGAGATCGCCCGGGCGAACATCTTCACCCGGATCAACGCCATCATCGGCGTCCTGCTGATCCTCGTGCTCACCGTCGGCCCCCTGCAGGACGCCCTGTTCGGCGGGGTGATCATTGCCAACACGCTGGTGGGGATGTTCCAGGAGCTGCGCGCCAAGCGGACTCTGGACCGGCTCGCCGTCGTCGGGGAGAGCCGACCCATGGTGCGCCGCGACGGCGTCCCCGCCGAGATCCCGGCCGCCGAGATCGTCCTCGACGACATCCTCGAGCTCGGCCCCGGCGACCGTATACCGGTCGACGGTGAGGTCGTCCAGGCCGAGCACCTCGAGGTCGACGAGTCGCTGCTCACCGGCGAGGCGGACCCGGTCCACAAGCAGCCCGGCGACCAGGTGATGTCGGGCAGCTTCGTCGTCGCCGGCACGGGCGCCTTCCGCGCCACCCGGGTCGGCCGGGCGGCCTACGCCGCGCAGCTCGCCGAGGAGGCCAGCCGGTTCACCCTCGTGCACTCCGAGCTGCGCACCGGCATCAGCACGATCCTGCGTGTCGTCACCTGGATGATCATCCCGACCGGGATCGCGCTGATCATCAGCCAGATCGTGGTCAGTGGCGACGACCTGCCCGAGGGCATCCGCCGCATGGTCGCGGGACTCGTGCCGATGGTGCCCGAGGGGCTGGTGCTGCTCACCTCGGTCGCCTTCGCCGTCGGTGTCGTCCGCCTCGGCCGCCGCCAGTGCCTGGTCCAGGAACTTCCGGCGATCGAGGGGCTCGCCCGCGTCGACGTCGTCTGCCTGGACAAGACCGGGACGCTCACCGAGGCGGCGATGGACGTCGCCGAGCTGCGGGTCGTCGCCGCCGACGACGGTGGCGACACGCGGACGCTGGCCCGCGACGTGCTCGGCGCGCTCGGCGCCGCCGACGGCCGGCCCAATCCCAGCATGAGTGCGATCATCGAGGCCTGCCCGGCGCCGCCCGGCTGGGCCGCGCGCGCCGACGCCCCGTTCTCCTCGGCCCGCAAGTGGAGCGGGGCGAGACTCGCCGACCCCACCGGCACCGAGGCGACGTGGCTGCTCGGCGCACCGGACGTGCTGCTGCCCGCCGGCCACGAGGTGCTCGGCGAGGCCGACGCCTACGGCGAGCGGGGCCTGCGGGTCCTGCTGCTCGGGCGCTCGTCCGCCGCGCTGGACAACGCCCTGGCAGACCCGGCGGGCGTCCCCGACACCGTCACGCCCCTCGCGTTGGTGGTGCTGGCCCAGCGGCTGCGCTCCGACGCCGCCGACACGCTGCGGTACTTCGCCGAGCAGAACGTGGCGGCCAAGGTGATCTCCGGGGACAACGCGGTGTCCGTCGGGGCCGTCGCGCGCAGCCTCGGCCTGCCCGGCGCGGAGAATCCCGTCGACGCCCGCACGCTGCCGACCGACCGTGCCGGGCTCGCCGACGCCCTCGAGGCGCACTCGGTGTTTGGTCGCGTCACCCCGGCGCAGAAGCGGGACATGGTCGGGGCGCTGCAGTCACGCGGGCACACGGTCGCCATGACCGGCGACGGTGTCAACGACGTCCTCGCTCTCAAGGACGCCGACATCGGCGTCGCCATGGGCGCGGGCAGCCAGGCGACCCGCGGTGTCGCCCAGATCGTCCTGCTCGACAACAGCTTCGCGACGCTGCCGTCCGTCGTCGCCGAGGGCCGGCGCGTCATCGGCAACATCGAGCGGGTCGCGAACCTGTTCCTCACCAAGACCGTCTACTCGGTGCTGCTCGCCGTGCTCGTCGTCATCACCCGGGTGCCCTATCCGTTCCTGCCGCGGCACCTGACCCTGCTGGGATCGCTGACGATCGGCATCCCGGCGTTCTTCCTGGCGCTCGCGCCGAACGCGGAGCGGGCCCGCCCGGACTTCGTCAGCCGCGTACTACGCTTCGCCCTGCCCGCGGGCATCCTCGCCGGCGCCGCGACCATGGTCTCCTACCTGGTCGCCCGCTCGATCTACGACGATCTCGACGCCGAGACGTCGATGGCGACCCTCACCCTGTTCCTCGTCGCGCTATGGGCGCTGGCGATCGTCGCCCGGCCCTACACCTGGTGGCGTGTGGCGCTGGTACTGACCATGGCCGGCGCCTTCGCGCTCGTCCTGGTCGTCCCGTTCGCCCAGGACTTCTTCCAGCTGTCGCTGGTCGGCACCACCGGGCCGTGGACGGCGGTCGGCATCGCGGCCGTGGCGGCGGTGCTGCTCGAACTCGTCTGGCTGGTGGCCGGGCGCCTGCTGGCCGGCGGGGAAGGAGACCACTCCGGCGCGGCCCGCCGGCTGACGGCGCCCCGCAGCCACGTCCGTACCCTGCCCGCGGGCGGCCCCACCTCGGCCTCCGACGCCGGGCGGCCGAGCACCGAGGTACCCGCCGCCGGCCTGTCGCCCGCCGCCGGCCTGTCGGATGCCGAGGCAGCGCCCAGGGCCGTCGTGCGCGAGAAGGCGTCGGGACTCGGCGCCTGAACCCGCCCCCGCGATCTGACCGCTCTGCGGATCACCCCTCGGAGAGCGGCACGTGCCGGGGCGGTCAGCGTGCGGTCGGAGTGCCGCCGTCGTCGGGTGCCTCGCGGGGCCGGGGCGGCAGCGTCGTCGTGCCCTCCGCGCAGGACCGGGAGGGTCCGGAGGGGGCGCCGCTCGCCGACGAGGCCGCGGTGCGACGGCGGGGGCCGTCGTTCAGCCGGGCGAGATAGGCGTTGTACGCGTCGAGTTCCGCGTCCACGTCACCGGCGGCGGAGATACGCCGCTCCCGGGCCCGGCTGCGCCGCTCATCCATGCGGGCCCACTGGGCGACCAGCACCAACAGCACGGTGAATGTCGGCAGCTCCCCGAACGACCAGGCGATGCCGCCCGCCGTGTGCTGGTCGCTGAGCGGGCTCACCCCCCAGGGCCGCACGAGCCGGTCGTACCAGCCGGATCCCAGCAGCGTCGACGTGCTCATGATCGTCAGACCCAGGAAGGTGTGGAAGGGCACGACGGCCAGCAGCATCAGGATCCGCCCCGGGTGCGGCAGCCGGCGCGGCAACGGGTCGATCCCGACGATCAGCTCGAAGAACAGCAAGCCGACGGCCAGGAAGTGGACGTTCATGTACAGATGACCGAGGTGGTTGCGCATGAGCGTCGTCAGCAGCGACGTCAGATACAGCACGTACAGGCCGCCGGCGAAGTTGATCGTGACGACCATCGGATGGGTCAGGAACCGCACCGGCCACGAGTGCAGCCCCGCGACCAGCCACTCCCGTGGGCCGGTGCGGTGCGGCGCCCGTGCTGGTCGCAACGCCCGCAGCGCCAGCGTCACCGGCGCGCCGAGGACGAGGGGGAGGGGTGCCACCATGTTCAGCAGCATGTGCTGGGCCATGTGCACGCTGAGCAGGACGGGGCCGTAACGGCCCAGGCCACTGCAGGTCGTCGCCACCACGATGACCAGGCCGGCGAGGAAGGCGATGGTGCGCCCCAGCGGCCAGCGGTCGCCGCGGCGGGTCAGTCGGAGCACGCCGGCCAGGTAGAGGCCGGCGGCGAGCACCGAGGCGGACAGGAACACCCAGTCGATGTGCCAGTCGATGGCCAGGCGCGCCGCGGTGACCGCCGGCGGCATCGGGTAACCCAGCAGCGCGCGCGTGGGATCGTCCGGTACGAGCGCGTCGTCGACCGGTGGCGCGGTACGGGACAGGCCCACCGCGAGCCCGAGCGTCGCCGTGAGCACCATGAGCTCCACGCCCGCCAGCCGCACGAACCGTCCCACCACCCCGACCGTGCCCGCCGCGCCGGTCGCCCCGGCCGGGACGGTGGTCCCGCCGGCCGGGGCGGGCGGCGGGACCAGACGGTCGACGACCCGGCGGCGCAGCAGTCCGCCGAGGACGACGGCCGCGATCAGACCAGCGGCCTTGAGCATCACGAGCAGCCCGTAGCGGGTCTCCCACAGGGGCGTCAGCCCGCCGAGGCGCAGCGCGGCGCTGCCGATCCCGCTGGCCGCGGTCAGGGCGGCGGCACCGGCCGCGAAGCGGCTGTGACGGCGCAGCGCCGCGCCGAACGAGCCCACCGGCAGCCGCACCGCGGTCAGCAGACCGACCAGCCCGCCGATCCAGGCCGAGGCGGCGAGGACGTGCACCGCGAGCGCCACCACGGCGACCGCGTGGTCACCGGACTCCGACGCGTGCCCGGCGAACACCGGGGGCATCAGGCCCGCGGCGGCGACGACGAGCAGCGCGCCGGCGGCCGTGGTCGTCGTCACGGTGCGCCCCACGATCGCGACGACGGCGGCGAGTGCGGCGACCGTGAGCAGCGCGCGGCCCTGGGACGTCGACGAGACGAACGAGCGCAGCGCGTGGGTGTCCAGCACCTCGCCCGCCGGGCGTGCGGAGACGTCCGACAGTGTGAACACCAGCTCGGCGAGGGTCGCCGCCAGCCACACCAGTGCGGCGTTGGCGGCGTGGCGCCCACATCGGCGCGCGGTGAAGGTCAGGTCCCGGCTGCCAGGCCCCCGGTGGACCGCCCGCGCGCCCGCGTCGCGCACGGACGCGGTCGGGGCCGTCTCGTCAGCGGTGCCGGAGGTGCGCGTGGAGGCGTTGTCCGTGCCCGCGATGCCCGCCGGTGCCGCGCCCGTGGTGTCCGTGGTGTCCGTGGTGTCCGTGGTGTCCGTGGTGTCCGTGGTGTCCGTGGTGCCCGCCGGAGTGGAGCTGGCGGGGGAGGTCTCGGCGGCGGGTGCGGGCCGGCGGCGGGCCGGCAGCAGGACGGCGGCGGTCAGGAGCCAGCCGAGGGTCGCCACGGAGGCGACCCGGCCAAGCAGCCGGGCGCAGGGCAGCGCCCAGTAGGTGAAGGTCCCGGACGAGGGCAGTCCGGGCAGCCGCAGCGGGCCCGGACCGAACCCGACGACCAGCGCGAGGACGACGAAGCCCGCGACCACGGCGGCCAGCCACGTCCCCGGCGCCGCCCGGCGCTGTGCACTCGGGGCGGCCCCGGCCGCTCCCGCCGCCGTGACAGGTCGGGCGTCGGAGGTCCCAGCGTCGGAGGTCCCGGCATCGGAGGTCCCGGGGCTGGAGGTTCCGGCGACGGCGGGCTCGGGCGCGGCGCCGCCGGTGACAGGCTCCGGCGCCTGGCCGCCGTCGGATGCCGTGGGCGCGGGCGGACGGGCCGAGGGGGGAGAGTCGTCCATGGCTCAGCGTGCTCCGGTGTGACGTCGCCGGGCGACGGCGAGGACGGTGCCGCCCGCCGCAGCGGCGAGGACGACGAGGACGGTCACCAGGATCCACCAGCCTCCATTTCCGTCGCCGCTCCCGCTGGCGGCGGTGCCCAGCGTGGTGGCGGCGGCACCGGGTGCGGTGGTGCCGGCGGAGGGCGTCGTGGTGGCGCCGCTGGAGGAGGGGGTGCCACCCGGTGTGGTGCCCTGGGCGCCGGCGGTGCTGGGCACCGCCGGCGCAGTGGCGCCCGCGACCGTGAACGCGAACGTGCCGCCGATGGGATGGCCGTCGGCCGACACCGCCCGATAGGCCACCGTGTACCGGCCGTCGCCGAGGGGGGCGAGTGGCTGGCGGACCGTGGTGCCCTCGACGGCGGTGGCCCCGCTGGCCACGCTGCTCCCGTCGCCGCGGGTCACGGCGACGTGCGTGTACTGGGCGGACACCGCCTCGTTGAAGGTGAGCACGATGTCGGCGGGCGCTGTCGACACCGCCTCGTCCGCGGTCGGTGAGGTTGCCACCAGACGGGAGTGGGCCGACGCGGGCGCGGCCAGGAGCAGCAGCAGGCCCGGCAGGACCGCGGTAAGGAAGCCGATGGCGGCGACGGGGAGGCGCCGCCGTCCGGGACGGGGGCGCCCGGCCGGCGCCTGGACCTGTCGTCGCACCCGCAAAATTCTACGCGCCGTAGAAAGCCGCCCCGGCTGCCGTCCGGCGGGATCTGATCGGGGGCTCCATGAGGGTTCTCGGCTGGAGTTACAAGATAATCAACGGTGTTGACGTCGAGGCGCGCTCATGATCAAGATCCCGGGTGCGGGTGGGTGCTGACTGATGCCCCGTTCTCGGCCGCGCGATTGCCCGTGCAGATCACCGGGCAGGCAGCCGTAGGCGGGCGGCCGGTCCGCGCCGCATCGCGGTGGGTACCCGCCACGATCGGTCCGATCCGCAGTGCTCATGTGGCTCAACGGAGGTGCACCGTGCCGATGCCCCCGACGCCGGCGTCCGTACGCCGAATCGTCCGGTCGGTGACCGCACGGCGCGGTGCCGCGCCCGTGGACGTGTCACGTGTCGGCGCCGATGGTGCGGGTGATGGTCGTGACGGCGGTGGAGGCGCAGGCGGCGCCGCGGGCGGCGGGCAGGTGCCGAGGGTGGTGGTCGTGGGCAGCGGGTTCGCCGGCCTGCGGCTGCTTCGGCGGCTGGAGGGATTGCTGCCCGCCGATGCCGCGCGGCTCACGGTCGTCTCCCCGGTGGATCACCTGCCTTACACGTCGCTGATGCCCCAGGTCTGTGCGAGTTCGGTGGAGCCGCGGCATCTGGCCGTGGCGACCCGCGGGGCGCTTCGGCGCACGGTGCTGCGGCTGGGCCATGCCGTGGCGGTGGACACCGAGTGGCATACGGTGACGGTCCGTGGCAACGACGGAACGTTGACCGTACTCGGCTGGGACCGGCTCGTGCTGGCGCCGGGCTCGATCACCCGCACCTTCGACATCCCCGGGGTGCGTGCGCACGCGATCGGGCTGAAGAACCTGACGCAGGCCGTCTACCTACGTGATCATGTTCTGCGGCAGCTGGAGACGGCGGATGCCGCGCCCGACGGCGCGCAGCGGCGCGCGCTGTGCACGTTCGTGGTCGTCGGCGGCGGCTACACGGGCACCGAGCTCGTGGCGCAGATGACCCGGTTCACCCGGCGCGCCGCGGCCAACTACCCGCGGCTGCGCGCGGAGGAGATCCGATGGGTCCTCGTCGACCACGCCCCCGCGATCCTGCATGAGCTCGCACCCGCGCTGGGACGGCGGGCGGCGCGGGTGCTCGCCGAGCGCGGCGTGGAGATCCGGCTGCGCACGGCGGTGACCGAGGTCGGCGAGCGCACTGTCCGCCTGCGGGGGGCAGGCGACGCGGACCGCGACGAGGAGACGATCGAGACCCGCACGGTGGTGTGGTGCGCGGGCGTCGACCCCAGTCCGCTGATGGCGACGCTCGGGTTGCCTACCGTCCACGGCCGGCTCGTCGTGGACGAGTTCTTCCGGGTCGCGGGGGTGGACGGACTGTTCGCGCTCGGCGATGCGGCGGCCGTCCCGGACCTGACCCGAGCGGGCGCGCCGGCCGGGCAGACCGCCCAGCACGCGGTCCGCCAGGCCGGGGTGGCCGCGCGCAACGTGGCCGCCTCACTGGGCCATGGCACCATCCGTCCCTACCGGCATCACGACCTCGGCTTCGTGGTCGACCTCGGCGGACGTGACGCGGTGGCCAACCCCCTGGGACTGACCCTGCACGGCCTGCCCGCCGTGGCTGTGACCCGCGCCTACCACGCGTACGCCCTCAACAACGGTTCCAACCGGGCGAGGGTCCTGACCGACTGGATCCTGGACCTGGTCATCCCCCATCAGATCGTGCAGCTCGGCTTCGCCCGCGGCCAGCGTCCGGGCATCGCGACCGCCGAGGAGACCAGCGTCTACCCCGGCGGTCGCGCGCCGGGCGGGCAGGAGCCCGCCGCCATGACGCCGCCCCCGCACGAAGGTACGAGTCGGCCGGAGGATGCCGCCGCGCGGGACACAGCCTGCGGCACCGTCGCCGACCGCGGGACTCAGGCGGCTCCGCCGGCGCCCGCCGCCCAGCCCGCGCCCGCCGCTGCCCCGCCGACCGGGACCGGATAGGCGACGCGGAGCAGCCTGCCGCAGGCGGCGGTGTTCGAGGCCTCCTGCGGCAGACGGGGATCGACGTCGCTGCGGGCACCGCCGCCGTAGCGGCCGTCGCGATCGGGGTCGACGCCGTGCTGTTCGATGACTCCGTCGCCCGCGCGCAGCTGGGCGGCGATCCGTGGCGTGAGGGTGATGGCCCGCTCGTAGCCGGCGTCGCCGACAGGGAAGCGGTCCAGCGCGTAGGAGCTGTCCGGACTCGTGTCGCCGCGGGTCGTCAGGGATACCGCGATGGGCCCGACCGTCTTCTTCGCGTCCGCCGAGCGGACCTGGCCGTCGACCCCGCCGCCGGTCGCATCGGGACCAGGGCAGGTGTGGCTGGCCCCGATGTGGAGGTGCTGGGCATGAGCCAGCCCGGGGGCGAGGCCGTGCGTGACGATCCGGATGTGCAGCACGTCTGCGCGCAGGACGGCGGTGGCGCTGCCGCGCGCCCCCGAGTGGTTGACCGGGCCGATCTCGGCGTGCAGGTACGCGGGCGCGCCCACGTCGGCGCCGTCGGCGGCCGACGCGGTCGCCGCCCCGCCAGGCCGGGCGGGATGTGGCGCGCCAGCCGGCTGCGCCGCCGCGACGGTCGCGGTCAGGCTCGCCGGGGCGGCCGCGTGGACGCTGGTGAGGACGGGGATGAGGGCGAGGGGAAGCAGTCCCGCGCCGATGCCGCAGAGAACCGCCCGCGGGATGGTCGTACGAGGACCGGAGCGCATCCGCAGTCTCCTGTTCCAATGATCGCCGCCTGCCCTCGGCGCCCACGGGCGTCAGGGGTGGAGCCATCGCGGCTGTCGGGTTGGTGTCACTGCCTGGTAGCCGTCGATGACGGACCCGGATGTCATCCTTGGATGACGTTGTGCAGGTGTCGGCAGAATCGGTCGCCGACGGGTCGGTCGTCTCATCGGCGGTGGTGGATGGCCCGTCCGGAGCAGTCGGTCGCCGATCTCACCCGTCCTGGCTGCGCATCGCGATGTGGGCGCTGCGTAGCGTGGCGCTCTCAGCCAAGGGCATGGGGCCGGATCCGTCAACGCGATGATGGGCCGGCGATCGGCCCAGGCCTCGGCTGGTCCGCGAGTGTGAGACCGGCCCGAGCGGGGGAGAGCACGTGTCGACCGACGGGTGGGGGAGGCGCGGCATGGCGCTCGGCGGCCGGATGGACCGGGCGCAGCGCCGACACCGTGGCATCGGCTTCGTCATCGCGGTGCTGTACAAGTTCGGCGACGACCAGGGCGGCTACCTCGCCGCCCTCATCACGTTCTACGCGTTCCTGTCCCTGTTCCCGCTGTTGCTGCTCCTGACCACCGGGCTGGGCTTCGTGCTGCACGGACACCACCATCTGCAGGAGCAGGTCGTCAGTTCCGCGCTCAGCCAGTTCCCGATCATCGGCGATCAGCTGCGCGACGACGTGCAGGCCCTCAGAGGCAGCGGCGCCGCCGTCGCCATCGGGGTGCTCGGCGCCGTGTACGGCAGCCTGGGGGTGGCCCGGGCGATCGGCAACGCGCTGGACACCGCCTGGGCGGTGCCGCGCCGGTCACGGCCCAACCCGTTCTTCGCCCGCGTGCGCAGTCTCAGTCTCATCGGCCTGCTCGGGCTCGGCGTGGTGATGACCACGGTGCTGTCCACCGTCACCACCGGCGCGTCCGCCTTCGGCCGGCTCGCCGCCGGGTTCCAGGTCCTCGCGGTCGCGATCTCCACCGCCGGCAACGCGGGACTGATCCTCGCGGCGTTCACCGTGCTGACGGCCCGATCCGGCCGGGTGCGGGAGAACCTGCCGGGTGCCGTGTTCGCCGCGGTCGGGTGGCAGGCCGTCCAGACCCTCGGCAGCTACTACATCGCCCACCAGCTCAAGGGCTCGACCCAGGTGTATGGCCTGTTCGGGCTGGTCCTCGGCCTGATGACCTGGTTGTACTTCCTCTCGGTCGTGGTCGTGGTGGGCATGGAGATCAACGCGGTGCGGGCGGGCCGCCTGTACCCCCGGGCGCTGCTGACGCCCTTCGTCGACGACGTCGACCTCACCGATTCGGACCGGCGGGCCTACACCTCCTATGCCCAGGCCGAGCAGTTCAAGAGCTTCCAGCGGGTCGATGTCACCTTCACCAGCCAGCCCTCGTCACCACCCGTCCCCGACCAGCCCGCACCCGCGCGCGCCCAACCGGAGCGGGAGGTCGACCCGGCTGGGCCCGCTCCGGCCGAGGCGCCGTCGGCTCAGCCCACGTCGGCTCAGCCCACGTCGGCTCAGCCCTCGTCGGCTCAGCCCTCGTCGGCTCAGCCCTCGTCGGCCGAGGCCCCGCTGGTGGTGTCCTCGCCGGTGGTGTCCCCGCCGGGGGTGTTCCCGCCCGTAGACGACATCGCCCCGCGTGCCGGCGGTGCGCTTCCCGAGGCCGCGCCCACGGACGGGTGAGCGAGCACGACGCGGACGGCCGTCGTCGGGCCACTCAGGTGGCGGGGTCGACCGAGCGCGGTCGCGGATCCGGGTCGTCGGGTAGCCGGATCGGGGCGATCAGCACGGTGCCGCCGGTGCGGTGACCGCCGATCAGGGCCGGCCACAGACCGTCGTTGACGCAGGTGCGGGCGAGGGCGCTGGCCCAGTCGGGCGGGGCGGCGAGGGAGAGGAAGCGGGCCTCCCCCGGATCGCCGCTGAGAACCACGTGCGCGCCCACAAGAGCGTGCCGCAGGGCCCGCTGTCGGGCGGCGGGCTGCGTGGCGGCGGCCGTCCATTCGACCGCGTCCATGCGCGGCTGCCAGCCGGAGGTGTTGACCAGCTCGACCCGCAGTCGGATCAGGCCAGGAGCGCCGCGCTCGACGCCGGCGCTCAGCCGCAGCTCACCCCGTCCCGACCAGGTGTCCCAGGCGACTCTCGTCCGTTCCTCGCCTGCCGCGATCTCCCGCACGCTGCGGCCGGGTGGGGCGTGCAGCGTCACGGTGTGCGAGGCCGCGTCGCCGCGACCATGGCCCGATCCGGGGGTGCGGACCGGTTCCCACGGGCTTGGCCGGGCGGCGCTCGGGTGCGGCAGCCAGCCGCGCGACCAGCCGGCGGCTGGCCCAGGCAGCGGCTGTGGGCGCGCGGCCAGCAGGTCCGCGACGACGACGTCCCGCTCGACCTCGCGCGCCAGGAACTTCACGCGCCGGCCAGCGGGCCGGGTGCCGGCATCGTCTCCCCATGTCTCGCCGTCACCCGGCTGGCCGAAGGCGACCAGCGGGTCGTCCGTGCCCGTCGGGGTGGTGGCGTCGGGCGGGATGCCCGGTGCGCGTCGGGCGTCGCCGAGGCCATGGCGGACGGGCCGCGGCCCGGCGGCATGGTGCAGGACGGGCGGCGGGGACGGCAGCCCGGCCAGGCTGGTCAGCTGCAGCCAGCGTGCGCGGACGTGCACCACCGCGTCGACGTCCGCGGCCAGCAGGCACTCCGCGTGGGCGTATGCCCGTTCCCACGGGTGGCGGGCGGCGTACGCCGCGGGCATCAGAACCCCGGGGCCCCGGCCCGCCTCGGCCGCGACCACACCGCTCGTGTCGACCGCACGCGCCCGGTAGACGGTCGCGTCCGCGATCGTGACCGCCCGGTTCAGCGACGTCCCTGTGGTTCTCATCGCAGCTCCTCTCCGTCGGGTCCGCCGGGACATCCGGATGGCGGTCGGCCCCAGGGGATCAGGCGGCCCGTTCGCCCGGCCGGCTCGACGCCCCGTCCGATCGGGCCAGCCACGCCCGGACGCGCACGGCCGGTGAACCTCCCGGGCGGTCTGTCCGGCAGAGCGACGGCGTGGGCCGGGCCTCACAGGACGCCGACGGCGGTCCCCGCGTGGATCAGCACCGTGTCACCCGGCTGTGCCGCCACGAGCACGAGGCTGATCTCCTGCGTACCCGCGGCCGCACGGACCAGCGCGTGGTCGCCGGGAAGGAGGCGCACGACCTCCGCCTCGAACACGTCCCATGGCCCCGAGAGAAGCCCCGCGGCTGCGCACAGGGGCGCCGCGGGTTCCGCGTGCGTCGCGGCCGTCGCCGCCTCCCAGGCGCGCAGCCGCTCGGCGGCCGTCCCGCTCTGCCGAATCCGTCGCTGCCGGCGCTGCTCGGTCCGTTGCCGAGCGCGGCCTACTGTCGTTTCCATCCGATCCTCACCCCCAGGTCGGACCTCTCGGGCAACCGTACGACCACGCGGGGGAGCACACCACCGGAGGACGGATGGCCGTGCACGCTGCGTGTCTCGGCGTCCCGGGGTGAATCGGGGGACACCCGCGGCCGGCGGGTCCGATTCCGCCACCGACGCCGGTGTGCCCCATCGGGCACCATGGGTGGGGTGGGCATCGGCATGACGGCGGACGACGAGAGCGTCGAGCGGCTGTGCACCCTGGTCGCGCCCGGCGGAGTGACCGTCGTCAGCGGAGCCGGGATCTCCACGGACTCCGGGATTCCGGACTATCGAGGCCCGAACGGGGCCCTGCGCCGGCACACACCGATGACCTACCAGGAGTTCACCCGCCAGCCGGGCGCCCACCACCGCTACTGGGCCCGCAGCCACGCCGGCTGGCGGCAGGTCGCCCGCGCGGAGCCGAACGCGGCCCACCGTGCGGTGGCTCGCCTGGAGCAGGCCGGGCTCGTGACCGCAGTGGTCACCCAGAATGTCGACGGTCTGCACCAGCGGGCCGGCTCCCGACAGGTGATCGACCTGCACGGGAGCCTCTCCCGCGTGATGTGCCCGGACTGTGGCCTGGTCAGCCCGCGCCACGAGCTCGACAGCCGGTTGCGGCGGGCCAATCCGGACTACCACGTCGGCGGTGCCCCCACCAACCCCGATGGTGATGTCACGCTGGCGGAGGAAACGATCGCCGGGTTCGTCATGGTCGGCTGTCTGGCCTGCGGCGGCGATCGTCTGGAGCCGGACGTGGTGTTCTTCGGCGCCACGGTGCCCCGGCCCCGCGTGGCGCGCGCGATGGGACTGATCGAGAGTGCCAGGGCCCTGCTCATCCTCGGCTCGTCGCTGACGGTGATGTCCGGCTATCGGTTCGTCCTGCGTGCCGCCGAGCTCGGCATTCCCGTCGCGATCGTCAACCAGGGGCCCACCCGTGGCGACGCGCGGGCCGCGGTGCGCGTCGACGCCCCCCTCGGCCTCACCCTCCCGCGGCTCGCCGCCGTGCTCACGGGATCGGCCGCGTCGGCCAGGAAGGTGGCCCCTGCCGGTCCTGCCGGTCCTGCCGGTTCTGCCGGTCCTGCCGATTCCGCTGGGACTGCCGCCTCGGTCGCGTCCGCCAGCACCGACGGTCCGCCGTCCTGATCCGCGTCCGACGTCCGGATCACACCTCCCCCTGCCCGCCCGAACAGGGGAGTGACCAGCCGGGCTGTGAGGATAGGACGATGCGACCGGTCTCCTCCCGTCCCCCCGGCGATCTGGCCTTTCGCGCCGCCACCGACTCGGCGGCCGACGTCGCCGCGGTCGTCGAGCTCGTCGAGTCCGCCTATCGGGGGGAGCCCAGCCGGGCGGGGTGGACCACCGAGGCGGACCTCGTCGCTGGGCAGCGCACCAGCGCGGCCGAGGTGCGCACCGCCCTGACCGACCCGCACAGCACGGTCCTGCTCGCGGTGGAGGACACCGGCGCCCTGGTGGGCTGCTGCCACGTGGAGCGCCGACTCGCGCCGGCGGACCATCCGGCCCGCTCGGGCGATCCAGGGGCCCAGACGGGAGATGCGGGCGGCCAGCAGGGTGATCCGGGCGTCGGAGCCAGGCGTGACACTGGCCGGGATGCGCCCGAAACCGCGGCGGTGGGGGCCTACTTCGGCATGTTCGCGGTGCGACCCACCCGCCAGAGCGGGGGCGTCGGCGCCGCGCTGCTGGGAACCGCCGAGCGACACGCGGTGACCACCTGGGGGGCCGGTTGGATGGAACTGCTGGTCATCGCCCAGCGCGGCGAGCTGATCGACTGGTATCGCCGCCGCGGCTACCTGTCGACCTCCCGGACCCGACCGTTCCCGTACAACGACCGAAGGTTCGGGGAGCCGCTGCGACCCGACCTGTACTTCGTGGTCCTGCGCCGGACCCTGACTTGACCGCTCCCGTCGCTCCCGTCGCTCCCGTCGCTCCCGTCGCTCCCCGGGCCGGACGGAGGCCACCGCGCCCGGCCACCACGGCGGGCGCGGCATCGATGTCCGATTCCCGCCAGCGCGGCGCCCGGCCGGCGTCGACAGTGGGGACATGACGACGGAGCAGGGCCGTTTCGACGCGGTGGCCAGCAGGGACGCCCGGTTCGACGGAACCTTCTACTTCGCGGTCACCACCACCGGCATCTACTGCCGACCGAGCTGCCCGGCCGTGCGTCCCAGGCCGGAACACATCCGCTTCTTCCCGACGGCCGCCGCGGCCCACCGCGCCGGCTTCCGGGCGTGCCGGCGCTGCCGGCCCGACACCGTGCCGGGATGCGCCCAGTGGAACGTGCGGGCGGACGTCGTCGGCCGGGCGATGCGGCTGATCGGTGACGGCGTCGTCGACCGGGAGGGTGTCGGCGGGCTCGCCGCCCGACTGGGCTACAGCTCCCGGCAGCTGCACCGCCATCTCACGGCGGAGGTGGGCGCGGGCCCCCTCGCCCTGGCCCGGGCGCAGCGGGCGCACGCCGCGCGGCTGCTGCTGCAGACCTCCGAGCTGTCGGCCACCGACGTCGCGTTCGCCGCAGGGTTCGCGAGCGTGCGCCAGTTCAACGACACCATCCGCATGGTCTACGCGGCGACGCCGCGGGAGCTGCGTGACACCCGGGCCGTGCCGCGCGAGGGTCGCCAGCCGGATCACGGTGAGGGGCCCGAGCGGACGGGGCTCGTCGTCCGGCTGGGCTATCGGCCGCCGCTGGCGATCGGAGACCTGTTCGACCATCTGGACCGCCGCGCGCTGGCCGGTGCCGAGGAGATCGTCGGCGAGCCGGGTCGGCGCCGCTACCGGCGGACCCTGCGGCTGGCCCGCGGGCATGCCATCGCCGAGGTGGACGAGTCGTCGGTGGACGCCGGCGGTGGCGATGCCGGTGGCGGTGGCGCGAACGGGACCGCGAACGGGACACTGCGCTGCCGCCTCGTCCTGTCCGACCCGCGTGACCTCACCGCGGCCGTGGCCCGGGTGCGGCGGCTGTTCGACCTTGACGCCGACCCGCACGCCGTCGCCGAGCGGCTGCGCGCCGTTCCCGCCCTGGCCCCGCTCGTGGCCGCCAGGCCGGGGCTGCGCACCCCTGGCGCCGTCGACCCTCATGAGCTGGCCGTGCGGGCGGTGCTCGGCCAGCAGGTCTCGCTGGCCGCGGCCCGTCGCCTGGGCGCGGCGCTCGTCGCCGCCCACGGCGAACCGCTGGCAGCGGCGGACGGCGGGCTGACCCACCTGTTCCCGGAGGTCGCCGTTCTCGCGGACGCGGACCTGAGCGCTCTGGGGATGCCGGGGGCTCGACGCGACACGCTACGACGGCTGTCCGTGGCGCTCGCCGACGGCCGGGTCACCCTCGACGTCGGGGTGGACCGCGACACGGCCGACCGGGCGCTGCGCGCGGTGCGCGGCATCGGCCCGTGGACGGCGGCGTACGTGCGGATGCGCGCGCTCGGTGATCCTGACGTTCTGCCCGTCGGCGACGCCGCGCTGCGCGTGGCGGCCCGCGGTCGCGGCATCGACCTGCGCGACACGAGCGGCTGGTCACCGTGGCGCAGCTATGGCACGCAGCATCTGTGGACCGGGGGCGCGGGCGGGCGCGGCCCTCGCGTGGTGGCCGCGTACCCCGACAGCACTCGTGATGGCGATCCGGTTCCGGGGCACGGTACGGGAGAGGAGACCGTTCGATGACGCTTTACACGACGATGCCCAGCCCGCTGGGCGAGCTGCTGCTGGCAGGCACCGACTCGGGCGATGGCGCCGACGGCGTGGCGCTCACCTCGCTGAGCATGACCCGCCAGCGGGGCGCGGTGGCGCCGGCGGCGCACTGGCAGCGGGCGCGGGAGCCCTTCGCCGAGGTGGTCCGCCAGCTTGACCGGTACTTCGCCGGCGAGCTGCGGGAGTTCCGCCTGACGCTGCGCAGCCACGGGTCGCCGTTCCAGGAACGGGTGTGGCGGGAGCTGGAGGCGATCCCGTACGGCACGACGATCAGCTACGGCGCGCTCGCCGCGCGGATGGGTGCCGGCCGGCGCGACGCGCGGGCGGTTGGTACCGCCGTCGGCGCGAATCCGCTGCTGCTGATCCGGCCCTGCCACCGGGTGATCGGTGCCGACGGCGCGCTGCGCGGCTTCGCCGCCGGGCTCGACCGCAAGGAGTTCCTGCTGCGCCATGAGGGCGCCCGCACGCCGGCCTTGGAGCGCGTCCCCGCCCGGCCCGTTCCCGATGCGCCGCCGGCGGTGGCGTGGGCGGCCCGGATCACCCGTACGCGCCGCACCGCATCGCGCGGCACCGCGGTACGCGAGGCCGCTGACCGGGCATAGTCGACCTCGGCCCCCGAACCCGCCCGCCCCGCACGGGTCGGCCGCGGGCGCGTGGGGCAGGGCCGGACCGGGCGACGATCGGAGCTGCCGATGACCACCACACAGGATCCGCACCTGTCCGACATCCGCGACGTCGAGCCGCTCACGCCGCAGGGCTGCGGCGAGTGTCTGCGCGACGGCGGCCGCTGGGTGCATCTGCGACTGTGCCTGACCTGCGGCAACGTCGGATGCTGCGACTCGTCGCCGGCACGGCATGCCAGCGCCCACGCCGCCCGGCACGGCCATCCGATCGTGCGCTCCTTCGAACCGGGCGAGGCCTGGCGCTGGTGCTACGTCGACCAGGCCTACGTATAGGCCCACGTCGTACAGGCCCACGTTGTACAGGGCACGTCGTACAGGGCCACGTCCAGGACCTGCGCGCGGGCCGGTGTCGGGTGGGTCGCCCTGGTGATGACCCCGGCGACCCCACCCGCGGGTCAGCCCTTCACACACAGCACCGCGCGCAGCTCCGCGACGATCTCGACCAGGTCCTCCTGGGCGGCGAGGACCGCGTCGATGTCCTTGTACGCGGCGGGGATCTCGTCGAGCACGCCGCGGTCCTTGCGGCATTCGACCCCACGCGTCTGGTCGGCCAGGTCCGCCACCGTGAAGGTGCGCCGGGCCCGGTTACGGCTCATAGTGCGGCCCGCCCCGTGGCTGGCGGAATGGAACGAGTCCGGATTACCGCGGCCGCGGACCAGGTAGGAACGTGTGCCCATCGAACCCGGGATGATGCCGAATTCGCCGTCCCGGGCGGAGATGGCCCCCTTGCGGGTGACCAGGACGTCCGCCCCGAAGTGATGCTCCTCGGCGACATAGTTGTGATGGCAGTTGACGAGCGCGAAGCCACGATCGCCCGCGTACGGACCGTGGCGCGGCGGCGTGGGCACCCGCAGGTCGGGCAGCAGGGTGCGCAGTGCCTCCACCGCGGCGGCGAGCATCGCGTCGCGGTTGCGCTGGGCGTAGGACTGGGCCCAGTCAAGGTCATGGCGGTAGGCCCGCATCTGCGGGGTGCCGGCGAGGAACACGGCCAGGTCGCGGTCGGGCAGGCCGGCGTTGTGCTCGAGCGTGCGGGCGACGGCGATGTGTGCCTCCGCGAGCTCCTTGCCGATGTTGCGGGACCCGGAGTGCAGCATGATCCAGACGGCGTCGTCGGTGTCCAGGCAGACCTCGAGGAAGTGGTTCCCGGACCCGAGCGTGCCCAGCTGCGCCATCGCCCGTTCCAGCCGGCCGGCGACGCGGGGATGCAGCTGGTCGAACGCGTTCCACAGGTCCGCCTGGCGGCGGGCGCGGGTCGTCGGCTGGGGATGGCGGGCCATCCCGACCGGGACCGCCGCCTCCAGCGCCGCGCGCAGGCCGCCCAGGTCGTCCGGCAGGTCCTCGGCGGTGAGGTTGGTGCGCGCCGCCGCCATCCCGCAGCCGATGTCGACGCCGACCGCGGCCGGCGAGACAGCGTCGCGCAGCGCGATGACGGAGCCCACCGTGGCGCCGTAGCCGAGGTGCACGT
This sequence comes from Frankia canadensis, assembly GCF_900197875.1. GTDB lineage: Bacteria > Actinomycetota > Actinomycetes > Frankiales > Frankiaceae > Frankia > Frankia canadensis. The sequence goes on along the minus strand of NZ_FZMO01000542.1, from coordinate 9,546 downwards.
CCGGCATCACCGCGACGTGATGGTGGACGTAGGGCAGGGACGCGACGTTGCGCAGCTGGTCCAGCGCGGCGCTCTCGACCTCCTCGGGCCGGGTCCACAGCCAGATCGGATGCGCGGCCGCGCCGAGCGTCGCGACGGGGCTCATCTGATTCCTCCCTCCAGTAGGGAACATTCTCGAACGGCGCTGGCGGCACATGTCCGGATGGCGATTCCACGACGGTCACTCCGCCATGTGGCCACATCATCCGGCCGGATTTCCCCGCTGGGCCGTGCCACGCTTTCCGGATCCTGGTCGTCCGGATACTGCCGGACCTACTTGGGGCGAATCAACCGGGTCGGCGGCCTCGATCAGGATGCCCGATCCCCCCCAGCCGCGCGAATGAATTATTTCGGTGCGGCGGCGAGGACGTCCCGTCGCCGGGCCCCGGTGGGGGAGGCGCGAGGGGGTGCGGCCACCGGCCGGGCGTCTCAGCGCTGCCGGAGTCCGGGTGGTGGCAGGCGGGGGGCGGTGCGCAACAGGTCGAGCAAGGGCCTCAGCGGCTCGGGGACCGGTTCGGTGACGGTGCGCACGGTCCGCCGGCCCGCGTGATCGACCTCGAGGTGGTAGACGAAACGGTCCGCTCCTCCTGCTCCTGGCCTGGGTGTGGCGGGAGCGCCGACTCCGCCCGCGGTCGCGGGCCGGCCGTCCTCGTCCCGCAGCACCACCGCGACGAGCTCCCGCAGCCGCGCCGCCGCCGCCTCGGGAAGCTCGTCGGTGTCCAGGCCACGCCGCGTCGGGCGCCCGAGCAGGCCACCTGATCGTTCCAGCACCACACGGACGCGTCCCGGATCACCGGTCATGGCGCCATTGTGCGCCCCGGCGCGCCGGCACCGGGGGCGGTGGGTGGGTTCGGCCCGCGGCGGCGGGGTCGGGCTGCGGGGTGCCCGGGTCTCGCGAGGTCGTGGTGTGCCCCGGAACCCGCCAGGACGCGGGTAACCACCGGTGGCGGATGGCGGACCGAGAGTGTCGAATTCTTCGAGTGGGCGGTCCGCGTGGACAACGGAAATGTCCGCCTTACCCGCCGCCCGTCCAAGCCTGCTCCCAGTTTTCCTTCGGTTCACATTCGGGGTGATGTTTTTCGATGGTTTCCGATCGTTGGACGTCCAGGGATCGCTCGGGTGTCCGCCGGGTAGGAGTGACACGTGATTCGCGTACCGCGATCTGACGTTCACTCTGTTGCGAAACCGCTAGTGTCGAACCGGTATACCGCACTATTTTCGATGGTTTCCGATCGTAGGATGTCCTGCGATCCCCGGGCTGGGCAGGGGTAGTCGGCATGAATGTCGTACAGCGGCCGGACCTGATTGCCGGAAGGACGCCGCGCCGGTCGGAACCGGCCGCGGTGGCAGCGGCGGTACCGTCGCCCACCACCGCGCCGGTGACGGAGGCGGGCGCGGGAGCGGCGAGTACGGACGCGCCGGCCCATCCGGGCCCACCGCCTGCCTCACCGATGTCGACGGGTGCGACGGGTGCGACGGGTGCGACGGGTGCGGCGGGTGCGGCGGCACCGGCAGGCCCAGCGGCCGCCACGCAGACCGCCGTCGTCGCCTGGCCGGCTCCGGTGGGGGGCGCGCGTCCTCGGCGCGGGTCGTGCGCCGAGGACGAACTGGCCGATGCCGGCATCCGCCTGCTCGCCCCGGACGGCGCCCTGGTGCCCGACCCCCGCTTCGCGGTGCTCGCCGATCACGACCTGTGCCGCGAGTTCTACACGTCGATGGTGCTGGCACGGCGCCTGGACGAGGAGGCCACCGCCCTGCAGCGCCAGGGCGAGTTGGTGCTGTGGATCCCGCTGCGCGGGCAGGAGGCGGCGCAGGTCGGGTCGGCGCAGGCCGTGGGGCCGCGTGACTTCGTCTTCCCCAGCTACCGCGAGCACGCCGTCGCCTGGCACCGGGGCGTGCCGGCTGCCGAGGTGTTGCGGCTGCTGCGCGGCGTCAGTCACGACGGCTGGGACGTGACGGCGCACAACATGGCGAACTACACGATCGTCCTCGCCTCCCAGACCCTGCACGCCGTCGGCTACGGCATGGGCGCGCTGCTCGACGGGGCCGTCGGCACCGGCGATCCCGACCGGGACACGGCCGTGCTGGTGTACCTCGGCGACGGGGCGATGAGCCAGGGGGATGCGAACGAGGCGTTCGTCTGGGCGGCGAGCTTCGGGGCGCCGGTCGTGTTCCTGTGCCAGAACAACCAGTGGGCGATCTCCACGCCGAGCCGGCGGCAGTCCCCGGTGCGCCTGGCGCGCCGCGCCGACGGGTTCGGCTTCCCGGGGCTTCGCGTCGACGGCAACGATGTGTTGGCCATGCACGCGGTCACCGACTGGGCCCTCGCCCACGCGCGCGGCGGTGGTGGTCCCGTTCTCATCGAGGCCAACACCTATCGGATGGCACCCCACACCACCTCCGACGACGCGGGGCGTTACCAGCCCGCCGAGGAGGTCGCCGCCTGGCGGGCGCGGGACCCCATCGAGCGCCTGCGGCGGCTGCTGGCCGCGGACGTGGCGCAGGGCTGGTTCGACGAGGTCCGTGCGCACGCCGAGGACGCCGCCGCCGACCTGCGCCGTGACTGCCTCGCCCTCGACCCGCCGCCGCCGGCGAGCATGTTCGGCCACGTCAGCGCCGACGAGACCCCCGACCAGCGTGCCCAGCGGGAGTGGTTCACCGCCTACCGCGAGTCCTTCCTCTGATCCGTCGCGGTGCCGCGCGAGGTCGATCTCCAGTCCGCGCGGTCACCCGGATCGGCGTCGCGGCGCCCGGGCGCGGGCACGGGGACGAACGGTCCCGGCGGGTGGGCGACGTAGCGTGGGCGCGACGGGGAAGGCCGCCAGGACGAGCAGGGGGAGCACGGTGGACACGGTCGCTGCCAGCGAGGTCGACGGCCGCGTCGACGCACGGACGTTCACCTCGACGAACCCGGTGACGGGCGCGGTCGTCGACACCTTCGCGATCTGCGGGCAGGCTGAGGTCGACGCGGCGGTCGCCACGGCCCGGGCGGCGTCGGCGTGGTGGGCGGGGCTCGGGTTCGCCGGTCGCCGCGCGTGCCTGCTGGCCTGGGCGGCCCAGCTGGCCCGCGAGGACGCGCGCCTCGTCGACCTGCTCCACGCCGAGAACGGCAAGACCGCCGGCGACGCCCGCATCGAACTGGTGCTCACCAGCGAGCACATCCGCTGGGCCGCCCGCGGTGCCGGGCGGGTGCTGCGGACCCGCCGGGTGGTGCCCGGGCCGTTCATGGCGGGCCACAGCGGCCGGGTGGAGTACAGACCCCTCGGGGTCGTCGGCGTCATCGGGCCGTGGAACTACCCGCTGCTGACCCCCGTCGGGTCGATCGCCTACGCGTTGGCCGCCGGCAACACGGTCGTGTTCAAGCCCAGCGAGTTCACCCCGGCACTCGGTACCTGGCTCGCCCGGTCGTTCGCCGCGGCGAACCCGCAGGCCCCGGGTGGAGTGCTCGGCGTGGTCACCGGTTTCGCCGCGACGGGTGCCGCCCTGTGCGCCGCCGACGTCAACAAGATCGCCTTCACTGGCTCCGCCGCCACCGGGCGGCAGGTGATGGCTGCCTGCGCCACGCGTCTCACCCCGGTGATCATCGAGTGCGGCGGCAAGGACCCCTTCGTCGTCGCCGACGACGCCGACGTCGCCGCCGCCGCCCGGGCCGCCGCCTGGGGGTCGATGTCCAACGCCGGGCAGACGTGCGCGGGCGTGGAACGGATCTACGTCACCCGCGCGGTCGCCGAGCCGTTCCTCGCCGAACTGCGCCGCGCCCTCGATGGAGTGCGCCCCGGCGCCCGGCCGAACGCCGACTACGGGCCGATGACCATGCCCGGGCAGGCCGCCGTGGTGCGCCGGCACGTCGAGGACGCGCTGGCCCGCGGCGCGACGGCGCTCGTCGGCGAAGCGGCGTCGGTGGGGGACACCTTCATCGCGCCGGTCGTGCTGCTCGACGTGCCCGAGGACGCGCCCGCGGTGCGGGAGGAGACGTTCGGGCCGATCGTCACCGTGCGGGTCGTCGCCGACGTCGACGAGGCGGTCGCCCTGGCCAACGGCACCCCCTACGCGCTCGGTGCCACGGTCTTCTCCCGCCGCCACGGCGACGAGATCGCCTCCCGCCTCGACGCCGGCATGGTGTCGGTCAACGCGGTCCTCGCGTTCGCCGGCTTCCCAGCACTGCCGTTCGGCGGCAGCGGGGAGAGCGGGTTCGGCCGGGTGCACGGCGCCGACGGGCTGCGGGAGTTCGCCCAGCCGCGCTCGGTCGCCGTCCGGCGGGTGCCGATCCCGGGCACGACGATGACGACCTTCCGCCGCGCGCCCGGCCTGCTCGCCGCCGTCGCCCGCGCCAGCCGCCTGCGCCACGGCCGGGCGCCCCGTACCCCGCGCTGACCCGCCCGCGCCGCCGGACGAGCCTGGCGGTAGCTCGCGAGTCAGGTCAATGCGGGCGACATTGCGGCCATAGTCGCCGCTCGGCCGGCACCCGTCGAAGTCGGCATCTAGCGTGGTCGGGTCAACACGGAACCTGGGGGTTCTCATGACTCTACGTCGCGGACTTGCCGTTTCAGTGATGATCGGTGTGCTCACGCTGGTAGCCGGGCTCACCGGAACCGCCTCGGCGGCGTCATCGACACCAGCCACACCGACCGCACCAGTCCCGCCAGCCGCGGTGGGGGCGTCCGGTGTGCCCGCGCTGAGCGCCGCGAAGGCGGGGGCTGTCGTGCGCGCCGCCGGCTACACGCCGATCTCCTTCGGCGGCTACGACCCGGGCAACGACCTCAGCGTCATCGTCGGTCTGCTGTCGACGTCCGGGGACGGGCATCCGCAGCGTGCGTTCTTCTTCCACCGCGGGGCGTTCGTCGGCAACGACGCGGCGCAGCCGAGCGCGACGATCCGCTGGATCTGGTCCACGGACCGGGAGGTCGCCCTGCAGTACGACCTCTACCGCCCGGACGACCCGATGTGCTGCCCGACCGCGGGGGGCGCCACGGTGCGTTACCGGTGGACCGGTTCCAGCGTGACCCCGCTGGACGCGCTGCCGAACGCCAGCACGTCGGCCGCGGCGAGCCGCCGCTGAGCGCCGGCTCGTACGCGTGAGCGTCGGCCGACCGGGCGTGCCATGAGGCCGCCCGGTCGGCCACCTGTCGTGGTCTCGTCGGGTGCGTGGCGCCGTCGTCAGTGGCCTTCGGCGGCCTCGACCAGTTCGGTGAGGACGCCGCCGAGGCCCTTCGGGTGCAGGAAGGCGATCCGGCTGCCGGCGGTACCGTGCACCGGCGTCTTGTTGACCAGGTCGAAGCCGGTCTCGGTCAGCGCGGCTAGGGCACTGTCGATGTCGGCCACGCCGTAGGCGATGTGGTGGATGCCGGGGCCCCGCTTGGCCAGGAACTTCCCGACCGGGCTGTCCTCGCGCAGCGGCTCGAGGAGCTGGACGTAGGAGTTGCCGGCCTCGCCGCTGTGTACCAGCAGCATCGCCTCCCGCACGCCCTGGCGCTCGTTGTCCTCCTGGTGCACGACCTTGAGGCCGAACGCCTTCTCGTAGTGGGGAATGGCCTCGGCCAGTGACGCCACCGCGATCCCGACATGGTCGATCCTGCTCAGCACAGCGCTCTCCTTGTTCCGCCGACCCCGCGCCCCGCGGGTCCGTCTCCTCGATGCCGCCTCGCCGGGCGTCCTGCCGGCCCGTTCACCCCGTCACCCGCCCAGCTGGTCACGGCGCGACCGGCCGCGTCCGCCGGTGGGCCACGACGGCGTCCCCTCTCTGGTCCGGCCCTGCGGATGATGGTGCCTGAGCCGGCCGCCCCCGTGGCGCGTACCCGCCGAGCAGCCTGCCCGGTCGGAGCGTCGACGTCGACCGATAGCACGGTCGGGCCCCGAAGCTCCCCGTACGGAGCACGCGGCGGGGAATACAGCGACCCACCTCTGCGCAGCCTGTCCGGAACGTCGTAGAGTGGTCTGTTATCAGCCTTGATCCAGACATCGAGACACTACCGATAGGGTCACCTTGTCCACGACGCGTCGCGATCCATCCGCGTACCGCGCGGCCAGCTCTACCACCTATCAGATCGGTGAGGTCGCCGAGCGGGTCGGGCTGTCGCTGCGCACGGTCCGGTACTACGAGGAGGCCGGGCTGCTTACCACGGCCGGCCGTACTCCCGGTGGTTTCCGCCTCTACGGCGATGAGGCCGTGGACCGGCTGATGGTCATCAAGAAGATGAAATCCCTCGGGTTCACCCTCGAGGAGATGCGCTCGCTGCTGTCCGTGCGTGACGAGCTCTCCGATCCGGCCGTGTCCGACGCGCGCCGCGCCGAGTTGCGGGAGCTGCTGCGCACCTGGGTCGTGCTGGCCGAGGAGAAGCTCGCGACGCTGCGCCAGCAGGCGGGTGTCGCCGAGGACTTCGTCATCGGGCTTCACGGCGACGCGAACCGTTCGGCATGACACACTGCTAAGGGCTGTTCGGGCATCGGCGGGCGCGCGGGCGGGTGACGACGCCACGCACCTCCGGGCCCGACGGGGGCGTGGACTGCATCGACGGACGAAGCCAATCGGGTACGGTACGTAACACAGCAGGTCCTGGCGTTTCTGGCGTCGGCCGCCGCGGTGAATCCGGTGATTCGGCGCGTCGTCCGAGGTCGCGTCCGGTCCGGCGCGGCCCGTGCGGGGCGTGGCCGGCCCGGTGCCGGCTCCGGTGCTGATCCACCCGCGGTCCGTGATCACCAGGTCGTCGTCGCCTGCCGGTGGACACGGGCAGCCGAGGCACAGCCGCGAGATGTCCGAGCACCAGCCGCCACGTTTACCGTGATAAGGGTCGAATTGTCCACAACCAGCAGCGCCAGGTCCTCCGCCGCCGGCCGCTACGAGATCGGTGATGTCGCCACTCTGGTGACCCTGTCCCTGCGCACCGCCAGGTTCTACGAGCAGGCGGGGCTCCTGGTCGCGGTGGGACGCTCCGAGGACGGGTTGCCGCTCTACGACGACGACGCGCTCGACCGGTTCTTCCTGATCAAGAAGATGAAGCCGCTCGGTTTCACGGTCGAGGAGATGCGCTCCCTGCTCACCCTGCGGGAGGGCATCGGCAAGCCCGGGCTGACCGCGGCGCACCGCGCCGAGCTGCATGACCGGCTGCGGACCTGGGTCAGCCTCGCGGAGGAGAAGCTCGCCTCACTGCAGGAGCAGGTCCGCCTCGCCGAGGACTTCATGATCGGCCTTCGTGACGACGCGGCCCGCTCGCTGCGCGCCGACGGCGGCCACACCACCCCCGCAGGCGAGCAGCCTGACGCTCGCCGCGGCCCGGCCCGCGACGCCGAGGACGGGCCCCTCCTGCTCGACGACTCCTTCCTCTCCTTCCTCACCGACCCGCTGCGGGACGGCTACCTGCCCCGCAACGCCGATGCGGGCCAGCCGGAGAACCACGCGGACGAGGCGGGCAGCACCGAGGGGCGTGACGCCGACGGCGATCAGGACGGCGAGCGCCCCGGCACGCGCTGAACGGGCCGGCCGGGCGTCTTCACGGCGCGGTCGGCGTCCGCCCGAGGTGTCGACCAGCCGTCCCCGCGCGGCCAGGCGCGCCGCGAGCCGTACACGCGTTCCCCGGGGCGCGCTTGTCACCGCGGGCGGCAGGCGCCAAGGTCGTCTGCCCTGAGCAGATCTGCGACGGGCAGATCGGCGCCTGCGCGGCCGTTCCAGCGGCGAGGCTGGAGGTGCCGGCCCCGCCGTTCGCGGCGAGTCCCGAGCAGGCCGGCGGGAGGACACTTCTCATGATCGACAGATGGACGCCGACCGCGGTCACCGCGCCCGGGTGGAACTCCTCCGCCGTCGCGGCGACACCCGCGCCGGGCGGTGTCGACGACCAGGTGTACGGCCGGCTGCTGGAGAACCGGATCGTCTTCCTCGGCACCGAGGTCGACGACGACGTCGCCAACGCCATCAGCGCCAAGCTGCTGCTGCTCGCCGCCGAGCACCCGACCCGCGACATCTACCTCTACATCAACTCGCCGGGTGGCTCGGTGAGCGCCGGCATGGCGATCTACGACACGATGCAGTTCGTCGAGAACGACGTCGCCACCGTCGCGTTGGGCCTGGCCGCCTCCATGGGCCAGTTCCTGCTCTGCGCGGGCGCCGCCGGCAAGCGCTTCGCCCTCCCGCACGCGCGGATCATGATGCACCAGCCGCACGGAGGCATCGGCGGGACCGCCGCCGACATCTCCATCCAGGCCGAGCAGATGCTGCACACCAAGCGGGTGCTGCAGGAGCGGATCGCCGCCCACAGCGGCCAGAACGTCGAGCAGATCGAACGAGACTCCGACCGGGACCGCTGGTTCACCGCCCCCGAGGCCCGCGACTACGGCCTGGTCGACCACGTCGTCGCCCGCGTCGACGAGGTCCCCGGCGGCGGGCGCGCCGGCGGCATCGGCCCGCGCCGCGCCACCGGCAACGCCGGCTTCGGCGCCGAGGGCACCCGATGACCGCCACCGGCCGGGTCGCCGCCGGCCCCGGCGTCGGCGGTGTGGCAGCAACCGGTGGGGGTATCGCCGGGGACGGTCCGCGGGCGCGGCAGGTGCTGCCGAACATCGTCGAGCGCACCTCTCGTGGCGAGTACTCCATGGATCCGTATTCGAAGCTGCTCAAGGAACGGATCATCTTTCTGGGTGTGCAGATCGATGACGTGTCGGCGAACGATGTGATGGCGCAGTTGTTGTTCCTGGAGTCGGAGGATCCGGATCGGGATATCTCGATCTACATCAACTCGCCGGGTGGGTCGTTCACGTCGTTGACGGCGATCTACGACACGATGCAGTTCGTGCGGCCGGACATTTCGACGATCTGTATGGGGCAGGCGGCGTCGGCGGCGGCGGTGTTGCTGGCGGCGGGGACGCCGGGCAAGCGGTGCACGTTGGAGAACAGCCGGATCCTGATCCACCAGCCGTCCGCGCAGGCGCAGGGCCAGTCCAGCGACCTGGAGATCCAGGCCCGGGAGATCCTGCGGGTCCGCGCCCTGCAGGAGGCGATGCTCGCCCGCCACACCGGCCGCGCCGAGGACGAGATCCGCCGCGACACCGAACGCGACACGATCTTCAGCGCCGCCGAGGCGAAGGACTACGGCCTCGTCGACGAGGTCATCCTCAGCCGCAAGGCGTCCGCCTCACGCCGAATGTCCGGCGTGGCCTGACCCCGCCGCCGCGACCTACGCGAATCCTGATCGTCGGTCCGCCGTGCGTGCCGTTTCCCGCGGTGCGCACGCGGCCCACGCGAACTCAGACGACGAGGCGCGAGGAAGGGCACGTACGCCCTAGGTCTCACTTGGCGTGGGGAAGGTGAGCAGTGCGCGGGGGGATCCTGGCCAGGTCGTTCACTGGGCCGGTGTGGATGGTGAGGGGTGGGTCTTCGGGCTGTGTGCGGGCTGAGTCCCACGGTCGGACCGTGGTGTCTCGCATCCTTCATCAATCGGGTTGGTCTTCACCGCCTGAAGCGTCGCTTCCCAGGTTGCTTCAACCGATCAAGCTCGTTGGCGGTCCAGAGGGTGTCGG
>NZ_FZMO01000196.1 GCF_900197875.1 Frankia canadensis | reverse complement strand
TGCCGTGCTGGTCGGTGTGGAGGTCGCGGAGGTAGGTGTCGCAGCCGAGGCGTTCGAGGACGGTGGCGGGTAGTCCGATGTGGGGTCCGAGGATGCCGCTGAGGGTGCCTTGGATTTGTCCTGGTGGTTGTTGACGGTCCTCGCCTCCCGGGTCGCCGTGGTCGCCGTCGTCGGTGTTGGTGGTGTCGTGTGGGTGGTTCTCGTTCTGGCTGGTGCTGTGTTCGCTGCTGTGGTGGCTGTGGGTGTGGTGGTGGAAGAAGGCGGTGGCGAGGGCGAGGAGGGCGTCGACGTCGTTGGTGGGGGGTTCACCGTCGCCGTCGGGGTCGGTGTCGTCGGTGTTGGTCTCGTGGGTGTTGGTGGGTGGTGGGCTGCCGCTGCCGCTGTTGGTGACACTCGCCGTGTCGGTGTCGGTGTCGGTGGTGGGTGGGGTGGTGTCGTCGAGGCTTGCGCGGGTGGCGTGGAGGGCGGTGGCGAGGTGGGTGGCTTCGTCGGCGGTGAGGACGACGGTGAGGGTGATCATGCCGTTGGTGCGGGGGCGCCAGCGCAGGCTGCGCTTGGTGTGGGTGGTGGTGGGGTTGGTGGTTTTCTGGCGGTGGCTGGTGATGAGGTGTTCGAGCTGGTCGGCGGTGTTGCTGTGGGCGTGGTCGAGCCAGGTGTGTTCGGTGGTGGGGGTGGCGATGCGGCTCAGGGCGCGGACTTTGGTGTAGGTGAGCTGGCCGCGGGCGAAGGCGTGGCGGATGAGGGGGAGGGTGCGTAGGGCGGTGGCGACGCGGTGGTAGGAGCGGGCGGTGGGGCTGGTCAGGTCGCAGCGGGCGGCGAGCCAGTCGACGCAGGAGGGCTGGCCGTCTGTCTGCCAGATCTTCTTCTGGTCGAACACGGCGATGAGGCACAGCCATAGGCAGGTGCCGGCGGTGAGGCGTCCGGACCAGCGGCGGATCGCGTCTCCGAGTACCTCGGTGGGCACGTTGTCGGCGTTGAGGGCGAGATCGGCGAGTTCCGCGAGGTCCTCGGCGTCCTGCTCGGCGGGTATCGCGCCGGAGGGTGGTGCGGCCGTGTCCGGCTGGGCGGTGTCGGGCGGCGGTGTGGGGTCGGGGGCCATGGCGGTCACCTGGTTCAGGGGTGAGTGGACGATCAACGGACGGGGTTGATCCTCGCACCTGCCTCCGACAGTTTTTTGCCTTGACGTAAAGGCTCCCTCCAGCACGGGACGATCACCGTAGGGGCGAGAAACCCGGGTCCGGCGGGACCGCATGGAGTCGGCCGATCCGCCGGCACGGTCTACCGGATGGCGATCGGTTGGTGATCGCGTGTGAAAAACGACCGAGCGCTGGCGTGGCTCCGACGGTGGATCGGGGAAGACCGGTGCCAACGAGTCCCGCGCGATCGACGGTCGCCGCGGGTCGCCGCGGGCGGAACGGCGGTCAGCGGCTGGTCAGCGTTGCGGCGAGCCCACGTTCGCGGCTGTTGATAGCTGGGTGAGCAGGTCGTCCGCGGAGAGGAGCCGGGCGCCGATCCCGGCGCACTCGTCGAAGGCCCGGGGATAGCCCTGGGAGAGGGCGTCGGGGACGACGATCAGCTCGAAGTCACGCTCGCTGGCCTCGTAGACAGTGGTCCGCGGGCAGTTCGGGAAGTTGGTGCCGATCATGACCACCGTCTCGGCCCCGATCGCCCGCAGGTGATCCTCGAGCGGGGTCGCGAAGAACGCCCCCCATCGGGGTTTGTACATCGCCCATTCCGCGGGGCCGACCCGCTGGAGGCCGCCCGCCAGCAGGGCGGGATGGTCGAGGATGAACGGGGGGTCGGGGTGCAGCTCGGCGCGGACCTGGCTGCCGGGACCGCCCGGTCGAACGAGGGGAGGCCCGGCGGCCACGCGGTCGCGCCGGCACAGCTCCGCGTTGGAGCCGTCGGCGAGGTAGAGGCGCACGACGTGGATGACCGGCAGCCCGGCGGCGCGGAAGCCGGCCACGACCCGGGCCATGGTCGGTACCCGCTCGTCGGTGCCGGGGACCGCGTGCGGGGAGGCCGGCAGGCTCCAGTCGTTCTGGACGTCGATGGTGAGCAGCGCCCACCCGTTCACCGAGGATGATCCGGGCACCGGCCCATCGTCGGGGAACGGTCGCCGTGGAGTCCAAGTACCAGTGCTGATGCCCGCCAGAAGCCGTTGTCATGAGCTCCGCCGGTACGAGCTCCGGGGTCAGGCGCCGTCCGGAGTCGTGCGGGCTGGGTCGGCGAGGGGCCAGCCGCCGGCGGCGAGGTGGGCGCTGACGCGGTTGATGTCGCCGTCCAGTGGGGGCTGTTGGGTGACCTCGGCGATCGCGGTGTGGATCGCGAGGACTGACGCGGGGTCGCCGTGGGCGCTCAGCTCGTCGGCGATGGTGGTCACCTCGTCATCGGTCAGCTTGCGTCGCAGTAGTGCGAACAGTGGCAGGTAGTCGTGCTCGGGGACGCCCTCGGGGTACCCGGCGCGCAGCCACTCGATGACCGATGCCAGAAACGGCGGCATCGCCACGCCGTTCACCTTCCTTACGTGAGGACTGGGCCTACGTGGATCCGCGAGGGGTCAGGTCCCGGCGACGACGGAGTAGATGCCCCAGGCGATGCCGGCCAGCACGATCGCGAAGCAGAGGGCTCCGGCGGCGATGCCGATCGGGTTGGTGCCGATGATCCGGTCGGCACCGGGGGTGGTCCTGGCATCGGGGGTGGTTTCGGCATCGGGGGCGCCGCCGCGGCCGGGCAGGCTGACGGCGCGCAGTCCGAGCGCGAACACCGCCGGCAGACCGGCGCCGGCCAGCAGGCCGACCGCCACGATGTGCCACAGCGCGTCCAGGTCGATCCAGGAGTTCATGCTGCGATCGGCTCCTTCTTGGCGTCGGCCGGGACCACCGTGCCGTCCCACTCGGCGTTGACGTTGTGGTGGCTGACGGGAGTCTTGCGGGCCTGCAGGTACAGCGCCACCGAGGCGATCACCAGGATGGCGAAGACGACGACCACGCCGGCGGTGCCGCCGATGCCGTCGGCGATCCAATAGCAGATCGCGCCGACGAGGCCGGCGGCTGGCAGGGTCAGCAGCCACGCGGTGGCCATCCGGCCGGCCACCCCCCAGCGGACCTCGGCGCCCTTGCGGCCGAGCCCGGTGCCGAGGATCGAGCCGGTCGCGACGTGCGTCGTGGACAGGGAGTAGCCGAAGTGGCTGGACAGCAGGATGGTCGCGGCCGAGGAGGACTCGGCGGCCATGCCCTGCGGCGAGTCGATCTCCACCAGGCCCTTGCCCAGGGTCCGGATGACCCGCCAGCCGCCCAGGTAGGTGCCGGCGCTGATCGCGATCGCGCAGCTCAGGATCACCCAGAACGGGGCCTGGTCACCGGAGTTCAGGGTGCCGTTGGCGATGAGGGCCAGGGTGATGACACCCATCGTCTTCTGGGCGTCGTTCGTGCCGTGAGCGAGGGAGACCAGCGACGCGGACCCGATCTGGCCGATGCGGAAACCGTGGTTGCGGGTGCCGTCGGGCACGTTGCGGCTCAGTCGGTAGACCAGATAGGTGCCGCAGGTCGCGATCAGACCCGCGATGACGGGCGACAGCCCGGCCGGAATGATGACTTTCGAGACAACTCCATGCCATTTGACGCCGTGTGATCCGGCGGCGGCCATGGTCGCTCCGATGACGCCCCCGATGAGCGCGTGAGATGAGCTGGAGGGGATTCCGAAGAACCAGGTGAGCAGATTCCAGGTAATGCCGCCGACCAGTCCGGCGAACACCACGGTGAGGGTCACGAGATGGGTGTTGACCAGCCCGCTCGCGATGGTCGCGGCCACGCTCAGCGACAGGAAGGCGCCGACGAGATTCAACGCTCCTGACAGTGCGACGGCGATCTTCGGCGGTAGTGCCCCCGTCGCGATCGACGTCGCCATCGCGTTGCCGGTGTCATGGAAACCGTTCGTGAAGTCGAAGGCCAGCGCCGTCATGACCACCAGTACCAACACGCCGTCGTTCACGATGACTGTTGTAACCGTGGACGGGCGACATGTCGACCTGTCATGAGAACTCACAGCCTGATGGTCAGCGATTTTCCCATCTATTTACCCAGTGTTAATGCTGCGCACGCGTTCCATTGGGTTTAGCTCGGGGAGGCGGTGGCGAGCCGGTCGACCACCGTTCGGTGCAGGCCGGCCGCGGCCAGTCCCGCGTCGTCGAGCAGGCCCGCGTCCAGCGCGCGGCGGACGTGACCGGCCAGCGCCCGCCCGGTCGCCGGCTCGTCGGCGATCGCACCGCTCACGGTTCCAGCGCCCTCGATCCCAGCGCCCTCGATCCCAGAGACATAGGCGCCGAGCCGGGCCAGTGCCGCGTCGAGGCCGGCCAGCAGGCAACCGCCGACGGCCGCGTGCCGGCTCACCAGCTGGCCGGGATGCAGGTCCCAGCCCTGGTAGAGGCCGCGGTGCCAGGCCCGGCGGACCAGGCCCGCGTGCCGGCGCCAGGCTCGGTGCACGGTCCGCTCGTCGCTGGGCTGCTCGTCCTTGGGCAGCAGGTTCGACGAGCCGTCCGCGACCTCGATGCCGGTGCCGGCCGCGGCCAGCTGCATCATCGTCGTCGCGTGTTCCACCGCCGGGTGATCACTCGCCTGGTCGGCGGCGCCGATGCCCAGCGACGCGGAGTAGTCGTAGGTGCCGACATGCAGGCCGACCAGGCGCCCAGGTCCGAGCGCCAGTCCGGCGGTCACCAGCTCGGGCAGGGCGAGCACCGCCGCGGGCGTCTCGACCTGCACCTCGACACCGATCGGAGCGAGACCAAGGCGGCGCTCCAGTTCGGTCAGCACCGCGACGAACACCGTGAGCTGCCGTGGGTCGCCGACCTTCGGCAGGGTCAGGACCAGGCCGGGCGGCGGCGGTGCGGCGTCGGCGACAAGCGCGCTCAGGAACAGGTCCAGGCTGCGCAGGCCTCGGGCGCGCACCGTCGGGTCGAGGGACTTCGGTCGCAGCCCGTAGCGAGCGGGGAGGGTGCCGGCGGCGGACGCGGCCCGCAGCGCAGCGGCGGCGCGCTCGGTGTCGGCGTCCTCGACGGCGTCGGGTCGCGGACCGTAGCCGTCCTCCAGGTCGACGCGCAGATCCTGGATCGGCTCGGTGGCGAGGACGCGGGTGACGTGGGCGTGCACCGCGGCCGCCGTGGCGGGGTGCGGGTCGCCGCCGGTCGCGGCCGCCAGCGTCGCGGGATCGCTGCCGTGTGCGGCCAGCAGCGTGGTCGCCCGCGCGGCCCAGACGGGGACGATGTCCGGGCTCATCTGGTCCGCCGGCAGGTAGCAGGTGTGGACGGGCTGGGAACGGCGGGCGTCGGAGTGGGCGTCGGCGTCCGCGCTGGCGGCGGGGTGGCGGGCGGTGAGATCGGCGTCCACGGCGGCGAGCGGGGCGGCGAGGTGCGCGTGGATCTCGTCGGTGGCGGTGAGATCGGTGGCGGTGGGGTCCGCGTCGGCGTCGCGGTCCCAACTGATCGCGTCGACCGGGCAGACCCGTGCGCAGGCTCCGCAGTCGATGCACTCTTCGGGATGGATGTAGAGCTTGCGGCGGCCCTCGTAGACGCAGTCGACGGGACACTCGTCCACGCAGGAGCGGTCCATGACGTCGAGGCACGCCGCGGTGATGATGTAAACCATGATCACCCCGAAGCCGCCGCCGACGCGTGGCGCACCGATCGGGGGGGTCGATGCGCGGCGCCGACGGCGGCGTCCCGGGGGGCCGCGGTGCGGCCCGGCGTGAGCTGCTCGTGCGATGTGAGCTGCTCGTGCGATGTGAGCTGCTCGCGTGATTTGTACCAAACACCCGCTCGCAGGCAGCCGACGGGGGCGAGCCGGCGGGGATGGCGAACTGTTTCGAAACCGTCCGTGAGTTCGAAGTCACCCGTCTCCACTCGCAGGACGCTGACCTCGGCATCCCGGCCGACGTCGAGGGTGCCGAGCTCGTCACCGCGGCCGATCGCCGCCGCCGAGTTAGCCGTCACCATGGCGATGACGTCGACGAGGTCGACGCCGAGCGCCCAGATCTTCGACATCGTCTCCGGCAGCGACCAGACGGGGCCGGACATGTTGAACAGGTTCAGGTCGGTGCTGATCGTGGTCGGCGGATAGCCGAGATCGAGCAGCGCGCGGGCGGCGGCGAAACGGAAGTCGGAGCCGGAATGGCCGACGTCCAGGCGTACGCCCGCCTCGACGGCGGCGGCGAAGCGCGGGTCGACGGCCCTGCCGATGCCGCTGTCGACCAGGATCCCGGAGTGGCCACGGAAGGCGTGGGTCACGATGTCGCCGGGGCGCAGCGCGGTGATCGCGTCGAGGTTCGCCAGGCTCGGCGTGTGCGGGTAGCGGCCCAGATGCACCATGATCGGCAGGTCGCCGGCGATCGACTTCGCGCCCTCCAGGAACGGCGAGTGCCGCGGGTCACCGGTGGTGGTGGCCCGCACCTTGAAGCCGACGATCATATCCCGGTGCTCGTCGACGGTCGCGGCGGTGGCGTCGAGGTCCAGGTTGCGCGGGTCGTTGGCGATCTCCAGGCGGTGCGCGATGAAGTCCTTCGTCGCCAGGTAGAGCAGACACGGGTCGAGGAAGGCGAGCACCCGGGTGCGCACCGCCTCGCTCTCGGTGAAGGCGCGGGCCAGTCCGAACGTCCGCACGCCGGACGTCCCCCCGTCGACGACGACCGGCACGCCGACGTCGACGCCCGCCCGGTCGGGATGCACGCAGAAGTCGCCCAGACCGGGGTAGACGTGGGTGTGCAGGTCGATCAGCCCCGGCGTGACCAGCAGCCCGGTGCAGTCGATCACCGTCGCGCCGGCGGGGTGCGGTCCGGTGTCGGGGGGCTTGACGGACCGGATCCGGCCGTCGGCGCAGACGACGTCGGCGACGAGGTCGAGGCCGCGGGCGGGGTCGATGACCCGGCCGCCGGCGAGGATGACATTGGTCACCGTGCGTGTCCTATCTGCTGGGACGCCGAGGCCGGGGCGGGCGTCCGAGCCGACCACGTCGTCGGCGAACTGGTCCGATCGCCTTCGATCGTCCGTCGCCGTGGGGGTGCCCGTCCAAGACCCAGAGTGCCCGCAATCCATAGGCGTTCGCCTATGGATTGCGGGATAGAACTGAAGGATGCGGGGATGGCTGAACCTTCGGCAGGCGGCCTACTTCATCGCCGTCGCCGAGGACGGCTCGTTCACCCGGGCCGCGGACCGGCTGCACATCGCGCAGCCGTCGCTGTCCCAGCAGATCCGTGCCCTCGAGCGGCAGCTGGAGGTGGAGCTGCTCGAACGGACGACCCGTGGGGTGCGGCTGACCGCGGCCGGGCGGGTGTTCCTCGACGGCGCGCGGGCCGCGGTCGCCGCGGCGGAGGTCCGCGGCTACGGCGCGGGGGCGCGCAAGGCCTGACGGGTCGCGCCGGCCTCTCGGCCGGGTAGACGGTTCCCC
>NZ_FZMO01000407.1 GCF_900197875.1 Frankia canadensis | reverse complement strand
CTCCGGCGAGTCGTCAGACGATCACGATCCGTACACCACGTCGGTGGACTCCACTGGACGGACTATGTCAGAGGAGCGTGGATGCCCGGCGCGGCCATCAGTCCCGCGATCTACACCAGAGTCGTTCATGGTCTGGTCCCGGTAGATGCTTGGCGCCTCTGACGACTACCACCTTTCATAGCGGACTCCACGTCATGCGATCATTGGTGCCGTGAGAGACGACTTCCGCGGCTGGTTCCCCCTCGACGACACGGCGAAGAAGGAGATCTATACGTCGGGTGCCGTGGTCCTTGACGCTAACGTGCTGCTCAGCCTCTACCGCTTCTCATCGGAGGCTCGCGACGGGCTGCTCGCCGCCCTAGAAGAGGTCAGTGACAGACTGTGGATTCCCTATCAAGCGGGCTTGGAATTCCATCGCAACCGCCTCACGGCCCTACAGGACGCGAGACGCGAGTCAGAAAAGGTGGCTGCCGCCATCGGCGGTGCCGAAAGGTTGGTCCTTGACGCCTTCCGGAAGACCGCCAGCCGCCGAGCGATTCAGACTTTCGACGAGTCGCCGATTGTGGCGAGCTTCTCCGCGCTGCGGGCCGAGGCGGCGAAGCTGGAGGACAAAGACAGCGCTTCGCTCGCTGAGCGCTTTATAAACGACCCGATTCTCAACCGGATCGGTGTGATGCTCGCTGGCAAGGTCGGTCCGCCGTTCGACGCAGCGCAGACCGCGCAGGAGTCTGAACGCGGCCTAGAGCGGATCACGGCTGAAGTGCCTCCAGGCTACTCCGACCTCAAAAGCAAGGGAGAGGAGAAAGCGCTTGGCGACTACTTCATCTGGCGGCAGACTCTTGACGAGATCGCCCGCGAGCCACGCGATCTCCTCTTTGTCACCAACGACCAGAAGGAGGATTGGTACCTTCGAGCCGAGGGCATGACTCTGGGCCCCCGGGTAGAGCTTTCCGTGGAACTCGCCGAACTGTGCGGTACTCGTCTGCACCTTGCCACCGCCCAGACGTTCATGAGCCAGGCGAAGGAGTACTTGGCCGTGTCGGTGAGTGAGCGCGCCATCCAAGAGGCCGGCGTGGAGGTCGCGACCACCAGGGCGCGCGGGGGGGATAGAATCATTCGCGACGCTACTGTCTATGAACTGTTGGTGGAGGCGGCGCTGGTAGACGCAGGCGCAAACGTCTCGCGTTGCCAAGACGATCTCGAATCCATCGACCTGATCGCTTCTTTTCGTGAGTCCTCAACTAAAAGGGTGGTGATTGAGGTTGTGGTGAAATACTGCTCTCCAGGTCGGAGATTCAGGCATGAGTTGCTTTCGAGGGTGCCGAGCGGCCCACGTACGGTGCCAATCCTCGTCGTAACCAACGCGCCACTGACCTCCGCAGTCGAAGAGATCAATAGAGATACAGGTGAAATCTATGGATCATTGATGGTTGTGACCTTCAACGGGCAAGCGGACGGCTCCGCACTCCGACAAGCGCTGCGAGTATTCGGTGCGCCCATCGGTGCGTAGCCGGCGTGGTCGTAGGTCCTAGTTCGGACCATCGCTTGCAGACGCAGCGCTGGACCCAAGGGTGTGCTCCAGACGGCGGACAACGTGGGACGACCGTGGACACCGACGGCTTCTGTTGGGCCGTTGATCCGATATGCAGCGCAGACTCCCGTGCACGTCAGCGGGACACTACAGTAGGTGTCCATTCACGGGTGCGCGCTCCAGCACCCCCGGTTTTGATGTTGTTTTAGGC
>NZ_FZMO01000180.1 GCF_900197875.1 Frankia canadensis | reverse complement strand
GGGCGGGGGTGGCCCACGGGTCGTCGGCCAGCATCGTGCCCGCGGGGACATGCAGGGCCGTCCGATCGAACCAACCGCTGTCCGGTACGTGTACTGACATGTGTGCCGGGTCCAGCAGCGGGACGCGGCGCAGAAGGACGTAGGAGGCGATGGCCGGCGCGACGACCGCGGCGGAGTACCAGTTCGCGAGGTAGCTGGCCGCGACCTCCGGGCTCGCGCCCGGATGGGCCCGGGCGACGAGCGCGAGCGACTCGGCGACTCCCCCCGGACCGGTCAGATGCGCGCAGGACACCCACTCCGGTCCCGTCGGCACGCCGAAACAGACCGCGCGGGGCAGGACGGCCTCGGCGACGTCCCGCGGCACGGCCCGCAGGCCGGCGCCGACCGGCCCCTGAGGGGAGGGGCCCGGTGCCGGCTCGCGCCGGGCGGCGGGCTGGGGCCCGGTCGCCGTCATCGGCAGAGGAGAGCGCATGAGATTAGGTAAGGCTAACTTCATGCCCGCTGTCAAACCGGCAGCGCCGAAGGGGCATGCAGACCCGGCATTTGCTCGATGACCTGACTACCGCCAGCTGTCATCGACACGCCAGCTGTCATCGACAGGAGTACGACCAGACCGGACGCCGGCTATCGCACGGACTGCCCGGATCCCGGCGGCCACCCGGCCGTGAGCCGCCGAAGCCGGGAGCCCGTCGACCCGGAGCGTTCACCGGAGTCCGGCCTGCTCGGCCTGCTCGGCCTCTCGTCCACCCGTCCACCCGTCCACCCGACCACCCGCGCGATTGCGGAACGTACTCGATTCTTGCCGCACCGTCCGCATGCCGCACCCGCTGGACGTCGTGTCCCGCGTCGCATCCCGGCCAGGCCGCATACCGAGCGCGGCATGCCGCCGCGCTGGGCGGCGGGCCGTCAGCGGCTGTCGTGCCTGGTGAGGTACGTTTCGATGGCTTGGGCGATGGCCTGCTGGCCCTGGGCGGTCGGGTGGGCGCTGAGGTCGCGGGCAGGGGAGAACAGGCCCACCGGGGCCACCCAGGAGTTCCTGGTGCACATCTCGTGACCGCGCAGCGCCCGGGCGGTGGGCACGTACTCGACGTCGGCGTCGTCGGCCGCCCGCCGGACCACGCGGTCGAGCAGGCTGTTCAGGCTGCTGACCTGCCGGCGCTCGGTGCTGTTCAGCCACTTGCAGATGTTCTTGCTCTGGCTGCTCGGAAATATGCTCGGATACCCCACGACCAGCACCCGGGCGCGCGGAGCCGCGGCTTTCACCGCCCGGTAGTTCGCCGTCAGCAGGTCCGGAAGTTCCTTGTTGACGCGGTCGCGCTCACGCTTGTCCTTGCCATCCCAGAAACACTTCCAGGTGAAACAGCTGACGATCACGTTGGAGAAACCGGCGTCGTTACCGCCGATCGTGATGGTGACGATGTCGGGGGCGGGTCGAAGCTGCCGCAACTGGGTCAGCTGTGGATTCTCGCCTTTGAACGACTCGTTCAGTGCGTCCGTGGTCGCGCCGGCGCAGGCGGCGAACAGCGAGATCGACAGGGTCGGATCCAGCCGGGTCAGCTCCCGCGGCCAGGCGTTGCTGCTGCGCCGGCAGCGCGGATCGAGGGTGTCGAACGGCGGGCTGCCCTCGCCGGAGGAGTACGAGTCGCCGAGAACGGCGATCGTGCGGTGCGCGGGCGCGGCGAGAACAGGATCGCTCCAGCCCGCGGAAACTGTCACCGTTGCGGCCAGAACTGCCACCGCCAGCACGATCTGGATCGGTCGGCACGCGAATCCGCGCCGACCGGATCGGCGACCCCGCGAGGTCACCGAGTATCGGTCCCGCATGACATGGAAGCGTAACCCGTCCGGCCCGGTGCGCACTCGGAATCAGACCGCCTGTCGGGTGCACGACCTCTTCCTGTGACGGCACATTTCCTGTGTGCTCACCCGTGCCGGATCCATGCCGGGACGGGGGCGGCGGCGGAAGGGTCCGGATCCGTCCGTCCACACCTGCCCGAAACAACGGCAGATGTTGTCGTCCTGCGGTGTTCGAGTCGTCCAGTGGCGGAATTCAGAGGTTCTTCTCGAAGACGAGCCGCAGGCCGATGAGCGTCAGATGCGGCTCGTGGTGGTCGAGGGTCTCGCTCTCCTTGATGACCAGGGACGCGAGGCCGCCGGTGGCGATGGCGGTCGCGTGCGCGCCGAGCTCGGTCCGGATCCGCCGGACCAGCCCGTCGACCTGGCCGGCGACCCCGTAGATCATGCCGGACTGGAGCGCCTCGACGGTGCTCTTGCCGATGACCGACCGCGGCGCGGTCAGCTCCACCTTGCGCAGCTGCGCCGCCCGCGACGCGAGCGCGTCGAGCGCGATCTCGATACCGGGGGCGAGCGCCCCGCCGACGAACTCGCCACGAACGGACACGACGTCCAGGTTCGTCGACGTGCCGAAGTCGACCACGATGGCCGGTCCGCCGTACAGGTGGTGCGCGGCCAGCGTGTTCATGATCCGGTCGGCGCCGGCTTCCTTCGGGTTGTCGATGAGGATCGGCACCCCGGTGCGGGTACCCGGCTCCACGATGACCGCCGGGATGTCGCTGAACGCCCGCACCACCATCCGGCGCAGCTCACGCAGGGCGGCGGGCACCGTCGAGCAGATCGACACGCCGGTGATCCGGTAGTCGCCGAGCAGGCCGCGGTAGAGCAGCACCAGCTCGTCGGCGGTCGCCTGCGGGTCGGTGCGGACCCGCCAGGAGTCAACGAGGTCCTCGCCGACGAACACGCCGACGACGGTGTTGGTGTTGCCGACGTCGATGGCGAGCAGCATCAGGACTCCTCCACGATCGGACCCGCGGGTGCCAGGCCCACACCGGCCGATCCCGCGGGGCGGCCATGGTCCGCCGGACGGCCCGGATCAAGGTCGAGACCGAGGTCGAGGGCGGGCGCCGAGTGGGTCAGGCCACCGACCGCAAGATAGTCCACCCCGGTCGCGGCCACGTCCGCCGCCACCTGGAGCGTCAGCCCGCCGCTGGCCTCCAGGCGCACCCCCGCCGGCCGGGCGACGGCGACGCAGGCCCGCAGGTCGGCTTCGGACATGTTGTCGCAGAGGATCAGGTCCGCGCCGGCGCCGACCGCCTCGACGACCTGGTCGACGGTGTCGCACTCGACCTCCACGGGCAGGTCGGGGAAGCGGTTGCGCACCGCGGCGAACGCGGCGGCCACCCCGCCGGCGGCGACGACGTGGTTGTCCTTGATCAGGGCGGCGTCGGTCAGCGACATCCGGTGGTTCACCCCACCGCCCTGGCGCACCGCGTACTTCTCCAGCGCACGCAGGCCGGGCAGCGTCTTGCGGGTGTCGCGGATCGCCGCGCCGGTGCCGGCGACGGCGTCCACCCAGGCGCGGGTGAGCGTCGCGACGCCGGACAGGTGGCACAGCAGGTTCAGCGCGGTGCGCTCGGCGGTGAGCAGGCCGCGGACCGGCCCGCTGACCGTGGCCACCGCGTCACCCGGCCTGATCGCGTCGCCGTCCTGGGCGAGCGGGGTCACGGTCACCGCGAGGCCGAGCAGGCACTCGAACACGGCGGCGACGACGGGCAGCCCGGCGACCGTGCCGGCGGCGCGGCTGACCAGCGCGCCGTGCCCGACGAGCGCGGCGTCGACCGTCGCCGCCGAGGTCGCGTCCACGGCTCCGACGGCACCCGTACCGGCGGTGCCACCCGCTTCCCAGCTCGGCAGGTCCTCGGCGAAGGCGCGGGCTATCACGGCGACCACGGCGTCCGGATCCAGACCGGCGGCGACGAGCGCGCTGCGGGTGGCCGGGGACAGCCGCGCCGGCGTCGGCGCGGTCATGAGGCGGCCTGGACGATGGTGGGCCGGATCGGCTCCGTGTCGAGGACGAGTTCGCCCTCCGGGCCGAGCCGGGTGAGCACGCGGCCGAGCCAGTGCGCGTCGTCGCGTTCGGCGAAGTCCTCCCGCCAGTGCGAGCCGCGGGTCTCCGTGCGGGTGGCCGCGGCGGCGACGAGCGCCGTCGCGACGGTGCGCAGGTTCGTCATCTCCCAGGCCGGCGGGCCGGCGGTCACCGTCGCCCCGCTGACCCGCAGGTCACCGAGGCCGGCGAGCACCTTCGCGGTGGCCCGCAGACTGTGCGCGCTGCGCAGCACCCCGGCGCCGTCCGTCATCGCGCGGATCAGCTCGGCGCGCTCCGCCGGGTCGGTCAGGCCGCTGCCTCGCCCGACGACCGGAGCGGCCGGGACGGCGTCGCGCCGCCTGGTGGCGCCCGTGTCCCCGGCGATGTGCGCGGCGATGCGGGCCGCGAAGACCAGGCCCTCCAGCAGGCTGTTCGACGCGAGGCGGTTGGCGCCGTGCACGCCGGTGCAGGCCACCTCCCCGCACGCGTACAGGCCGGGGACGGTGGTGCGTCCCCACAGGTCGGTGCGCACCCCGCCGGAGGCGTAGTGGGCGGCCGGTGCGACCGGGATCGGCGTGGTCACCGGGTCGACGCCGACGGAGCGGCAGCGGGCGGTGATCGACGGGAAGCGCCGCTCGATCGTCTCCGCACCGAGACCGCGTGCGTCGAGGAACAGATGGTCGACGCCCCGGGCGGCCATCACTCGGGACATCTGCTTCGCGACGACGTCGCGGGGGGCGAGGTCGGCCAGCGGATGGGCGCCCGTCATCACCCGCTCGCCGGCGGCGTCGACGAGGACGGCGCCCTCTCCTCGCATCGCCTCGCTGACCAGTGGCTGCTGTCCATCGAGCTGGGCGGCGACGCCGGCGCTCGACGCCGGCGGCAGCCACAGGGCGGTCGGGTGGAACTGGACGAACTCCAGGTCGGCGACGACGGCGCCGGCCCGCAGGGCGAGCGCCACGCCGTCCCCGGTGGACACGCCCGGGTTGGTGGTCGACGCGAAGATCTGCCCCATCCCGCCGGTGGCGAGCACCACGGACGGGGCGGTGACGGCGCCGACGCCGTCCTGGCTGCCCTCGCCGAGCACGTGCAGCGTCGCCCCGGCGGCCCGGCCGTCCACGTCCAGCAGCAGGTCGAGGACGAGGGCGTTCTCGATCACCTCGATCGCGGGGTCGGCACGCACAGCGGCGATCAGTGCGCGTTCGACCTCCAGGCCGGTGGCGTCCCCACCGGCGTGGATGATCCGGTTGCGCAGGTGGCCGCCCTCCCGGGTCAGCGCGAACGAGCCGTCGGCGGCCCGGTCGAAGCGGGCGCCGAGCTCGGCGAGCTCACGGACCCGCGCCGGTCCCTCGTCGACGAGCACCCGCGCCGCGTCCTCGTCGCACAGCCCGACGCCGGCGACGAGGGTGTCGGCCAGGTGGTCGGCGGGGGAGTCCTCCGCGGCGAGGGCGGCGGCGATGCCGCCCTGGGCCCAGCGGGTGGACCCGGCGTCCAGGTGCGCCTTCGTGACCAGCAGCACCCGGGCCGCGGGCAGCTCGCGGCGCAGGTGCAGGACCGCCGTGAGGCCGGCGATGCCCGACCCGATGACGACGACGTCCGCGGCGCGGCTCCACCCGGGGCGGGGCGCGCCGAGCCGGCAGGGCAGCATGATCACTGGCTGGTCACGACCGTCCGGCCCGCGCCGACCGTGACGGGGTCCAGAGCAGCCGAGTCCATCGCGGTCGGGTTCAGGATGGTCGGGTTGAGGGGGACGCCCGGCGCGCGGGACGGCGCGGGGATGTCGCCGCGCAGGCTCGACGGGTCGTTGGGCAGGGCCTCGGCCGGGTCGTCGCCGCGGCCGATGATCCGGTTCTCGGCGTCGACGAACAGGACGCGGGGCGTGCGGCTGCGCGCCTCGGCGTCCTCCATGATCCCGTAGGCGATGATGATGACGAGGTCACCGGGGTGGACCAGACGGGCCGCCGCGCCGTTGATGCCGATCACGCCGCTGCCCGCGGGCCCGGGGATGGTGTAGGTCTCCAACCGGGCGCCATTGTTGATGTCCACGATCGTGACCTGCTCGCCGGGCAGCAGGTCGGCGGCGTCGAGCAGGTCGGAGTCGATCGTCACGGAGCCGACGTAGTTCAGGTCGGCCTGGGTCACCGTGGCCCGGTGGATCTTGGCGGTGAGCATGGTGCGCAACACGGTCAGGCCCCCTGACGGTCGGCGGGGAGGGTGAGGGAGATGTTGTCGATCAGCCGGGTGGAACCCACCCGGGCGGCGACGAGCAGCAGGGCGGGACCGGCGGTGACCGGCCCCAGATCATCGGGACTGACGAGCTCCAGGTAGTCGACGTCAACGCCGTCGGCCTGGTCGAGGACGGTCCGCGCCGCCGCAAGCACCGCCGCGGCCGGCCCGCTCGCCGTCGGCGGATCCGCCACGGTGGCGTCGGTCAGATCCGCGTCGGTCAGATCCGCGTCGGCCGGGGCGGTGTCGGCCGCGGCCGCGCCGGCGCGCAGGGCGCGGGACAGGGCGAGTGCCTGCCCGCGCTGCTCGGGCGTCAGGTAGACGTTGCGGCTCGACAGCGCCAGGCCGTCGGGCTCGCGCACCGTCTCCACCCCGACCACCGTCACGCCGAAGGCGAGGTCGGCGACCATCCGGCGGATGCAGACCAGTTGCTGGGCGTCCTTGCGGCCGAAGAAGGCGAGGTCCGGCCGGGTCAGGTGCAGCAGCGTGGCGACGACGGTGAGCATCCCGTCGAAGTGCCCCGGGCGGGACGCGCCCTCCAGCACCTCGCCGAGCGGACCGGCGGACAGCCGGACCAGCGGCTTCGGATCGTGGATGATCGCGGGGGCGAAGACGACGTCGACGCCCTCCCGCGCGCAGATCGACAGGTCCGCGTCCAGCGTGCGCGGGTAGCGGTCGAGGTCCTCGCCGGCACCGAACTGCAGCGGGTTGACGTAGATGGTGGCGACCACCTGATCGGCCCGCTCACGGGCGGCGCGCAGCAGGCTCGCGTGACCCTCGTGCAGCGCTCCCATCGTCATGACGACGGCGCGGGTGCCGCGGCCGGTCGGGCCGGCACGGCGGTCGAGCGCGTCGAGGGCCGCCCGCAGCTCGTCACGGTCGCGAGCGAAGGCGACCGCCGGTCGAGCGGGTGCGGAGGGGGCGATGCGGAGGGCGGATCGCGCTGCGTCGGCGCGCTCGGGCGCGCTCGGCAGGACAGTGCTCATGGGCTTCCGTTCCAGTCCTCGGGAGGGGTACCGGACGTCGAGCGCCACTGTAACGCGCCTGCAACGCCTCCCGCGACTCGCTGTGACCCGCGCACCTTCCGCCCGCGCCGCCCGCGGCGACCGGCGGACCTGTCCTGCGGCAGCAGGTACCGTAGGTACGTACCTACATTTCGGAGGTGATGGATGTGAGCGTGATCTCGGCCCGAGAGTTCAATCGCGATGTGAGCGCGGTCAAGCGGGCCGCCACCCACGGCCCGGTCATCATCACCGATCATGGGCGCCCTTCGCACGTGCTGCTGACCTTTGCCGACTATCAGCGGCTCACCGGCGCTGGAACGAGCCTGGGCCAGGCGTTCGTCCTGGCTGAGGAGGTCGACTTCGAGCCGGTGCGCCCACGGGACTCGCTGCGTGAGATCGACCTGTGATGCTCCTGCTCGACACAAATGTCGTTTCGGAGCTGCGCAAGCCCGCCATTCGTCGGGCTGATCAGTTCAATGCGTGGGCCGAGACGCTGTCTCCGTGGGACACGTACCTGTCAGTGATCACGTTGCTCGAGTTGCGGGCCGGAATCGAGGCCAGGCGCCGGAACGACCCACGACAGGCGGAGCTACTGGACGCGTGGCTCGACAACGCGGTGCTGCCCTCGTACGCCGGCCGGGTCCTCGACGTGGACCAGCACGTGGCTGATACGGCCGCGCGGTTGCACGTACCGGACCGGCGTCCGGCGCACGACGCGTTGATCGCCGCCACCGCTCAGGTGCACAACCTCGTTCTGGTCACCCGGAACGAATCCGACTTCGATCCCATGGGCGTTTCTCTCGTGAATCCCTGGCGGGAGCGGGCTTGACCGGACGTCGGGAGGAGGTGTCGGCTGCCCAGCGCAATGACGAAAGCCACTGGTCGGACCGA
>NZ_FZMO01000044.1 GCF_900197875.1 Frankia canadensis | reverse complement strand
CCGGGCAGAGCCCGCTCATCGGCCGGATCCGGCCGATGAGCGGGCTCTGCCCGGCCGGACGTCGGTCAGCCCGGCGACGGACGGGCCAGTGGCGGACGACCTCACACCGGACGACCTCACACCGGACGACCCGGCGGCGGACGACCCGGCGGCGGGCGGTCGGATGCCCGACAGCCCCGCATCGGTCGGTCGGGTGACGGCGGGGGGCACGGAAGAGGGCCGCGCGATGGCGGGATCGGCCGGTGCCGGAGAGGTCGGAGAAGTGGCGGGCGGGGAGGCGGAACGGCTCCGCCCGGTCGGGCGAGCGCCGTTCGCGGCGGTCCCGGTTCGGGAACCCGAGCCACGCTCGGTTGCTGTGCGTGACCGTCGATCCAGCACGGTGCGTCCCATGGTTGCTCTGTGCCCCAAGGGTGCCGGGGTCATGCCGTCAGTTCCATGATGCACGCCACATTCCCTGACCCTGGCTGTTTTCCCTGTCCTGGCAGGGTTTTCTCACCTGACCTGGCACTGCGGCCAGCGTGCGTCGGATGGTCGACAGCGGGATCCCCCGCCCGGGGGAGGCCGGCTGCGACCCCTTCCTCCCACCACGGACGGTCAGTATGCGGCGGAGGCTGATCGCATGGCCCGCCACAGTTCGCCGACCGAGGTGAACTGGACATCGGGCGGTGCGGCGGCCACCCTGCCCACCGCCCAGTCCGGGGCGTGCTGGTGGCGCAGGTGATCCATGATCTCCTCCCGCTCGGCGGGAAAGACCGCTCGGCCCAGCCAGCGCGCGAGCTCGGAACGATCGTCGAGCTCCAGGGGCGTCATGCCAGCGGGCGCCGACCCGGCGGCAGTGGATGCGGCGCGCGTCGCCGCCGACGCGGGGGCGGCCCGCAGCCGTGCGGCGTCCGGATGGGCCGTGTCCTCGTCGTGCCGCTCACCGGTCGGCTCGGTCGAGCGCCACTCCTCCAGCCGGGTGTCCCGACCGCTGCGCACGAGCCCGACCGTCTCGTGCGCCATGATCTCGTCGCGCAGCGGTCCGTGCTTGCTGCTTCCCCGATCGACTACCACGTGGCGCTCCCTTCCTGGACGGGCCCCACTGGACGGCGGCGGGCGGGCGGATCGCGGACCGCCCGCCGCGGCGGACAGCGCCCGATCTGTGGGGGTCGCGGCCGCGCCACACCACCCGCGCGGAACCACGCCACCAAGGTGGTGTGCGCGCTGGCGCACGAAGCAAACCCCGACGGACGACCTGGTTCACCTGGTGGGCCCGCTGGACAGGCCGCGGTCGTGGACCGGAGGACGGCCCATGGGCTCGGGCATCCGCCCGGCGGGCGCGCGGCCGCCCGGCAGTGCTCCCCCAATCGGGTTGCGGGACCCCGATCGGGCCCTGCGCCGACGAGACCGTGACGCCCGGACGGGCCATGCCAGTCGAGGTGGTCCACGCGGCTCGCCGGTGGCCCGGACGGCTGACCCGTTCGGGGCTCCCGCACCGCCCACCGACACCCAGATCGCGGATATATCGGGCAGGCATCCCCCGTTCGGGGCAGCACCTCACCCCGCCGGAAAGGTCCTTCCCCGCCCCCCGATCGGGCCATCGGCGGGTGGCCCGTGCACCGACCGCCGGCGCGCCCCACACGGCCGATCGATGCGCGGCGGACGGTCCACCGTGGGCCGAACGGGCGATACGGCGTAGGGAATCAGGTGGCGGTCGGCGCGACCAGAGCCGCCGAGCGCCACTCCCCCGCACTCCCTGCCGATTCCCGGTCAACGGTCGTCGGCACCCTGATCTCGTAGAGCGCGCAGGGCTTTCCGATCACAGGTCGAGCGACATTGCGAACCGGTACTCCGCCCGCCGTCGACCCGCGTTCCGAACCGGCATGAGCATGCCCGTGCAGGGCAAGATCCGCACCCCCCGCATCGACCGCCTCGGCGAGATGGTAGCTCCCAAGGAACGGATAGATCTCCGCTCGCTCCCCGATCAACGTCTCCGGTACCGGGGCGTAATGGGTCAATGCCACCCGAATATCACAGTCCAGTCCTTCCAGTGCAAACTGCAGGTCAGCCGACAGGTCCTTGGTATGCCGCACAAAGGCCTTCATCAGGGGCTCACCGAAGTCGCTTCCGCTCGCGCCGGCAAAGCCACCTCCGAATCCCTTGACTCCGGCGACTCCGAGCCGTACCCCGCCGATGTCGAGGACCGCTCCGTCGCCTTCGAGGACCGTCACGCCGGCGTCGGCGAGTATCTCGGTGATCTCACCCTCCGCGTCGCCGTGATAGTCATGATTGCCTAGCACCGCGAGGATCGGGATCTCCGCGTCCGCCACCTCCTCGCCGACCACGCGGGCCTCCGCGACCAGGCCGTGCTGGGTGAGGTCGCCGGCGAGCAGCAGCACGTCCGCACGCCCGGCGAGACCGCGGGCGACCGGCGCGAAGCCGCCGCCGCTGTCCACGCCGAGGTGGATGTCACCGACCGCGGCGACGCGGATCGTGGGCCCCGGGGGCGTCCGCAGATGGACCGGCGCGGGAACGCCATGCGTCATGGGATGGTCTCCACATCCAGGTCCTCGGTGTCGGCGTCGACCGCGCCGCGGTAGATCAGGGTGACCTCGTTGCGGACCGCCCGGCCGGGCAACGCCTCGGCGACGACCTCGGTCACCGCCTGGCGGCGGGCGTCGGTGGCGACCTCGCCGACGACGAGCACGCAGCCCTCCCGAAGAACCACCTCCAGGCCGAGCTCCGCCACCCGCGGATCCGCCGCGAGAAGTTCGTGCAGGTCACCGGCCAGATACTCGTCCGCCTCGGTGAGGTCCAGACACGCGCCCGACCCGGGCCCCGCGCCGGCCCCGGACGCCCCGCCCGGGGCCCGGGCACCGCCCGCGGGCATCCGGCCGGCCGCGGCGGTGCCGATCGCCGGCCCGGGGGACGCGCGCGGGCCGTCCCCGCGGACTCGTCCCCGGCCCGCGCAGGCCGCCGCGCCACGCCGAGCCGGCCCGCTCGGGTCGGCCTCCGCCAGGGCGGCACCGGCCGCGTCGTCAGCGCCGCCGGCGCCGCCGGCGCCGCCGGCGACGTCCGTGCTCGGACCGGCGCGCTGGCCGACCTGGGGTTCTCCGGCCGCGCCGCCAGCGGATGACGGGAATGCGGCGGGGGCCGGACTCATCGGCACATTCCGACCGGTCACCGGGACATTCCCGCCAGTCGGTGTCCGGCGGACGCCGCTGACCGCGTCGCCATCCGCCGGGGGAATGAGACTGAGTCGTGTGGCGACCAGCAACGCGGCCTCGGCGAACGGCGACGCCGCGGTGGATCGGCGCACCTGATCCCAGTCGACCTGTTCACGCATCGCCCGGATCATCGGCAACACCCGGGCCAGATCGCAGTACCGCTCCTCCAGCGCCAACAGGGTCATCTCGAACCAGTCGGTCGCCTCGAGGACGGGCATCCGGACCGAGTCGACCGACATCTCGCTGGAGCGTTCGAGCATCTGTGTGGTGACCGCGCGCCCGACCGGATGGTGGATCAGGTCGACGAGCACCTCGCCGTCGAACACCTTGGTGAGCCAGTCCTCGGGCGGATCGACCGGTCGAAGGCCGGCGGCGGCGAGAACGGCCACCGCCTGGGGAACATCCTCTTCCCGGAGCATGAAATCGACGTCGTGAACCGGCTCGGGGCCGCCGCGGGCCCAGCACGCGTAGCTTCCCCCGAGGGCGAACGGGATGTCCGCCTCCTTCAGGGTCACGGCGACCCGTTTCAGACTCTCCCGCAGACCTCTGGGCGCATCCTCCATACCGCTGCCACTACCCGCATGTGCCCTGTGATGCACCTCCCGTGCCGGGCGGCGTGTCGGCGGCTTGGCACTGTCACGTGCACGACATCCCGAATGGCTACCCCGAAGCGGTGACGAGCGTACTGCTCAAGTCCCACGATGTCTGGTTATCCGTAGTTATAATTTCACTACATGCCACAGGAGTTACGGCTTCGCCGCCAGTGCACCGCCCGATTCTGACACCCTGGCGACAACGAGCGCCGACATGAGCGATGATGACCTTTGCGGCGAACTCGTCGGCCGCCCACTTCGACACCGGATTGGAAGCGAACCCTGAACGCGCGCACACGATCCGACCAGTTGCCCAGGGGTGTCGGTGATGACACCAGCGCGCTGGAACATTCCGGCGAGCGCCTACCCGGGCAACGCGCCACAGGACCGGCGGCCTTGCCCGCGCAGCCGGCCGAGCCGCCCAGCACCAGCGGCGTGGTGGACATGTCCAGCCATCCCGGTCAGCTTGCCCGCAGACTGCAGCAGGTCACGTACCAGCTGTGGACGACGACCGTCTCCACCGAGACGACGCCGCCACAGTTCGTGGTCCTCAACAGCCTGCTGGCCGATCCCGACATCGATCAGCGGACGCTCGGCGAACGGGCGTCGCTCGATCGGTCCACGGTCGCCGACGTGGTGGCGAGGCTCGTCCAGCGAGGTCTCATCCGGCGGGTCCGCGACCCGCGCGACGGCCGGCGCAACGTCCTACGGCTGACCAAACGCGGTGAGTCGACCCACGGGCAGGTCGCGGATCGCATCGAGCAGATGAACGACAAACTGCTGGCGCCTCTGTCGCAGGAGGAACAGGGCGCGCTGCTGTCCATGCTGACGCGGATCGTCGACCAGGGCGGCCCGCGCTAGCCCGAGCGTCACACATCGACTACCCTCGGTAGCGGAAGGTTGTCGTTCAGACCCGACCCGCACCGAGGACGATGCAGCGACTCCGTCGGCACGGCACCCGGCGTCACCTCCAGGCGGCGGGCGCTCCGTCTCCAGACCCGTCCGCACATCGGCGACTCGCTGTCGTCGGGCTCGTTGTTCTCGCGGTCGGCACTGTCGGCATCACCGCCTCGTCCCCGCTCCACGGGCGCGAGGCCGCCCGGCCCGCCACCTCATCCCCGGCGGGTCGTCCCGACCGAGACGGGCCCGACGGCGGTGCGCGGGCAGCCATCCTGCGCGCCCTGCCCGGTGGGCTCCCCCACACCGGGCCTCCCAGGGGCGGCGCCACGCACGGCGACGTCGCCTACGGCGCGTCCGGCGCGTCAGCTGGGACCGCCGGGGCCGGTCGGGTGGGCGGACCCGCGGGCCTTGAACCCGGGGCCACCTCCGTCGTCCTCGTCGCCGCCGGCGACATCGATCTGTCCCGGGTCACCGATCCCCGGACCGCACTGGCCCGACTGCGCGGCTACGGCACCTCGGCCGACCTCGCCCTCTGCCGGCTCGTCGCGCCCGGCCCGCGAGCCGCCACGGACGCGCTCGCCGCCGTCGGCCTCGACCAGTGCGCCACCGACGCCGGCACCGACGCCGAGGCCGCCACCGAGGCGATAACCGTGCGCGACATGAGTGTCACGGTGCTGCGCTATCGCGACGACTCCGCCCTGACCGCGGACCGGGTCGCCCACGACGCCGAGCGGGCCCGGGACCACGGCGCCGACCTCGTCATCGTGCAGGTCCACTGGGGTCACCCCGGCCAGGCGACCGTCACCGCGCACCAGCGCGCCCTCGCCCGCGACCTGCTCGCCTCGCCCGCCGTGGACCTCATCCTCGGTGCCGGCAGCGGCGGTCCCCTGCCCGTCGAACGGGTCGCCGGGCGCTTCGTCGCCTATGACCTCGGCACCGCCCTCGGACCGACCGACAGGGACGCGGCCATCGGCGGCGCGGGCGCGGCGGACCCGGGCCCGGGTCGCGTCGGGCTGCTGCTGACCGCACAGGTGCGGCGCACCGCCCTCGGCTGGCTGGTCGCCGGCCTGACCTACACACCCACCTGGTCCGACCCGGCCGGCACCGCGTGCTGGCCGATCGCCGACGCCCTTGACGACCACGCCACATCGGCCTCGCTGCGGCGCCGCCTGAACGCGGCCTGGCATCGGGTCATCGCCGCGGAGGGGACGCTCGGCTCGACCGACGGCGTCAGGGTGGACCGCCTACCCCGCGACCTTGCCGCGCCGCCCTGAAGTGGCCGCCCTGAAGTGGCCGCCCTGAAGTGGCCGCCCACCAGCATGTTCCGCCCTGAGCGAACAAATTTGCTTAGATCTCATTAATTGCAATTAACGTGTGTTCCCCATCGACCCGCTACTGTCGGCGCTGCGACACCGGCGCGCTGGCCGGAGGCGCTCCAGGTATGCCCGTCTCGAGGAGGACACGTGACATCGCCTGACACCGCGGCCCTGGTGCTCCGGGTCATTGTGGGTCTCACCCTGGTCGCCCATGGCTACAACCATGTCCTCGGAGGCGGGGGGATCAAGGGAACCGCAGGCTGGTTCCAGAGCATGGGCCTGCGCCCGGGCATCGTGCACGCGTGGGCATCCGGCCTCGTCGAGCTCGGCGCCGGGTTCGGCCTCGTCTTCGGCTTCCTCACCCCGTTCAGCGCCGGCGCGCTGATGGGCACGATGGTCGTCGCGGGCATCACGGCGCACCGCACCAACGGCTTCTTCATCTTCCGGCCGGGCCAGGGCTACGAGTATGTCCTGATGATCGGGGTGGTCTGCGCGGCGATCGGCATCCTCGGGCCGGGCACGGCGTCGCTGGACCACGCGATCGGAATCGACACCGACCTCGACGGCTGGGTCGGTGGCCTGATCGCCGTCATCCTCGGCATCGGGGGCGCCGCCCTGCTGCTGGCCACCTCCTGGCGTCCGGAGCGCAAGCCGGCCGAGTCCACGCAGTCCTGACCGGGCCGTCCCAGCGGCGGCGTAGGCGCCGAAGGGCGCGCGTCGCCATTGAGCGTGCTAATACTGGCCTACGTGCCTTCTGACTCGCTGACTCCGTCCCTGCGCATTCCGTCGGCAGGGCTCTCGCTCGCCGCCGACACCTTCGGACAGCCCACGGATCCCCCGGTGGTACTGCTACACGGCGGCGGCCAGACCCGCCATTCCTGGCGGCGCACGGCACGCCGGCTCGCGGACGAGGGCTGGTACGCGTTGTCGGTCGACCTGCGTGGCCACGGCGACTCCGGCTGGTCGCCCGACGGCGACTACTCGTTCGACCGTTTCACCGACGACGTCCAGGCGGTGCGCGCCGTCCTCGACCAGCCGCCGGTGTTCGTCGGCGCCTCCCTCGGCGGCATCTCCGCGCTGAGCGCCCTCGGCCGTGACACGGGGATCGCCCGCGGCCTGGTCCTCGTCGACGTCTCCCCGTTCCTCCAGCGCGGCGGTACCGGCCGGATCACGGAGTTCATGCAGGCCGCCCCGAACGGCTTCGGCTCGCTGGAGGAGGCCGCCGACGCGGTCTCCGCCTACCTGCCGCACCGCGAGCGCCCCCGCGACGTCAGCGGTCTGCGCAAGAACCTGCGGGAGGCGGACGGCCGCTGGTTCTGGCACTGGGATCCGGTCTTCGTCTTCCCGCCCGCGAACCACGCTCCCCACCGGCGGCTGGGCCGGCCGTCCGAGCAGTCGCTGTCCCGGGTGGCCGCGACCCTGCGGCTGCCGACCCTGCTGGTACGCGGCGGCCAGTCGGACGTGCTCAGCCGCGAGGACGCCCGCCGTTTCCTCGATCTCGTGCCGCATGCCGACTACTGCGACGTCGTCGGCGCGCACCACATGGTCACCGGCGACGACAACGCCGTCTTCGACGAGCGGATCATCGAGTTCCTCCGCCACCGGGTCCGGCCCCGCCTGGAGCTGACCCTGGCCCTGGGCCAGGTCAGCGAGACGGTGTAACACAGCCAGGATGTAGCACAGCCAGAACGCACGCGAAGCCGAGGAGCGCAGCCGCCGATGGTCCGTCACCCGCGCAGCACGCGCCCGGACGCGACCGACCGGCCGGCGGTGGTGGTGGCCGGTCTGCTGCTCGCCGCCGGGGCGGGGCGGCGGATGGGGCAGCCGAAGGCCCTGGTGAAGATCGACGGCGAGACGCTCGCCGCGCGCGGGGTGCGCCTGCTCGCCGACGGCGGCTGCCGACCGATCGTCGTCGTCGGCGGCGCCGCCGCGGACCAGGTCGCCGCCACGATCCAACCGAGTGAGTCGTGCACTCTTTCCGATTTGTCCGGACAACTGGTCTGCTTTGGGTCGGACGGGCCGATGGACGTGCTGCTGGCCCGGGCCGAGGACTGGACCGAAGGCATCGGCGCGTCTCTGCGCACCGGGCTCGCCACCCTTGCCGAGGCGGTCGAGGCGGTCGAGGCGGTCGTCGTCACGCTGGTCGACCAGCCGGGGCTGACATCCGCCGCGGTCCGCCGGCTGGTCCTGGCCGCGACGCCAGGCGGTGGCCACGAGCACCGGCTGGCGCTGACCGCCACCTACCACGGCCAGCCGGGTCATCCCGTCCTGCTGCGCCGGCCGGCGTGGGCAGCGGTCGCCGCCCTCGCCCGCGGGGACGTCGGCGCGCGGGCGTGGCTGCGCGCGCATCCCGGCGAGGTCGGCCAGATCCCCTGCGACGACCTCGGCACCCCCGCCGACGTCGACACCCCAGCCGACCTGCGCGTTGCCGCCGACCGGGACCGCCGGCGGGGAGTGCGGCAGGATCGGGGCATGGAGCTGACTGTCATCGACAATCCCGACCGGCACCGGTACGAGGCGCGCACGCCCGACGGCGAGGTCGCCGGCTTCGTGCAGTACCAGCGGCGCCCGGACCGGATCGTCCTCGTCCACACGGAGGTCCGCCCGGAGTTCGAGGGGCAGGGCGTGGCCAGCACGCTGGCTGCCGGCACCCTCGACGACGTGCGCGCCCACGGCCTGGCTGTGGTCCCTCAGTGCCCCTACATCCGCGCGTACATCGAGCGCCATCCGGCCTACGCCGATCTGCTCGCCGACGGCGAGCGCCCACCGGCCGGCTGATCACCGGCGTTCCGCGGCCAGCGAGAACACCACAGCAACGACGTGGGAAACGGATGAACAACGCCGAACCCCGGCACTCCAAGATGAGCTGACGCAGGGCCCGCGACCGCGCACTATCGGCGGTACGTAAACCTACACGGGGAACAACGCCGCCGCATCCACTCCCAGCCGAAAGCTTCCACGGCACGCGGAGCCGGCTGGGCGGAAGCTTGACCGTCGCGCGGCGGGCTCGGCGAGAACTGCAGTCACATCATCGAGGTGGCGACGGGTCCGCACCAGACGCGACGCTCCCCGTGAAAGGACGTCCGAAGTGTCCGGCGCCCGTCATCGGTCCCCAGGTGGTGGTTCTCGCGGCGGCCCGCGCGGCCCGGTCGCGTGGATCTCCCCGATCACGCGGGTCCTTCCCGCCGTCCGGCCTCGCGGTCCGCGCGGGCGGGCGGGACGCGGCGCCCTCACCGGCGTGGCGGTCCTCCTCCTCGGCGGCCTGACGGTGACCGGCATCGGCTTCGCGGCCGCGTCCGTGCTGCACCGCGGCCCGCAGGACACCTGCGCCGACGGCACCCCCCGGACCACCCTGAACATCACGACCGCGCCGTCGCTGGCGACCCCCGTCAACCAGCTCGCCACCGCCTTCAGTCGGGCGCACTCCTCCGGAGCGGCCGGGGCCTGCGTGTCCCTGACGGTGACGTCGACACCGTCCGACCGGGCACTCGATGCTCTGGCGCACATGAACGGTTCCGACACGGCCAGTCCCGACGTGTGGATCCCCGAGTCCGCGGACTGGCTGGAACTCGGCCAGGAGTCAACCGCGACCGCCCAGCAGCTGCCGACCAGGGCGACGACGATCGCCGGCTCGCCGGTGGTCATCGCCATGCCGCGCGACAAGGCCCAGGTCCTGGGCTGGCCGGAACGGCACATGACCTGGGCCGACCTGTCCGCCGCCGCGACCACGCCCGGTTTCTGGGCGGCCCACGGCCAGCCTGGCTGGGGGGAGTTCCGCCTCGCCATGGCGAACCCGGAGAACTCCACCGCGGCGCTGCGCGCGGTCATCGGCACCGTCAGCACCGGGCGCGCCGTGGCCCCCGCCGAGATGACCGCCGGCACGTTCGACCAGGACCGGGGCGCGCAGGCGGTGGTGCTGCGGCTCGAGCACTCGATCTCCTGGCTGCCGCAGTACGACAGCCAGCTGTTCGCCGCCCTCCGCACCGGGAGCGCCGGGGGTGACGGGGTCGCCGGTTCCACCGCCTCGGTCGGTGCCGACGGGCAGGCGGACACCGCGCAGACGGGAGGCGGCCCGGCGCCGTCGGCGTTCCCCGCCCTGGAATCCGACGTGATCGCCTACAATCGCGGGCTGACGGCCGGCAACAGCACGTCACTGGCCGTCTCGCTGGTCGCGTCCTACCCGTCGGACGGGTCGTTCACGGCCACCGTGCCGTACGTCGTGCTCACCCGGACGTCCGACCAGGAGGCCAAGCACGCCGCGGCGAGCTCCTTCCTCGACTACGTCCGCGGTGACGCCGGCCGGCGGGCACTGACCACGGCCGGTTTCCGCACCCCTGCCGAGCTCGACGGCCAGGACGACCCGGGCGGCCTCGCCTCGACACTCAGCGTCGTCGACGGGGTCCGGGCCACCCCGCCGAAGCTGGCCAGCACGGATGCCTCGGACACCGTCCTGGGCACTGCCCGCCGTTTCTTCCGGCATGCCCGTCAGCGCGCGGCCACCCTGGTCGCCCTCGACACCTCCGGGTCCATGGCGCTGGGGACCTCGGGGTCCATGGCGCTGGGGCGCATCGACGATCCCGGCCGGACCCGGCTGCGGACGGCGGCCGACATCATCCAGAACGGCCTCGCCCTGTTCGACGGGGACAACCAGGCCGAGCTCTGGCAGTTCTCCGGCGAGCTGCCCGGCGGGCACCGTGTCCTCGCACCGATGGCCCCGCTCGACTCCCCGGGACGTGTCGGCACGCACCGCGACGACCTGACCGCCGCCCCCGGCTCGCTGCGCCCCTCCGGGGTGACGGACCTCTACTCGACGATCGTCACGGCGGTCCGCGACCGCACCCAGCACCACGTCGCCGGACGGCTCAACGAGGTCATCGTGCTCACGGACGGCGACGCCACCGACGCCGACGCGGGCACAGCCGCGGGCGGCGACCGGCGCCGCACCGTGGCGACCAACGAACCGACTCTCGACCAGGCGGTCGCCTCGATCCGGGGGGCGTTCGATCCGCGCCACCCCGTCCAGCTCATCATCATCGCCTGCGACCCGGCCGCGGACATGACCTCACTGCAGCGGCTGGCCGACGCCGGCGGCGGCCGTGCCTACCGCGCCCCCGACGCGAACGCCCTGTTCGGCATCTACGTCGACACCCTCACCCAGACCACCAGCTGACCGCCGACCCACCAACCCCGTCGACGTGTCGACGACCCCCCCGTCAGACGACCCCCCCGTCATCCGACAGGGCCGCACGCCGCGGCCCGTCATCCCGCCGCGGAACCCGCTCAGACCGGGACACCCGCGGCGCGGCGGCGGCCCGCGCGCGTCCGGCGCGGGTCCGGGCTGACCGCGTCCGGGAAGCGGCGCAGGTACTCGCGCTCCAGCTCCAGCATGCGGGCGGTGTGCGTCTCGAACGCGTCCTCGCTGCCGCCGATGAAGGCGTCGTGCCGGGTGCGGTGCAGGTGGCGGAGCTCCCGGACGAGGTCAGCGTCACTCAGCTTCGGTGCGGGGATGCCCGCCGGTCGATACGTCATGCCAGAGGTCTACCCGTGATGGGTGCGCCGGGCACGGTGCCGACAGGCCGGATCCTCACAGCGGAGGTGGTATCGGTGTGGGATCCGGACCGGGACCGGGCGGCACGGGATCCGGACCGGGACCGGGCGGCACCGGATCGGGGCCCGGGGCCGGCGGCACGGGATCGGGATCGGGACCGGGCGGCACCGGATCGGGGCCTGGCCCCGGCGGTACCGGGTCGGGTGGCATCGGCGCGGGGCCCGGACCGGGCGGCGGAAGCACCGCGACGACGGGGTTCGGCTGCTCCCGGGGGGTGGGAACGGCGTTGCGGCAGATGGTCTCCATGGGGTGGAACTGCCCGTCCGGCGGGCGTCGCACACCGGACGCGACCGGATCGGTCGCGGGGGGTGGCCGACACCGTGATCGATCACTACCGTTGCGAGCTATGACCGGGTTGGCCGGAACCGCGGGGCCACCCCGGGCCGTCGTCCAGCGCACCGAGCAGCGGATGGCCCGCATGATCGGCTACGCGCGGGCCGCCTGCGCGGCGTTCGTGCTCATCCCGCTGTTCGGCTGGACGCGGCTGCGGTATCCGGGGATCGCCGCCGGTGTGGCCGCGGGGGCGATCGGCGAGGCCGCCTGGTTCGTCTGGCGGGTCTGGCCGGGCAACCGGCTGTCCCGGCGGCTGGTACTCACGGACGTGGCGTTCTGCGTGGCGCTGATGCTCGTCGGCTCCCGCGCCGCCCGACCCCACGACCGCAACAAGATCATGACGGAGCTGGTGCCGTTCAGCCTGGTGTCACCGGCCGGCGTCGGCTTCGCGCTGGGCCTCGGCGTCGCCGGGATCGCCGCGGTGGTCGTGCTGATGGCCGCCTGGAGCCTCGCCGTGCTGCCGGACGTCACCCTCAAGCTGTGCTCGGACCTGCTGGGCTTCGCACTGTGGTACGTCGTCGCGCTGCTCATCGCCCGCGAGCTGCGCGCGCTGTCCGAGCGGACCGCCCAGGCCCAGGAGGCGGCCGAGGCCGCCTCACGTCTCGCCGTCGAGCAGGAGCGGGAGGCGGAGCGCCTGCGCCAGCGGGAGATCACCCACCGGGAGATCCACGACTACCTGCTGCCGATCGTCGACCACGTGGCCGGCGGCGGCACGCCCAGCCCCGCCCTGATCCGGGAGGCCAGGCGCGGCGCGCAGCGCGCCCGGCGCATCATCATGGACCCTCGCGGCCTGCGGTCCACCCCCCGCGCTCGGCCTGACACGGACGACGCGAGCCGACCCGACGCGAGCAGACCCGACGCGGGCCGACTCGACGCGGGCCGACCCGACGCGAGCACGACCGACGCGAGCGCAACCGCGGGCAGACCCCACTCGGACGGCACCTCCGCGGGCAGACTCGACGCTGGAGCGACCGCGGGCGGGCTCGGCGCCGACGGAGCCCACGCGGACAGGTTCGAGACGCACCGGGTCCACCCGGTCAGGCTCGACGCGCACGGAGTCATCGCGGTCGGCTTCGACGCGGACGGACTCGACGCGGACGGACTTGCCGGAAGCCAGGCCAGCACGGACACCCTTCGCGCGGCCCGGGCTCGCGCGGACAGGCTCGCCGCGGACACGGTCGAGGACGGCGGGCTTGAGGCGATGATGTCCGCGGTCGTCGACATGTTCGCCGACGAGGGACTGCCGCTCGTGCACTTCGTCGCCGTGCGCGACGAGCCGCCGGAGCCGGTCCGCGAGGCGGTGGTCGCGGCGACCCGCGAGGCGCTGCGCAACGTCGTCCGCCACGCCGGCCCGGTCGAGGAGGTCAGCCTGTTCGTCGAGGGCGACGCGGACGGGGTCCTCGTCGTGGTGCGTGACCGCGGCGTCGGATTCGACCCGGCGACCGTGCGGCCCGGTGGCGGCCTCGCCGGCAGCTATCCGGCGATCCTGCGCCACGGCGGCCGGGCCGAGGTGCACGCCCGGCCCGGCGGCGGCGTCCGGGTGACACTGCGCTGGCCGGCACCACCGGACGCGGAGCGGGGCGCACGGTGAGCGGGGGATGGGAATGACCGGACAGCGGCGGCCGATCTCGGTGGCGATCATCGATGATCATCCGATCGCCACCGAGTCGCTGGCCGCGCGGTTCGCGGGTGCCGGATTCTCGGTGCTGGCGCCCGCGCCGAGCCTGGAGGCGTTCGACCGTGCCGCCAGCCCCGACGTCGTCGTCTGCGATCTGCACCTGCCCGGGGTCTCGGGCGCCGCCGCTGTCACCGATCTGCGCCAAGGCGGTCTGCGGGTGCTGCTGACGTCCGGGGTCGCCACGCCCGACGAGGTTCTCGACGCGATCGCCGCCGGTGCCCACGGCTTCGTCGACAAGACCGCGCCCGCCCACCAGTTCGTCGCCGCGGTGACGGCCGTGGCCGCCGACGGCCATCATGTCTCCGCCCGGCTGGCCGGCTACCTGCTGCGCGACGCGGAGCGCCGGCCACTGTCCCGCGACGAGATCGACGGCGGTGCCCGCGATCTGCTGCGCGGACTCGCCCAGGGCGACCTGCTCGACGAACTGTGCGCCGAGCAGGGCCTCACCGCCCCGGACGCGAACCTGCGGCTCGTCCGGATCTTCGACGCCGCCCGGCGCCGGCGCCGCCTGCACCGCCCGTCCCCGCGGGAGGCCGAGGTCATGGTGCTCGTCGGCTGTCGCGGGCTGTCCCACCGGGAGGCGGCCCGCGCGATGAACGTGAAGGTCAGCGTCGTCGCCGACTACCTGCGCACGGTGCGGGCGAAGTACCTCGCGAGCCATCCCGACGCCCCGCCGACGATCCCGCCCAGCACCGCCGCCGCCCTCTGGGCCCGCGAACTCGGCTTCGACTGACCCGCGCGCGAAGTTGTGATCTTCGCGGCCGTCCTCGCGCGGCAGGTCGTGGCAGCGTTGCGGCA
Source organism: Frankia canadensis (assembly GCF_900197875.1). Taxonomy (GTDB): domain Bacteria; phylum Actinomycetota; class Actinomycetes; order Frankiales; family Frankiaceae; genus Frankia; species Frankia canadensis. Next base: position 3,751 of record NZ_FZMO01000044.1, on the reverse strand, counting down.
GGCTCACGACAGTTTGTGTCGCGAACGGGGGGATAAACCGGACACGACACGCGGTGTTCGCGACACGATGCCTCCGTCTCCCGCGCACGCTTCCCACCCACGGGAAGTCCGCCGCGGACCCTCCCCGCACCGCCCGTGAATCAGGCGGCGAGCCCCTCGTTTTCGTGGGATTGCCGGCGGCGCCCGGCGCCCACACCCTCGTCGGGATGGGTACCGGCAGGTCGGACGGCGAGCAGACGCGAGCCGGCCGACTGCGTGCGGCCTTCCTCGCCTCCTTCCTCACCGCCGAGACCCTGTCCGCCGACACCCCGTCCACCGGGGCCCCGCCCGCCGAGGCCCTGTTCACCGACACCCCGTCCGGCACCGCGGCCATCGACAGGGCCGGTGTCGAGACCGAGGCGCTGCCCGTCGCGGGGCTGACGCTGATCCGGTCGCCAGGTCTCGACCTGCCCGGCCCGTTCGACCGGGGCACAGCCGACGCCGCGATGCTGCACGGACGGGCCGTCTGGCTGGGCGAGCCGGACGCCGTGCTGTACCGCGTGGACGACGAGCGCTGGCTGCTGCCCACCCCGCGCCGGGCCAGGGAGCTGGCCCGCGACCCGCCGGCCGCACCGTCCGGGGAGGCGCTGGCGGGCACGGCCGTGCGGATCACGCGGCGCGGGCCCGTCGTGGCGCGGCTGCGGATGGTCCCCGGGGAGGGCGCGGCGCTGCCTGTCGACCTCGTTGCCCGGCTCGACCTGCTGGTCCGCGCCCGGGTCGACGACCTGGCCGGCGTCGTGGCCGACCAGAGCAGGCCGTGGTGGCGACCGAGCCGACCGAGATGACGCCAGGGCGAGGACCAGGTCAGCGGGGCGAGGACCAGGCGGGCGGGGCGAGGACCAGGCCATCCCGGGCGACGACCAGGCGGGACCTGGCCGGCTGGATCCGCCGGAACGGCCAGGGCATCGACGGGGCCGCCACCGGCGGAATCCCCTGAAGATTCGGGGATGGTTTCGCCGCCGGGGATCCCGCAGGATGAGTTCAGGGATCACGCCGGTGCGGACGGGCCGGGGCGCCTGGCTGGGGGGGCGTAGACGTCGGGGGCCGCATCGGGGGCGCACCGGCGTGGTTCCGCGGGCCGCCGGTCATCGGGGGAGACCGGCGGCCCGGCTTGTCCACGCTCCGTACCAGAATCGCAACCACGGGCCGCGACCGGATACCGACGATCCGTCCCGATCGTGACGGATATAGCGAGGGTGCCGGCAGGGCCGCCGTCGGCGCCGCTACGATCTGCCCACCGGAAACGTGGACAGGGGGTGCCGTGGGCGAGCCGATCCTCGCGATCGACTACGGTACCTGCAGTGCCAGGGCCGCCCTGACGGTCGATGGTCGCATCGAGCCGGTCCGCGAGCCAGCAAGCGGCTCGGCGAGCTGGCCGGCGTCCGTCTTCGTCGATGGTGGCAGTCTGATCGTCGGCACCCTGGCCGAGCGCCGCAAGCGGATCTGGCCGGCCGCCTACCGCGGCGAGATCAAGCGGGACCTGACCCGCGACGGCGCCGTTCCTCTCGACGGTCGCGGCTACCCGGCGCACACCCTCGTCACGGCGACGATCGCCGCGCTGAAGGCCGAGGCGCAGACGCAGCTCGGCGGCGAGGCGCTGTCCCGGGCGGTGATCACCGTCCCGGCCAGCTACGACCCGGCCGGCCCGCTGCGCCGGCTGATGATCGCCGCGGCGGAGGCCGCCGGTTTCGTCGACGTCGACCTGCTCGCGGAACCGGTCGCGGCCGCCTGGTCGCCGCTCGACGGCGCCGCGCCCGAGCCCGGCTCGCTGATGCTCGTCTTCGACCTGGGCGGCGGCACGTTCGAGGGCGCCCTGGTCGCCGCCGGCGCCGACGGCCGGCACGAGATGCTCAGCCACGCCGGCCTGCACGACTGCGGCGGCCGGGACCTCGACCAGATCCTGTTCGACGAGATCCTCGGCCTGTACGGCCCGGGGCTGGAGCCGCTGCTCAACCCGCCGCCGATCGGCGAGATGTACCAGACGACGGCGAGCCGCACACGCCACGAGCTGCTCGACTTCGCCCGCGCGGTCAAGCACCAGCTCAGCGACATCCCGATCGTGGAGGACGTGTTCAGCCCGGCGGGCCTGCTGGTGAGCATGCAGCGCGACCGGTTCACCCAGCTCGCCTCGCCCACCCTGGCCCGCACCATGGCCTGCTGCCAGCATCTGCTGGAGGTCGCCGGCTACAGCCCGGACAAGCTCGGCGGGGTGCTGCTCGTCGGCGGCAGCTCACGGATGCCGCTGGTCACCGACGTCCTGACCGGGCGGCTCGGCGTCGGCACCGACTGGCCGGCGCAGCAGATCTTCACCCCGGTCGACCCGGAGCTCGCCGTCGTCCTCGGTGCCGCGGCGTGGGCGTCGTCGGTGTCGACCCGGCGGACCACCGCGGCGCGGCCGAACCCGGTGCTGCAGCCCGCCCGCTGGGACATCCCGGGCGAGCGGGCGACGATGGTCCGCTGGCTCGTCGAGCCGGGCGAGCGTTTCGACGCCGGCGCTGTGCTGGCCCGTGTCCGGCTCACCGACGGCTCCCTGTTCGACCTGGCGATGGACGCCCCCGGCAGCCTCATCCACACCCACGCCGCCCCGGGCACCGCCGTGCGCGACGCCGACTGGCTGGCCACGACCCTGCCCAGCGGTCCGGCCCCGCTCGGCGCCGCGGGCGCGGGCGGCGGTTCGGCGAGCGGCGCGGACCTGCGCGGCTTCGAGCGCAGCAGCCGCGCCTCGCTGCGCGTCGAGGTCACGCCCCGAGCCACCCTCAAGGGCCACGAGCGCGACGTCACCTCGGCGGCGTTCTCCCCCGACGGCAAGCTGCTCGCCACGACCAGCAAGGACGGCACCCGCCTCTGGGACGTGGCCACCGGCCGCACCGCGCTGACCCTCACCGGCCGCAAGAGCCTGGTCGTGCACGACTGCGCCTTCTCCCCTGACGGCGACCTGCTCGCCACCACCGGCAGCGACAAGACCGCCCGCCTCTGGGATGTCGGCACCGGCCGGCAGACCGTCACCCTCACCGGCCATCGCGGCCCGGTCTACGGCTGCGCCTTCTCCCCCGACGGCAGCCTCGTCGCGACCACCGGCACCGACCGCACGGTCCGGCTCTGGGGGGCGATGTCCGGCAAGAACATCGCCACCCTGCAGGGCCATCGCGGCACCGTCTACGGCTGCGCCTTCTCCCCCGACGGCCGGCTGCTGGTCTCCGCCGGCGCCGAGAGCACACTGCTCTGGGACGTCTCCGTCGGAGAGATCATCATGAGCCTGCCCGGCCACACGAACTTCACCGGCGGCTGTGCCTTCTCCCCCGACGGCGCCCTGCTCGCCACCGCCGGCAACGAGGGCACCCGCCTGACCGACGCCGCCAGCGGCACGACGGTCGCCACCCTGCCCGGCTCCGCCCAGAGCTGCGCCTTCTCCCCCGACGGCCAGCTGCTCGCCACCGCCAGCACCGACGACACCGCCCAGCTCTGGGACGTCGCCACCGGCTCCGCGATCGCCACCCTCACCGGCCACAGCAGCACCGTCATGAGCTGCGCGTTCGCCCCCTTCGGCCTGCTGCTCGCCACCACCGGCACCGACATGACCGCCCGCCTCTGGGACATCATCTACACGCCGTAGCGAGCGCCTGGGAAGTCGGCTGCTTGTAGGCGTCCGGGTCGAACCGCGATGCCCGGCCACCCCGCGAGCCGATCTCCCGCGGTTCTCGACCTGGTCGGC
>NZ_FZMO01000484.1 GCF_900197875.1 Frankia canadensis | reverse complement strand
AGCCTCGCCGGGCGCCACGGGCACCGAGCCTCGCCGGGCGCCACGGGCACCGAGCCTCGCCGGGCGCCACGGGCACCGAGCCTCGCCGGGCGCCACGGGCACCGAGCCTCGCCGGGCGCCACGGGCACCGAGCCTCGCCGGGCGCCACGGGCACCGAGCCTCGCCGGGCGCCACGGGCACCGATAACCGTACGTATGTGGTTGCCTTCGTAGTATCGTGTGCTCGACCGTGATGTCGCCACTGGCGAGCGCCCGGCCGGTGGCCTCGCAGGGGCCGTTGTGGATGGCGAGGGCGAGACCGACCTGCCGGCGGGCCTCCCGGGCAGACAGGGCGAGCTGGTCACGAATGAGGCTCGTGATGTCGACCGCGCCCACACGGGGTGGCAGGCCACGCTCCTGCGCCTCGGCGATGAGCCGGCCGCGCAACGCCGCCGTCCGTCCGCCGAGCCGGCCGGCCCTGTCGAGCAGGACGGTGAGCTGACCGTCGCTGAGCTGCCAGGGTTCGTCGCGCAGCAGGGAGTCGAACAGGCCGACGAGCGCCTCGAACCGCTGCGGCATCTCGGCTGGCTCCTCCTCCGGCGGCACACGAGCACCGTCCGCGCTGGCACCGGGATGCGCGCGGGCATTGGAGTCCCCATCCGAGGTGGGGTCGGCGATGGGGCGCGACGGGGGCGCGGACCCGGGTGTGGGGCCTGCGTTCAGGCCTGTGGAGCGACTGGGGCCGAGGCTGGCGGAGGGACCGGTGCTGAGTGCGATGGGCGGGCCGGATGAGCCGGGGGGCTCGCCGCGGGGGGCGTTGATCACCATGGAACGACCGTTGCAAGTCGGGTTGTGCACACGATGCCCTGGAGACCCGTCCGGCCCGCCT
>NZ_FZMO01000097.1 GCF_900197875.1 Frankia canadensis | reverse complement strand
GCGTTGAGATCAACAACGGTGAGGGCTGCGTGGCGCCCACGGCGGTCGCGGTCGGGGGCGGGGACGCCGAGGCCGGAGATGGCGGCCAGCAGGTGGGTGACGACGGCGTCGAAGTGGGCGTCGGTGATGCCGAGGGGCTGGTGGACCGCGCGCATCGGGCGGCCCTGGTAGACCTCGGGGCCGCCGATCGCGGCGGCGATGAAGGCGCGCTGGTGCTCCTTGAGGCTGGCGATGTCGCGGCCGGCGAAGTAGGGGGCCAGCGACGGGTCGGCGTTGATGCGGACGTAGAAGTCGTCGACCGCTGCCTGCACGGACGCTGCTCCGCCGATCGTGTCGTACGTACTCATGTGGGCCTCGCTTTCGCGGTGGAGGCGGCGTGGCCGCTGCCTGTCCGACGTTTCCACCCAACCCCCGCGGCGCCATCGCCGGGAATAGGGCGAATGTCCGGATAGTGGAGGCGCGTGGCCGGGGGAAGCGTGGGTCCAGTGGCCCGACACCCATGGTCGGCGCACTGGCTGGGGGTGGCTGCCGTGCCGTCTGAGCTGGCCGGATTCCAGGGTCGAGGTGTTTCGTGGAACGACGGTGGGGGCGGCGCCCGACAAGATGGGCGGCTCGGAGGTGGGCCCGTCGAATACCGTGATCCCGGTCGGCTGGTGTGGCAGCCCCTCGGACGCGGACCGGGCCGGGCGGGGCGGTCAGGGGCGGGCGGAGGCGTCGACGATGGGGGTGCGGAGGCGGCCGACGCGGTCGATCTCGACCTCGACGACGTCGCCGGGGACCAGATAGCGCGGGGGAGTGCGGACGTAGCCGACGCCGGCGGGGGTGCCGGTGATCAGGACGTCGCCGGGGTTCAGCGTCAGCGTGCGGCTGACGAAGGACAGGATGTGGCCGATCGAGAAGATCATGTCGCTCGTGTCGCCGTCCTGGACGATCTCGCCGTTGACTCGGGTGATCAGCCGAAGGCCGGCCGCCGGATCGCCGACCTCGTCGGCGGTCACCACCGGGCCCATCGGGCCGCTGCGGTCGGCGTTCTTGCCGAGCGTCCACTGCGCCGAGGCACCCTGGGCCCGCCTGGCGCTCAGGTCGTTGAACACCGCGTAGCCGAACACGGCGCGGGCCGCGGTGTCCTCGTCGACGTCGGTCAGCCGGGCGCCGACGACGACCGCGAGCTCGCCCTCCCAGTCCAGCCCGCGCTCCCCTGGCGGAACGGGGACCGGGGTGCCGTCCACGGACAGCGAGGCCGTCCACCGACCGAACAGCGGCGGGCGCTTCGGTGGCGCCGAACCGATCTCTGCGGCGTGCGCGTGGTAGTTGAGCCCCATGCCGAGGATCCGCGCCCCGGCGGGTACAGGCGGCGCGAGCGAGACCCCGTCGGGCGCGAGGCTGTTGGGCGCGAGGCTGTTGGGCGTGAGGCTGTTGGGCGCGAGGCTGTTGGGCGTGACGCGGTATGGCGTGACGCCGTCGGGTCCGTCGGGGCCGAGCGCGACGCGGTTGGGTGTGCCGGGGCCGAGCGCGCCGGGGCCGAGCGCGCCGGGGGTGGACGTGCCGGGTGCGGGGCTGGCGAGCAGCGTGCGGGCGCGGGTGGTCCAGCCGGCGAGGTCGGCGTAGAAGTCGTCGACGTCGGTGAGGCGGGCCACCGACGGCGCCGGGCCGTTTCCGCCGGCCGGCACCAGCACGCCGACGTCGACCCGGTGCCCGTCACGCATCCCCACGAACCGCATGCGACGCATCCTCGCGCACGCCGGCCGCCGACGCCGCCGGGATGAGCGGGTGGGGCCCGTCCCGGAGGCGTCGGCGGCAGCGATGCGCGCCAGTCCGGCGCGGCCGGTCAGCCCCCCGCGGACGACCGGCGCAGCGCCCGGGCGGCGAGGGGAGTGGCGAGGACGAGGAGCAGCGCCACCTCGGTCAGCACGCTGAGCAGCGCGTCGGGGGACGGCTGCAGACCGCGTTCGGTGAAGTCGAACACGCCCACCGTGCGGGACAGGACGAAACCGATCAGCGCGCCCGCGGCCAGGCCTGCGGCCGCGAGCCGCAGCAGGGGCGTGGCCCGTAGCAGGAGCAGCGCCGAGACGGCGAACGCCCCGCTCTCCTGCAGCAGGAACATGTCGCCGACCTTCGGGATGACCCGGTACCCGTCGCTGTAGAGGTCCAGGTGGATGTACCCGCTGGCGGTGAGCAGCGCCACGGCGACGATCCGGCCGGCGAGCTCACGGGGGTTCGTCCACCACCACTGCCAGACCACCCGCCACCAGCCACCGGCCCGGGCGGCCGAGGCCGGCGCGTCGGAAGCGCCAGAAATGTCGGGGGCGCCGGAAGCGCCGGGCGTTCGCCGTGTCAGCTCCGGGCCGGTCACGCGAGCCTGCTGTCGGTGAGGGCGAGGCTGGGATTTCCCGGATGGTACGTGACCTCGCGGATGCCGAGCGCGCCGGCGAGCATGCCGGCGGGCAGTGTCTGAGGCGTGGGCGCGGGGGCCTGGCCGGGACGGGGAAGGGGATACGCGGTCGTCGTCGCGCTGTGAAAGGTCACGTTTCCCTCGCGCCTGGTGAACAGCTGGTGCACGTGCCCGTTGAGGCAGGTGACCGACGAGAATCGCCGCAGGTGGTTGAGGACCGCCGCCGCGTCGTCCGTTCCCCAGCCCCACTTCGGGTACATGGCGAACAGCGGAATGTGGCTGAAGACGACGATCGGGGTGTCGGCGGAAAGTCCGGCGACGTCCTTGCGGACGAAATCGATCTGATCGGCGCCGAGATGACCCAGCGCCTCCAGGGTGAAGGTGTTCACCAGGCCGATGAAATGCACACCCCGCAGGTCGAAACTGTACCAGCCCTCCCCGCGCGTCCCAGCGCCGAACGCGGCCCGATAGGCGCGCCCGCCGTCGTCGACCGAATCGTGTTCCCCGGGCACCGTGTACACTGCCGGCGTCCGCAGCCCGGACATCATCTGTTTCACCTGGTCGAACTGCGCCGGGGTGGACAGGTGGGTCAGGTCCCCGGTGTGCACGACGAAGTCCGGGCGGTTCGGCAGGGCGTTCACCTGGTTGATGGCCCGCTCGAACGATCCGGTGACGTCCGGGTTCGCCTTCCCGGTGAAGCCGAGATGGCTGTCGCTGACCTGAACGAAACGGATGTCCGGGATCGGCGCGGGGGAGGCGGTGGCACTCGACCCGCCCACGACGTGCCGGGTCACCTCCCCGCCGACGACGGTCAGGCCGACCGCCGCGCCGAACCACGACGCGTGTCGGGTCAGCTGGCGCCGTGACATCCCCGGGCCGTCGGCGGCGCCGGGCGGCCGCGGGGCGCTCACGCCGTCACCCGCACGGTGCCGACCATGAACGGGTGGATGGAGCACAGGTAGGAATAGGTCCCCGCCCTGGTGAACGTGTACTGGTAGGTGTCGCCGGTGTTCAGGGTCCTCGAGTGCAGCGGCCCGTTCGTGCTGACGACGGTGTGCGCGTCGCCGTCCCGGTTCGTCCAGGTGACCGTCGTGCCGACGCGGACGGTCAGGTCGCCGGGCGCGAACGCGAAGTTCCTGATGTCGACGGCGTTTCCGGCGACGGGCTTCCCGGCCGCAGCCGCGCCGGGTGCGCCGGCCGCGGGGATGCTCATTCCGTGCGTCGACATACCTGGCGTCGACATACCTGGCATGGGCGTTCCCGCCGTGGTGGTTCCCGGCGCGGCCGAGGCGCCGGTGCCGTTCGTCCCGGAATTGAAGGCGGGCGGCGCGGCGGACGCGGCCGCGGACGGCGAACCGTTCGAGCCGCAGGCCGCGAGAACGGCCAGCGCGAGTGTCAGGAGAATGGCCGCCGTGTACGGCATGCGTTGCCGTCGGCTGGCGGAGGTCAGTGTCACCACAGAACCGATCCGGCCCCTGGCGGGCCTGTGTCGTCGCGGTCCGCGCCGGTGCGGACTCCTCACCTACTGATAGGAGAGCGGGTTACACCTCGGCCGATTTTCCTGAACGTGGCACCGGGCCCGTTCCAGCATTGTCGAGACACCGCGCGGAAATGCCCGGAACCGAGTGGGGGTCGTGCGGGTGTGGGTCAGGCGGGCCGGGGCGGGGCGAGGACCTGGACCTTGCCGGACACCTCGCGGACCTGGATCTCGGGCAGCGTGCGGGGCGGTGTGCGCAGCTGGGAGTGGACGACCTCGCCGGTCAGGGCGAAGACCGTCCGGTGGCAGGGGCAGGCGAGGCGGCGGGCCGCCGCGTCGAGGGCGAGCTGGCAGCCCTGGTGGGTGCAGACACCGGACACGGCACGGACCTGGCCTTCCGTGCGCCGCACGAAACCCGACACCGTGCCGAGGTCGAACGCCCGCACGCCGCCCTCCGGCAGGTCCTGGCTGGTCGCGACGGTCCACCAGGACGCCGTCGTGGGCATCAGGACGTCGTCGGTCGCGGTCGTCGAGGGCGCGTCGTCGTCGCCGGTCGCGCGCCCGACGACAGCCCCGACCGCCACGCCGGCCGCGGTCCCCGCCGCCGCGATCGATCCGACCGTCACGAACCGCCGCCGCGTGCCGCCCCCCGTGCGCCGCGCCTCACCGAGCGCGGGCCGCGGCGGGCCGGCCGCGGCCTCACCGGCGGGCCTCGTCTCGGGTGGGTTGGCCTGTGCCGACGCCGGCGGCCGTGCGTGCTCGCCGGTGAGAGCGGTTCCGGCGTCGGCCCGCCCCTCGACGTCCGCCCGTGCGTCGGCCTCGGCGGCCGCGGCCAGCCGTCGGTGCAGGGCGGCGACGAAGTCCGGGTCGGGGGTGTCGGCGCCGGGCGCCGCGGCGCGCAGGGTGATGGCGGCCCGCAGCTCGGCGGCGTCCTCGTCGGTGGCCGGGAACGGCTGGGGCCGGCGGTCGGCGAGCAGATCCTCGATGTGGTCGCGCGCATCGGGTCGGCGCGCACCGCGCCGGCGCGGGTCACGTCGCATCACGCCTCCCTCCGCCGGGTCAGCTCGGCCGCCCGGCGCAACGCCCGGTGCTGGAGGACCTTCGCGTTCGCGACGGTCACCCCCAGCTCGGCCGCCGCCTCCCGAATCGACCGCGACTCCAGGAACCGTAGCCTCAGGATCCGTTCGTCCCGTGGTGACAGCCCGGCCAGGATCGTCTCCGCCTGCGGGGCCTGACCGTCCGCCGGCCCGGCCGTGGACGAGCCGCCGCCGGCGTCCGGGGTCGTCTCGCGACTCTGGCCGGCGGCCGCCTCCAGCTGCTCACCATCCAGTGTCGTCACCACGATCCCCAGGGTGCGCCGCCAGTGGGCGGCGAGGGTCGTGCGGGCGACGGCGAGCAGATAGGCGCGGACCTCGCCGACACTCGCCGACACCCGCAGCGGCCGCAGCGCGGTCAGGAAGACCTCGGCGGTCAGGTCCTCGGCATCGGCCCGGTTGCCGACCTTGGCGTACATCAGGCGGTAGATCCGGTCGATGTTGTCCCGGTAGATCGCGTCCCAGTTCGGGTAGACGTCCTCCGTTCCGACGACGCGCAGCCTCGGCCCCGCCTCGGCGCCCGGGACCGCGCTCGCGTCGCCGCCGGGGGCCGGCGGCCCCTCAGCGGACGCGTGGGCCGCGCCGGGCATCCGCCGTCCCCTCCGGGCGTCGCCGATCACCGTGTGGCGCCTCCGCCCCCGTCGCTCGCCGGGCCTGCCGCCTGGTCCTTCCCGGGTGTGGCTGGACACCCGGCACCGTCGCCGTCCTCAGCACACCAGGAGATAGGTACCGGGGTTACACACGGCGTGGTGTCGCGCATGCGACAGTGTGGCTGCACGGTGACGAATGGTGGTCAGGGGTGACGGCGAGGCTGGCGACCGGGCACGGCCCGACCGACCCAGGCGCCACCCCCGCGGCGCCACCCCCGGCGCCGCACGTCCGCTGTCCCCATGATCCACCGAGCTGGTGCCGACCAGGGACGATCGTCCGAGCACCGTGTTTTCCGAAATCACACCATTTGCGGCTGAACCGGCCAGGGCTCCCGTCCGTGTCCCTCGGTGAACCTGATCCTGGCACGGCACGGCCCGACGACGTACAAGGAGCAGACGCATGGCCTCCCTTCCCGAGCTCGCCCCCGCCGCCACCGAGCGGGCCATCACCTGCGGGCCGGACTCCCCCTGCGCGCGGCACGCCGCCGACGAGGCCTCGGGCCAGGGCCGGGCGGCGTCCCGGCGCGGCGTGCTGGGGGTCGCCGCCGTCGGGGCCGGTGCCGGCCTCGTGCTCGCCGGCTGCGGCAGCTCTGGCGACTCCAACGCGGCTCCGTCGAGCACGACGGGTTCGGGTGGCGCCTACGGCGGGGCGAGCTCCGCCGCTCCCTCCGCGGACGCCGGCGCCGGCGCGGGCGGGACCGTCCTCGGCGCGACCAGCGAGGTCCCCGTCGGCGGCGGCATGATCTTCTCCGCGCAGAAGGTCGTGGTGACGCAGCCGACCGCGGGCAGCTTCAAGGCGTTCAGCAGCACCTGTACGCACCAGGGCTGTCAGGTCAACAAGGTCAGCGACGGCCTGATCATGTGCCCCTGCCACGGCAGCCGGTTCAGCATCGCCGACGGCTCGGTCAAGGGCGGCCCCGCGCCGGCCCCGCTGCCGGCCGCCTCCGTCAACGTGCGGGGCACCAACCTCGTGCTCGGCACCTGACCCGTTCGGTCCTCGCGCCCGCACCGGCGCGCCCCATGCCCGCGGATCCGGTTCGGCCCGTCCCCTGCTCCCGCCGCCGACCGGAGTCCGCGGCGCCGCCGTCCGAGTCTCCGGCGACGGCGCCCCGCGTCAGCCCGCGCCCGGCCCAGGCCCGCCCGTGGCCCAGGCCCGCCCGCGGCGCGGGCTGACGTCCGGGCCAGGCTTTCCCGCGACCTCAGTAGACGTCGCGGACGTAGCGATGGTCGGCGGCGAGCTGGCGGACATAGGCGGCGGCCTCGTCCGCGTCGAGCCTGCCGTGCGCCTCGGCGATCTCGCGCAGCGCCCGGTCGACGTCGCGGGCCATGCGGGTGGCGTCCCCGCACACGTAGACGTGCGCGCCGTCGCACAGCCACGACCACAGCTCGGCCGCGTGCTCGCGCATGCGGTCCTGGACGTAGACGCGGGCCCGCTGATCGCGGGAGAACGCCAGGTCGAGCCTGCTCAGGGTGCCGGCGTCGGCGAGCTCGGCGAGGTCGTCGGCGTAGTAGAAGTCGGTGGCGCGGCGCTGCTCGCCGAAGAACAGCCAGTTGCGGCCGCGGGCCCCGCGGGCCCGGCGCTCCTGCAGGAAGCCGAGGAACGGCGCCACCCCCGTCCCTGGCCCGATCATGATCGCGGGTGCGCCGTCGTCGGCCGGCGGGCGGAAGTGCGGGGAGCGCTGCACGAACACCGGCACCGGCAGGCCCGGATCGGCGTCGGCGAGGTAGGTCGAGCACACGCCCTTGCGGGCCCGGCCGTCGCCGCCCGCGAAGCGCACCACGGACACCGTCAGGCTCACCGCGCGCGGGTCGACCAGCGGTGACGAGCAGATCGAGTACAGCCGTGGCCGCAGCGCGCGCAGCACCCCCAGCCACTCCTCGGCGTCGGCCCGCACCGGGTACTCGGTCAGGACGTCCGCGGCCTGCCGGCCCCACGTCCACTTGGCGAGTTCGAGCTGGTTGTCCGGGCGCAGCAGCGAGCGCAGCCGCGGGTCGTGGGTCCGCTCGGCGACGAAGCGCAGCAGCTCGGGGCGCACCGAGGTGATGTCCAGCCGCTGACGCAGCGCGGCGGCCAGCGTCATCGTCCCGCCGGCGCCGCCCGGTCCGCGCAGATCGGTGCGTGCGTCCAGGTCGACGACGGCGGCCGGGTCGAGGCCGGTGAGCTCGAGCCACTCGTCGACCAGACGCGGACAGTTGGCCGGCCACACCCCGAGGGCGTCGCCGACGGCGTAGTCGACCGCCCCGTCGGACAGGTCGAACGTGAACCGCCGCACCTCCTTCTCCGAGCCCGCCCGGCTCAGCAGCAGGTTGCCGACGAGTGGCGCCGGATGCGGGTTCGCCCGCGACGGTGCCCCGCCGCCGGGGACGTCCGCCTGCCGCGTCCCCACCCGCGGCGCACGGGCCGTCGGTTCGCCGGACGCGCGGGGCCGCGGGACACGGCCCGCCGTCGCCAGGCCGGCGTCAGGGGCTCCGGCAGCCGCGGTGATGCCAGCGGCGTCGGTGGCGTCGTTGGCGTCCGCGGAGCCGTCGGCGGCGGGAGCCGTGGGGACGTCCGCGAGGGCGGTGACGACGCGGTCGAGCCAGTCGGCGAGGGCGTCGTCGTACTCGGGTTCGCAGTCGACGCGGGGAACGAGGCGCTGCGCACCGAGCTCGGCGAGCCGCTGGTCGAGCCGGCGACCGTGGCCGCAGAACTCGGCGTAGCTGGAGTCCCCGAGAGCCAGCACGGCGAAACGGCGACCCTCCAGCCGATGGGCGTCGGCGGCGCGCAGCGTCGTCCAGAACGCCTCGCCGTTGTCCGGGGCGTCGCCGTCGCCGAAGGTGCTGCTCACCACGATCAGATCGCCCGGCTCGCGCAGCACGTCGCCGGCGGGTTCGGTCATCGCCCGCAGCCGCGTGGACCAGCCCGCCTCGTCGAGACGCTGGCGCACGGCGTCCGCGGCCTGCTCGGCGTTGCCGGTCTGCGACGCCCACAGCACCTGCACCGTCCGCGCCCCGGCCGCGTCCGCGCCGTCGCCGGGACCGCCGGCCCGATCGCCGTCCGGTCCGCCCTCGACACCGTCCGCGCCGCCGGCGCGGTGTGACCCGGCGCCCGCGCCAGTGCCGGGATCAATGCCTGTGCCGGGATCAATGCCAGTGCCGGGGGCGGTAGGAGCGATGGCGGGGGAGTGACCAGGGGAGGGGGTCGCCCTGGCCAGGCCGCCGGCGAGGAATCCGTTGATCCAGCCGGCGGTGTTCGGCTCGAACGGCGCGTCGTCCGGCAGGCGTGGGGTGACCCCGGGGAACGGTGGGGATGCGCCCAGCGCCGCGAGGAAGCCGGTCAGGTAGTGACGTTGCGGCTCGGTGAGGACCGGCGGGGCGGTCGTGAGGCCGAGCACGGCGTTCAACCCGCCCGCGGCCGCGGCCATCGCGCCCGACGGCGACGCCGCCGCGGTGTCGGCGGTACCGAGTGGGCCAGCCGCGGTGGCCTGGTCAGTGGCGGCCTGGTCAGTGGCGGTCCGTGCGCCGCCCGCCTGATCGCCGCCCGCCTGGTCATCGCCCGCCTGGTCGCCGCGTTGCGGCGCGCCGCCGGCCAGGGCGTCGCCGGTGGGGGGAGCATCCGCCGCGGGCGCGGCCGGCGGCTCGGCGTCGACCCGGGCGAGGGCGACGGCGCAGGCCTTCAGCTCGGGCTGGAACGAGATCGGGTCCACGGCGTCGTTCGTGACAGCGTTGACGGTCACGTCCTCGCCGTACAGGTCGTTCCAGTGGAACGGGGCGAAGCATCCGCCGGGCAGCACCCGGTCCGTGACGACCGCTGGTAGCACGGCCCGGCCGCGCCGCGAGACGATCGCGACACTGTCGCCGTCCGCGATGCCCAGCTTGCCGGCATCGTGCGGGTTGACCTCGACGAACGGGCCGCCGTTGAGCCGGTTGAGCTTCGCGACCCGCCCGGTCTTGGTCAGTGTGTGCCACTGGTGCGCGACGCGGCCGGTGTTGAGCCAGAACGGATGGTCGTCGTCGGGCATCTCGGCGGGTGGCACGTGCGGGCGGGGGTGGAACACGGCGCGCCCCCCGGCCGTGGCGAACACCAGGCGGGGGCGGGAGCCGTCGGCGCGGGTCAGCAGCGGCTGGCTCACCCCGTCGTTGCGGTAGCGGATCGGGTTGCGCGCGTCGGCGCCGGGCGCGGCCGGCCACTGCACCGGACCCTCCCGCAGCCGTTCGTAGCTGACACCGCGCAGGTCGTAGCCGGTGGCCGGGTTGTGGAACCCGCGGATCTCGGCGAAGACGTCCTCGGCGCTCGCGTAGTCGAACGCCTCGCCGTAGCCCATCGCGGCGGCGACGCGGGCGATGATCTGCCAGTCCGCCAGCGCCTCCCCCGGCGGGTCCACGACCCGGCGGGTGAGGGTGAGGTTGCGCTCCGAGTTCACCATCACGCCGTCGGTCTCCGCCCACATCGACGCCGGCAGCAGGACGTCCGCGTGGGCGTTGGTCTCGGTGTCGGCGTAGGCGTCCTGGGCGACGACGAGTTCCGCGGCGGCGAGGCCGGCGAGGACGGTGGCGCGGTTTCCGACCGAGGCGACGGGATTGGTGCAGATGATCCAGCAGGCCCGGATGTCGCCGGCGGCCATCTTCTCGAACATCTCCACGGTGCCGCGGCCGATGTCGGTGCGCAGCCGGCCCGGGGGCAGGCCCCAGCGCTGCTCGACGAACGTGCGGTCGGCGGCGTCCAGCACGGAGCGCTGCCCGGGCAGGCCAGGGCCCATGTATCCCATCTCCCGGCCGCCCATCGCGTTCGGCTGGCCGGTCAGCGAGAACGGCCCGGCGCCCTCACGGCAGATCGCACCCGTCGCCAGATGCAGGTTGACCAGGGCGTTCGTGTTCCAGGTGCCGTGGGTGCTCTGGTTGAGGCCCATCGTCCAGCAGCTCATCCAGGTGCCGGCGGCGGCGCCGATCCACGACGCCGCCTGGCGCAGGTCGTCCTCGGCGAGGCCGGTGATCGCGGCGACGGCGTCCGGCGGGTAGTCGGCGAGCAGGGCGGGCATCGCGTCCCAGCCGTCGGTGTGCTCGTCGATGAACACCTTGTCGAGCTGGCCGGCCTGCGCCAGCAGATGCAGCAGCCCGTTGAGCAGCGCCAGGTCCGTGCCTGGCCTGACCTGCAGGAACAGGTCCGCCTTGGCGGCGGTGGCGGTGCGCCGCGGGTCGACGACGATCAGCTTCGCGCCGGCGCGGACCCGTTCCATCAGCCGCAGGAACAGGATCGGGTGGCAGTCGGCCATGTTCGACCCGATGACGAGGAAGAGATCGGCGTGGTCGAAGTCGTCGTACGAGCCCGGCGGCCCGTCGGCGCCGAGGGACAGCTTGTAGCCGCTGCCGGCGCTGGCCATGCACAGCCGCGAGTTCGACTCGATCTGGTTGGTGCCGATGAAGCCCTTCGCGAGCTTGTTCGCCAGGTACTGCGCCTCCAGGGTCATCTGCCCCGACACGTACAGGGCGACGGCGTCCGGGCCGTGCTCGTCGATGATCGCCCGCAGCCGGTCGGCGACCGTCACGATCGCCTCGTCCAGCGCAGTGTCGACGGGCTCGCCGCCGCGCTCGGACCGGATCCGCGCCGTGGCGAGGCGACCGGGCGCGGCCAGCATCTCGGCGCTGGTCGCACCCTTGGTGCACAGCCGCCCGGCGTTCGCCGGATGCTCCCGGTCGCCGGCGACCCTGCGCAGCCGGCTGCCGCCCGGGGCCGTGACGTCGACGTCGAGCAGCATCCCGCAGCCGACCCCGCAGTAGGAGCACACCGAGCGGACGGGGCCGCCCTCGCCCGCGCCCTCGGCCGGGCGCGGCTCGGGCGAGGCCGACGGGTCAGGGGCGGAGGTCGAGGCGTCGTGGAGGATCGCCATGGTCCGGGTCGCAGGGGGTCGGGCCTGGTACGGGGACACCACATCCTCCGCGGTCGGGGGCGGGCCCGGCGGCGTGACCGGGTGCGTCCCGACCGTAGGCAGGCCACGTTTCCGGGGCGTCACGCCGGGCGTGGAGCCTCGATTACGGCCCTCACACACCCCGCGCCGACGACCGGTGACGCACCCGAAACCCCGTTGTGACACGAACGCCCGACGGCCGCCATGCCCTATGGTCGAGGAGGTTCGAGACAGCGCTCACCGGGGGCACGGGAGCGGCGAGAGAAGTGTTTTCCCGGCGTGTAATCGGTCGGTCGGAGGGGGCGAAACACGTGATCCCTAGCGTCGCCGGCGACGAGATGACCTGTATTCGTGACCGGCCCGAGGAGCCCCCATCATGAGCACATCCGACACGGACCCGGCCCGCTCAGGGCGGGGTGGCCGCCGATCAGGCCGGTGGATCGACGAGTGGCGTCCCGAGGATGCCGAGTTCTGGAACGGCACCGGTCGCCGTATCGCCCGCCGGAACCTTCTCTGGTCCGTGGTCGCGGAGCACTTCGGTTTCTCCGTGTGGGTCATGTGGAGCATTCTGGTCATCAAGATGGGCGCGAACTCGCATGGCGGGCCGGGGCCGGCCGGATTCTCGCTCACCACCGACCAGCAGCTGTGGCTGGTGGCGGTGCCCTCCGGCGTGGGGGCCTTCCTGCGGCTGCCCTACACCTTCGCGGTCCCCGCCTTCGGTGGGCGGAACTGGACCATCTTCTCGGCGCTGCTGCTCATCGTCCCCTGTGGGCTGATGATGTGGGCGGTGCAGCATCCCGAGCTGTCCATGGGCTGGCTGCTGCTGATCGCGGCGGTGGCCGGCGTCGGGGGCGGGAACTTCGCGTCGTCGATGACGAACATCTCCTTCTTCTACCCGGAGAAGGAGAAGGGCTGGGCGCTCGGGCTGAACGCGGCCGGCGGCAACCTGGGCGTGGCCGTGATCCAGAAGCTCGGGGCCACCGTGATCGCGGCCGGCACCGGCACGGCGCTCGCCCGGATCGGGCTGATCTACATTCCGCTGGCGATCATCGCCGCGGTCGGTGCCCTGCTGTTCATGGACAATCTCCGTGACGCGCGCGCCGATGTCGCCTCCACCGCGTCGGCGGCGCGCCGTGGCCAGACCTGGATCATGTCCTTTCTCTATATCGGTACGTTCGGCTCCTTCATCGGGTACTCGACGGCGTTTCCGGCGTTGCTGAAGAACCCGGCGCTGTTCGACCGGGCCGACGTCGCGCTCAGCTACGGATTCCTCGGTGCGCTGGTCGGTTCGGTGGCCCGTCCGCTCGGCGGTCGGCTCGGTGACCGGCTCGGCGGCGCCAGGGTGACGGTGGCCGCGTTCGCGGCGATGACACTCGGCGGGCTCGGCGCGGTCGCGTCCATCGGCCCGAAGGGAAAGATCCTCGACCATCCGAACTTCGGACTGTTCTTCGCCTCGTTCATGCTGCTGTTCCTGGCCAGCGGGATCGGAAACGGCTCCACCTACCGGATGATCCCGGCCATCTTCGCCCGCCGCGGCCGGGAGAACGGTGGGGACGCAGGCGCCATGCGCCGGGCGCGGGAGGAGGCCGCGGGCGCCATCGGCATCTGCTCGGCGGTCGGCGCGTTCGGCGGCTTCCTGGTGCCGATCATCTACGCCCAGTCCAACAAGGCGTACGGCACGATCGCTCCGGCGCTGTGGGTCTACATCGGCCTGTTCGTCGTCATGGCCGCCGTGACGTGGTGGTCCTACCTGCGCCGCGGTGGCATCGAGGCCGCCCCGGCCCGCGCCGGTGATGCTCCCGCCGCGGTCCCCGCCCAGCTGCGCGCCCCGGTCGTGTCGGGCGAGCAGGCGCCGGCGGGGACGACGGCGTCGGCGGCGAGTACCTCCTGACCACCGGGACCCGGGGGCCGCTCGCAGCGTCGCGGGCGGCCCCCGCCGCATGTCTCGGCGTGGAGCGCGGCGACGGCCCGCCGCCAGCGGCGTGACAGGGCCCGGCGCCTGAGCCGGGCGAGGCACGCCACCGGGGGCCGGGGCCGGGGCCGTCAGACGGTGGTGGCA